>CAYMFQ010000127.1:0-15711 GCA_964389335.1 uncultured Granulosicoccaceae bacterium
CGTGAAGGTGGCCGAACGGTTGGCGCCGGTGTCGTCGCCAAGATCAACGACTGAGTACCTGTCTATACTAGGTATGGGTTGATTATTTCGACCCATACTGCGTAAATAGCGGGCGTGATTCCTCACATCCGCTTTTTCGCGTTAGGTACAAGTGCCGCGAGCGGCACGAAAGAATAGGCCAGTAGCTCAATTGGCAGAGCAGCGGTCTCCAAAACCGCAGGTTGGGGGTTCGAGTCCCTCCTGGCCTGCCATCTTCGGGTGGCAGGTAGACGACTGGGAAAACAATGGCTGCAAAAGCGGAAGAAACAGTAAATCCGGCTGATCGAATTAAGATGATGGCGGCCGGCGGACTGGTGCTGGGCGGACTGGTATTGTTTTACCTGTTCGGCGACTACTCATTTCTCTATCGTGTTCTGGCATTGCTGGTCGTACTGGGCGTTGCTGTTTTCTTGTATTTGCAGACTGCCCACGGTGAGCGAACCGCAGGCTTTTTTCGCGATTCAAGAACCGAGGTACGAAAGGTAGTTTGGCCAACCCGCACCGAAACAACCCAAACCACAATCATGGTCATGGTCATCGTATTTTTAGTGGGGCTTTTTCTGTGGTTGCTCGACTGGATGCTGAGTAGCGGATTCCGGTTTATCACCGGTATTGGTGGCTGACAGTTAAATCGTTTGTCAGGCTTGGCTGCCAGCGCACCAGCGATGCACGTTTTGGTGCATGCAATGCGGCCGAACCTGTTTCGACACGCTCTTAATCACACAGTTGACAGAGTAGAGGGCTAGTCCTTGGATACTACAACCGACATTACCGGCGCTACCAGTGAAAAGAGCTGGTATGTGGTGCAGGCGTTCTCTGGCTATGAGTCGTCGGTCAAGCGTTCACTCGAGGAGCGCATTGAACGGGCGGGCCTGACTGAGATGTTTGGCGAGATTCTCGTCCCCACCGAAGAAGTCGTTGAGATTCGCGGTGGTCAGAAGCGCAAATCTGAGCGCAAGTTTTTCCCGGGCTACGTGCTGGTACAGATGGATCTGAACGATGAAACCTGGCATCTCGTCAAGAATGTGCCGCGAGTTCTCGGGTTCATCGGTGGTACGGCTGACCGCCCTGCGCCAATCTCTGCCAGAGAGGCTGATTCGATTCTGCAGCGTGTGCAGGACGGGGTCGACAAGCCCAGGCCGAAGGTATTGTTTGATGTTGGCGAGGTGGTTCGCGTAACGGACGGGCCGTTTAATGACTTCAACGGCGTGGTAGAAGAAGTCAACTTTGACAAGAACAAACTACTGGTCGCGGTGCAGATCTTTGGTCGCTCAACACCGGTAGAACTGGAATTTAGCCAGGTCGAAAAGGCCTGATTCATTAACGGTCCAAATCATCGGGGAGCCTCTGTCTTTGCATACTGCATTGCATAGCGGCGTCTGCACCCGAAGGAGAAAAAATGGCCAAGAAAGTTGAAGCTTATATCAAGCTGCAAGTGCCTGCTGGTCAGGCAAACCCGAGTCCGCCGGTAGGCCCCGCGCTGGGTCAGCACGGTGTCAACATCATGGAATTCTGTAAAGCCTTCAACGCGGCTACACAGTCGCTGGAACAGGGTGCGCCTGTGCCGGTAACGATCACGGTCTACAACGACCGTTCGTTCACCTACATCATGAAGACTCCGCCCGCGTCGTACCTGCTGAAGAAAGCGGCCGGTATACCCAAAGGCAGTGGCACCCCAAACACTGACAAGGTCGGCAAGGTGTCTCGCGAGCAGTTGGAAGAAATCGTCAAGGCAAAACAGCCCGACCTGACCGCAGCAGATATGGACGCAGCTGTTAGAACCATCGCAGGTAGTGCCCGCAGCATGGGCCTCGAAGTAGAGGGTGTTTGATCATGGCTAAAATGACCAAAAGAGCAAAACTGATCAGAGAAAAGATTGACTCGGCCAAAGTTTACGAAGCCGACGAAGCCTTTTCACTGTTAAAGGAAGTGTCCAGCGTCAAGTTTGATGAAACCGTAGACGTCGCCATCAACCTCGGTGTTGACGCACGCAAATCAGATCAGGTTGTACGTGGCTCAACTGTACTGCCCAACGGCACCGGCCGCACCATGCGTGTTGCTGTGTTCGCACAGGGTGAGCAGGCTGATAAAGCCTCTGCCGCCGGTGCTGACATCGTAGGCTTTGATGATCTGGCTGATTCCATCAAGGGTGGCAATCTCGACTTCGACGTGGTGATAGCAACACCTGATTCAATGCGTGTGGTTGGCGCACTTGGCACGATACTTGGCCCTCGAGGACTGATGCCCAACCCGAAGGTTGGAACCGTGACAATGGATGTCGAAACCGCCGTCAAAAATGCCAAGGCAGGGCAGGTCCAGTTCAGGACCGACAAGGCAGGCATCATTCACTGTCCTATCGGAAAAATCACTTTCGAACCCTCAGCGTTGCGCGAGAACCTGCAGAGCTTGCTGGCCGAACTGGTTAAGTCTAAGCCGTCTGCGGCGAAAGGCGTTTACCTGCGCAAGGCAACGGTATCGTCCACTATGGGTCCTGGTCTCGACATTGACCTGGGTCCGCTGAGCTAGCGACATTACCCGACTTACGGGATAACACTGAATTCCCATCGACCCTGGCGGGTCGATGGAACATGACTTTGAGTGAAAGGGCAGGCGGCAATAAGCACCGGCACTTTTGCGTCAAAGACCGCAGGTGCAGTTACCCGCTGCTTAATTGCCTGCGTAGACGGGGCCAGACCCAGGTCTGGTTTGTTTCACGTGCTTGCAAAAGCACAACACTTGGATCTCTGACTACGGTCGGAAATCCGGAAGGTGCTCAATGGCTTTAACTCGACAAGAGAAAGAAGCGGTCGTCGCTGAAATTGCTGAGGTTGCATCCTCGGCACATTCAGCGGTTGCGGCCGAGTACCGGGGCGTAACGGTAACTGCACTGACCGATCTGCGTGCGAAAGCTCGTGCGAACGGTGTGTATCTGCGAGTGGTCAAGAATTCTCTTGCCCGACGCGCAGTGGCAGGAACCGAGTTTGAGTGCATGCAGGACGGCATGGCCGGACCACTGATCTTTGCTTTCTCGCAGGAAGATCCGGGTTCAGCAGCCAGACTGCTGCGTGACTTTGCGAAAGAAAACGACCAGCTCGTAGTGACGATGGCAGCCGTTGGCGGCCAGAAGCTCGAAGCTTCAGAACTGGGCAAACTGGCCAACCTGCCAACGCGCGACGAAGCGATTTCTATGCTGATGTCCGTAATGCAGGCGCCGGTCGGCAAGTTCGTTCGCACACTCAACGAAGTCCCGGGCAAGCTCGTTCGCACGGTCGAGGCGGTACGCGTCTCGAAAGAAGCTTCGTAACTTACTGTTTTTATTTCACTCAAATTTGCACAAAAAACTTGCCAAAGTTGAAATGTGCGACTAACTCATTCAGGAGACCTGAATAATGTCTAAAGAAGAAATACTCGAATCCATCTCTAACATGACTGTGATGGAAGTGGTTGAACTCATCTCTGACATGGAAGAGAAGTTCGGCGTAAGCGCAGCCGCAGCTGTTGCTGCAGCACCTGCCGCCGCCGCTGGTGACGCTGGTGGCGCCGCCGAAGAGAAGACTGAGTTCGACGTTGTACTTGCTGGTATCGGCGACAACAAGGTTGGCGTCATTAAAGCGGTACGTGCGATCACTGGTCTTGGTCTGAAAGAAGCCAAGGCAATGGTCGAAAGCGCGCCAGCGCCGGTTAAAGAAGGTGCTTCTAAAGATGAGGCGGAAGACCTCAAGAAGCAGCTCGAAGAAGCCGGTGCACAGGTCGAAGTGAAGTAATTGGTAACAGACCAATACAGGGCGTAATGGAAGTTGTATCGCAGGGCAGGCCGGCACCTTTGGTGGCGGCCTTTCCCTGTTCTACGGACAATAGTTCTGTAGACAACGCTATGGACAGCGAAAACAGGCGTCGTGTTGCCGGCGCAATGTCAGTGCTATTTTGTGGGTAAAGAGGAACCTAGATGACCTATTCCTTCACCGAAAAAAAACGAATTAGAAAAGACTTCGGCAAGCGACCGACAATTCTCGAGGTACCCTACCTGCTCAAGACGCAGCTAGATTCGTACCGTTCGTTTTTGCAAAAAGACAAAACCACCGAAGAGATGGATGACGTCGGTTTGCACGGTGCATTCAAGTCGGTTATGCCCATTGTCAGCTACGCCGGTAACGTCGAGCTGCAATACGTTAACTATCGTTTGGGCAAGCCCACGTTCACTGAGCGCGAGTGTAGCATCAGGGGTTTGACCTATGCAGCACCGCTGCGTGTACTGTGCCGTTTGGTCATCTACGACAAGGCCTCTGGTGACAACCGTGTTGTAAAAGACATCAAGGAACAGGACGTCTACATGGGCGAGCTGCCGCTGATGACCGGCAATGGCACATTCATTATCAACGGTACAGAGCGCGTAATTGTTTCTCAGTTGCACAGAAGCCCCGGTGTGTTCTTTGATCACGACCGTGGTAAGACTCACTCGTCTGGAAAGCTGCTGTTCTCTGCACGGGTTATTCCATATCGTGGCTCCTGGCTCGACTTCGAGTTCGATGCAAAGGACTGTGTCTTTACGCGTATTGACCGACGCCGCAAGTTACCTGCGTCAATCATTCTGCGCGCGCTCGGGTACAGCACAGAAGAAATCCTTGCCGCGTTTTTCGAGACCAACCGTGTCACCATGACCAAGACCAAAGTGAGCCTTGATCTGGTGCCTGGTCGACTGCGTGGCGAAACTTTCGGTTTCGATCTGAAAGGCGGCAAAGACGTCATCGTTGAAGCGGGCCGTCGCATCAACGCCAAGCATGTGCGCATGATGGAAAAGGCCGGCCTGACCAAACTTGAAGTGCCGGAAGAGTACCTGCTCGGCAAGGTACTGGCGCACGATCTGATCGATAAGGAAACCGGTGAAGCGCATGAAGAAATGCGTGCAAACACGGAGATCACCGAAGAGAATCTGCCCAAGCTGCTCGAGATTCGACCGAAGGAAGTCAAGTTCATCTACACCAATGATCTCGATCGCGGGCCGTATATTTCGAACACCATCCGAATCGATCAGACCAGTAATCAACTGGAAGCACAGGTCGAGATTTATCGCATGATGCGCCCGGGTGAGCCGCCGACCAAAGAAGCAGCACAGACGTTGTTTCACAACCTGTTCTTCACCGAAGACCGATACGATCTGTCTGCGGTTGGACGCATGAAATTTAATCGTCGCCTCAACCGCGATGAAATCACCGGTCCGGGTATCCTCGACAAAGACGACATCATGGATGTGCTGAAGTGCCTGATCGATATCCGTAACGGTCACGGCATCGTTGACGACATTGACCACCTGGGTAATCGTCGTATTCGAAGCGTTGGTGAAATGGCGGAGAACGTTTTCCGCGTCGGTCTGGTTCGAGTTGAACGCGCAGTGCGTGAACGCCTCGGTATGGTCGAAAGCGAAGGCCTGATGCCGCAGGATATTATCAACGCCAAGCCTATTGCCGCAGCAATCAAAGAGTTCTTTGGTTCAAGTCAGCTGTCGCAGTTTATGGATCAGAACAATCCGCTGTCAGAGGTGACTCACAAGCGCCGCGTATCGGCACTTGGCCCCGGTGGTCTTACGCGTGAGCGTGCCGGTTTTGAGGTACGTGACGTACATCCGACTCACTACGGCCGTGTTTGCCCGATTGAAACACCGGAAGGTCCAAACATTGGTCTGATCAACTCGCTGGCTGTGTATGCTCGCACCAATCAATATGGTTTCCTTGAGACACCGTATCGCAAAGTGTCAGACGGCGCGGTGACCCAGGACGTTGAATACCTGTCAGCGATTGAAGAAGGTAACTACGTTATCGCCCAGGCCAACGCAGCGCTGGATGAGGCCGGTGCGCTGACCGATGAGCTGGTGTCTTGCCGTCATAAAAACGAATTTGCCATGATGCCGCCGGATCGCATCGAGTACATGGATGTGTCGCCGAAGCAGATCGTATCTGTGGCAGCGTCAATGATTCCATTCCTCGAGCACGACGACGCCAATCGCGCATTGATGGGGTCAAACATGCAACGTCAGGCGGTGCCAACACTGCGTGCAGAAAAGCCGTTGGTGGGTACCGGTATGGAGCGTACTGTCGCCGTCGACTCTGGTGCGACTGTGGTTGCTCTACGTGGTGGCAGCGTTGATTCCGTTGACGCCGGTCGTATCGTTGTGCGAGTTAACGACGACGAAGCGTCACAGGGTGATACCGGTGTCGATATCTACACACTGACCAAGTACACGCGCTCTAACCAGAACACTTGCATGAATCAGCGTCCGCTGGTTAAGCCGGGTGATGTGATTGCACGCGGTGATGTACTCGCCGATGGCCCGAGTACCGACATGGGTGAACTGGCGCTCGGTCAGAACATGCTGATCGCGTTCATGCCCTGGAATGGCTACAACTTCGAAGATTCTATTTTGATCTCGGAGCGTGTGGTACAGGAAGATCGTTTCACAACAATACATATCGAAGAGCTCAACTGCGTTGCGCGTGATACCAAACTCGGGCCGGAGGAGATTTCTGCGGATATCCCCAATGTATCTGAAGGCCTGCTGTCCAAGCTCGATGAGTCTGGCGTGGTGTACGTCGGTGCAGAAGTAAAGCCAAACGACATTCTGGTCGGTAAGGTCACCCCCAAAGGTGAAACGCAACTGACGCCGGAAGAGAAGCTGCTGCGTGCGATCTTCGGTGAAAAGGCATCGGACGTTAAAGATACCTCACTGCGTGTTCCGCCCGGCATGGACGGCACCGTTATCGACGTGCGTGTCTTTACCCGTGACGGTGTCGAGAAAGACGCCCGAGCGCTGCAGGTAGAGCGTGAAGAACTCAAGCAGGTTCGCAAAGACCTTGACGACGAGCTACGTATCGTTGAAGACGATATGTTCTCGCGAATTCAGCGTCTGATCCTGAGGCAGGAAGCTGACAAGGGTCCGAACGGGCTGAAGAAAGGCAGCACCATCACTGAGGATTATCTGGCTGACATCGAACGTGATTCATGGCTCAACATCAGCCTTAAGAACGAAGAACTAAACGTACAGCTCGAAAAGATGAGCGCGGCAATCAACGAGCAGCGCGAGCGTTTTGAACAGCGTTTTGTTGAGCAGAAAGAGAAAATCACTTCGGGTGACGAACTGGCGCCGGGTGTGTTGAAGATGGTCAAGGTTTATCTTGCCGTTAAGCGTCGACTGCAGCCGGGTGACAAGATGGCTGGTCGTCACGGTAACAAGGGTGTTATCTCGATGATCGTTCCGGTCGAAGACATGCCTTACGACGAGAACGGCAGACCGGTTGATATCGCGCTGAACCCGCTCGGCGTACCTTCGCGTATGAACGTCGGGCAGGTACTTGAAACCCACCTTGGATGGGCGGCCAAGGGCCTTGGGTATCGCATTGGCGAAATGCTCGATGCACAGCGTGATCTCGCTGAGGTACGCGAGTTCCTCAACAAGGTCTACAACCACAACGATCAGGTCACCGCGGAAGACATCGACTCGTTAACCGATGAAGAGCTGACTGAACTCGCCAATAACCTGCGCGGTGGTGTACCGATGGCCACGCCGGTATTTGACGGTGCGGCGGAAAGCGAAATCAAGGAAATGCTGAAGCTTGCGGGTCTGCCTGAGTCCGGCCAGACGCTGTTGTACGATGGTCGCTCTGGTGAGGCATTTGATCGACCGGTGACGGTGGGTTATATGCACATGCTGAAGCTCAACCACCTGGTCGACGACAAGATGCACGCCCGCTCCACCGGACCGTACAGTCTGGTCACACAGCAGCCGCTGGGTGGTAAGGCACAATTTGGTGGTCAGCGCTTTGGTGAGATGGAGGTCTGGGCACTCGAAGCATACGGTGCGGCCTACACGCTGCGCGAAATGCTGACGGTTAAGTCAGATGACGTTGTCGGTAGAAACAAGATGTACAAGAACATTGTTGATGGTGATCACCGCATGGAAGCCGGTATGCCTGAGTCTTTCAACGTACTGTTGAAAGAAATCAGATCGCTTGGTATCAACATTCAGCTTGAGCAGGACACGTGATAGCGGGTTTGAAATAAAACCACGACTATCACTCTCGCTTTTGGAGCAAATATGAAAGACCTACTGTTCAACTACAAGCAACAGGTACAAAACGAAGACTTCGATCGAATTCGTATCGGCCTGACATCGCCGGAGATGATTCGATCCTGGTCCTACGGTGAGGTGAAAAAGCCGGAGACCATCAACTACCGAACCTTTAAACCCGAGCGCGATGGTTTGTTCTGCGCAAAGATCTTTGGCCCGGTAAAAGACTACGAGTGCCTGTGTGGTAAGTACAAGCGTCTGAAGCACCGTGGTGTGGTGTGCGAAAAGTGTGGCGTTGAAGTTACCCTGACTCGCGTTCGACGTGAGCGTATGGGTCACATTGAACTGGCCAGCCCGGTCGCGCACATCTGGTTTTTGAAGTCGCTGCCGTCTCGCATCGGCCTGCTGCTCGACATGACGCTGCGCGAGATCGAACGCGTGCTGTACTTCGAGGCCTATGTCGTCATCGACGAAGGGCTGACCACGCTTGAGCGCGGCCAGTTGCTGAGCGACGAGCAATACCTTGAAGCAATCGAAGAACACGGCGATGAATTCGATGCGCGTATGGGTGCGGAAGCCGTACACGATCTGCTCAAGGACATCGACCTTGAATCCGAGTCACGCAAGTTGCGTGAAGAGATCGACGCCACTAAGTCAGAGACCAAGCTCAAGCGTTTGATCAAGCGCCTCAAGCTGGTTGATTCGTTTATCGAGTCTGGCAACAAGCCACAGTGGATGGTCATGTCAGTGCTGCCGGTACTGCCGCCGGATCTGCGCCCGCTGGTTCCTCTGGATGGCGGTCGCTTCGCGACATCTGATTTGAACGATCTGTATCGACGTGTCATCAACCGAAACAACCGTCTGCGTCGACTGCTTGAGCTGAATGCACCTGACATCATCGTACGCAACGAGAAGCGTATGCTGCAGGAATCAGTAGACGCGCTGCTTGATAACGGCCGACGTGGTCGTGCAATCACCGGCAGCAACAAGCGTCCGCTGAAATCTCTGGCTGACATGATTAAGGGTAAGCAGGGGCGTTTCAGACAGAACCTGCTCGGTAAACGTGTGGATTACTCCGGTCGTTCGGTCATTGTATGTGGCCCGACACTTAAGCTGCACCAAACCGGGTTGCCGAAAAAAATGGCACTCGAGTTGTTCAAGCCTTTCATCTTCAGCAAGCTGCAGTTGCGCGGCATGGCGACAACCATCAAAGCCGCCAAGAAGATGGTCGAGCGCGAAGGCCCGGAAGTCTGGGATATCCTCGAGGAAGTCATTCGCGAACATCCGGTACTGCTGAATCGTGCACCCACGCTTCACCGCCTCGGTATCCAGGCATTTGAGCCGGTGCTGATTGAAGGTAAAGCCATTCAGCTGCACCCGCTGGTATGTGCCGCGTTTAACGCTGACTTTGACGGCGACCAGATGGCGGTTCACGTGCCTCTGTCTATCGAAGCGCAGCTCGAGTCTCGTGCGCTGATGATGTCCACGAACAACATTCTGTCACCAGCCAACGGTGAGCCGATTATCGTGCCGTCTCAGGATATCGTTCTGGGGCTGTATTACGTGTCGCGCGAAGATGTTCGTGCGCGCGGACAGGGCATGGCGTTTAGTTCAGTCGAAGAAGTCGAGCGTGCACTGTCCAGTGGTGTGGTAGACATTGGCGCCAAGATCGTCTGTCGCGTGCGCGATATGGAAGAAACCGAAGATGGTGGAAAGAAAGCCATCACAATCCGCGCTGAGACAACCGTAGGCCGTGCAATCCTGTCTGAGATACTGCCGGTCGGCCTCGAGTTTGCGCTGGTCAACTGTGATCTGACCAAGAAAAACATTTCGCGCCTGATCAACGCCTGTTACCGCAACGTTGGTTTGAAAGACACGGTTATTTTTGTCGACCAGCTGATGTACACCGGTTTTCGCTTTGCGACTCGCGCTGGTGTATCGATTGGTGTCGAAGACATGGTCGTGCCGGATGACAAAGACGATATCATCGGCGGCGCTGAGTCCGAGGTGCGCGAGATCGAGGAGCAGTATTCTTCTGGTCTGGTGACACAGGGTGAGCGCTACAACAAGGTGGTGGATATCTGGTCGAAGGCAAATGATCAGGTTGCCTCATCCATGATCAGCAAGCTCGGTAAAGAAATGGTGCAGGATACCGAGGGCAAGGATCAGGAGCAGGCTTCATTCAATTCCATCTACATGATGTCTGACTCCGGTGCTCGTGGTTCCGCAGCTCAGATTCGGCAGCTGGCGGGTATGCGTGGTTTGATGGCAAAGCCGGATGGCTCAATCATCGAGACACCGATTACTGCGAACTTCCGAGAAGGTCTGAATGTACTGCAGTACTTTATCTCGACACACGGTGCTCGAAAGGGTCTGGCCGATACCGCTCTGAAAACTGCGAACTCCGGTTACCTGACTCGTCGTCTGGTCGACGTGGCGCAGGATCTGGTGGTCACCGAGTACGACTGTGGTACCGAAGCAGGTGTCACCATGACACCGGTGATTGAAGGCGGCGATGTTGTCGAAGCACTCGGTGAACGAGTACTCGGACGCGTTACAGCGCAACACGTCTACAAAGCCGGCACTGACGAGCTGGTGGTGGAAGCGGGCACGTTGCTCGATGAGAAACTGGTCGACCTGCTCGAAACCTCTGGTGTTGATGAAGTCGTTGTGCGCTCAGCCATCCGCTGCGAAACCAGCTTTGGTGTGTGCTCAATGTGCTACGGCCGTGACCTGGCACGTGGGCACATGATCAACAACGGCGAGTCAGTCGGTGTAATGGCGGCGCAGTCGATCGGTGAGCCGGGTACACAGCTGACCATGCGTACGTTCCACATTGGTGGAGCGGCGAGCCGGGCCGCAGCAGCAAGCTCTGTTGAAGTGAAAGCCGGTGGTTCGATTCGCCTGCACAACATGAAGCATGTTTCAAACAGTAACAACGAACTGATCGTTGTATCTCGCTCAGGTGAAATCGGCCTGGTTGATGAGGGTGGCCGCGAGCGTGAGCGCTATAAGGTGCCTTACGGTGCAACGCTTAAATACGAAGACGGCGCAGCAGTGCCTGCCGGCGGTACCATCGCCGAATGGGATCCGCACATGCACCCAATCATCACTGAGGTGGCGGGTGTTGCGAAGTTCTCTGACTTCGTTGACGGTGTCACCGTTAATACCGAAACCGATGATCTGACCGGTGTTTCGTCAATTGTCGTAACCGATCCGAAGCAGCGCGCTGTCGGCAAGGATAAAGATCTGCGCCCGATGGTCAGACTGGTGGACGAGAAAGGTGAAGACCTGTGCTACGCAGGAACATCGATTCCGGCCAACTACCTGCTGCCCGCCGGTGCCACGGTAAGTCTGAACGACGAAGATCAGGTCGCAGTTGGCGACGTTGTTGCTAGAATTCCTCAGGAATCCACGAAAAACAGAGACATCACCGGTGGTCTGCCACGCGTAGCTGACTTGTTCGAAGCGCGTAAGCCGAAGGAACCCGCAATCCTTGCGGAGCGCACCGGTACGGTCAGTTTTGGTAAGGAAACCAAGGGTAAGCAACGTCTGGTCATCACCGGCCCGAACGAAGAGCGACATGAGGAGCTCATTCCGAAGTGGCGTCACATCAATGTGTTCGAAGGTGAACAGGTTGAGCGCGGCGAGGTGATCGCAGACGGTGAGCCAAATCCGCAGGATATTCTGCGCCTTCTCGGCATCGAGGCTCTGGCAGCTTACCTGGTGAAAGAGATTCAGGACGTCTACCGCCTGCAGGGTGTAAAGATCAACGACAAGCACATTGAGGTGATCGTTCGCCAGATGCTGCGTAAGGTTGATATCACCGAAGCCGGCGACTCAAACTTCCTGGCCGGTGAGCAGGTTGAATTCGCAGATGTGAAGGAAATCAATCGCCAGCTGGTTGAAGAGAACAAGGAACCTGCTCAGTACGAAAACATGCTGCTGGGTATTACCAAGGCTTCTCTGGTTACCGAATCGTTTATTTCGGCAGCGTCGTTCCAGGAGACCACACGCGTACTTACCGAGGCGGCAGTACGTGGCTCCGGCGACGATCTGCGCGGTCTGAAGGAGAACGTCATCGTTGGTCGACTGATTCCGGCAGGTACTGGTCTGGCGTTCCACACTGAGCGCAAGAAAGGTCGAAGCCACAAGTCACTCGACGAGTCACTGGCAGCGGCAATGAGCGCTACTCAGAGCGAAGACGTAACTGAATCGCCTTCGGACGGTGAATCTGTAGGCGAGGCGGTATAGCAAAAGTAATAACAGCAGTGTAATAAAACACCGCCAGGGGTTTGTCGGTTGACATGCAATGGTCAGCCGACTTACACTTGGCGGCTTGGTTTGCGTTGGGGTCTGTTCTGGTGGCCCTGACAGGTCTGTATTTCAACCAATTCCCTGCTTAACTTTATTTCGAGCAAAGGTTCTGCTTTACAAAAGCAGGGCGCTGGTCTATACGATCGCGCAATGTATACACAGGATTAGAATGGCAACAATTAATCAACTCGTCAGGAAACCGAGAAAGCGCAAGGCGGAGAAATCTAACGTGCCAGCGCTTGAGGCCTGCCCGCAGAAGCGCGGTGTATGCACCCGCGTCTACACCACTACGCCCAAGAAGCCGAACTCGGCGATGCGGAAGGTGGCTCGCGTGCGGCTGACTAACGGCTTTGAAGTGACATCCTACATCGGTGGTGAAGGCCACAACCTTCAGGAGCACTCGGTCGTGTTGATTCGCGGCGGTCGTGTAAAGGATTTGCCTGGTGTTCGCTATCACACCGTACGCGGCAGCCTCGACACCCAGGGCGTTGAAAGCCGACGCCAGGGTCGATCCAAATACGGCGCTAAGAAGCCTAAGAGCTAGGTGCCGATCGGCACTGGCTAAAGGCTTATAAGCAAGATGAACAAGGTTCAAGGTTACTAGACAATGTCCAGACGTAGTGAAGCTCCGAAGCGAGAGATACTGCCCGACCCCAAGTACGGTAGTGTGCAGCTGACAAAATTTGTCAACATGCTGATGTACAGCGGCAAGAAATCGGTTGCCGAAAAAATCATGTATGGCGCGCTCGACCACATGCTTGAGAAGAAAGGTGGCGAGCCTTTGGAGATGCTTGAGCTCGCACTGGAAAATGTAAGCCCGGCGGTAGAGGTGAAGTCGCGTCGTGTTGGTGGTGCAACTTACCAGGTGCCGGTTGAAGTGCGTCCGGTCAGAAGAACAGGCCTCGCAATGCGCTGGATCATCGAAGCGGCACGAAAGCGTGGCGAGAAGTCCATGACGCTGAAGCTGGCAGGCGAGTTGCTCGATGCCACAGAGAAGCGTGGTTCCGCGGTCAAGAAGCGCGACGATACCCATCGCATGGCTGAAGCTAACAAGGCATTCGCTCACTACCGCTGGTAGAGGGCAGCCGAGGCAACATGGCATCGATTCGTGGCGCGCACAACTCCCATAGAGCGATATCGCAATGTCGGTATCATGGCCCACATCGATGCGGGTAAAACAACCACCACTGAGCGGGTTCTGTTTTACACAGGGGTCTCGCACAAGCTAGGCGAAGTCCACGATGGCGCGGCCACGATGGACTGGATGGAACAGGAACAGGAGCGGGGGATCACCATTACCTCCGCGGCGACAACATGCTTTTGGCGTGGCATGGATGCAAGCTTCGAAGAGCATCGCATCAACATAATCGATACGCCTGGACACGTTGACTTCACTATCGAGGTTGAGCGATCACTGCGGGTCCTTGACGGCGCAGTGGCGGTTTTTTGCGCGGTTGGTGGTGTCGAGCCGCAGTCAGAGACTGTGTGGCGTCAGGCGAACAAGTACAACGTGCCGCGGCTTGCGTTCATCAACAAGATGGATCGTGCCGGGGCCGATTTTTTTCGCGTGGTAGGGCAAATAAAAGAGCGACTTGGGGGTAACCCCGTACCGCTGCAAGTGCCTATTGGTGCGGAAGAAGGTTTTGAAGGTGTCGTTGACCTCGTAAAGATGAAGGCGATCCACTGGGACGAAGCGTCTAAGGGGACCAAGTTCACCGAGAGCGAGATCGATGATTCTCTGCTGCCGCTCGCGAATGAGTGGCGCGAGAAACTGGTGGAGTCTGCTGCCGAAGCATCAGAGGAGCTCACCGAGCTGTACCTCGAAGGCAGTGAACTGTCAGTACAACAGATTCTTGATGGTTTGAGGATTCGAACCATCGCCGGTGAGGTTGTGCCGGTGACCTGCGGGTCAGCATTCAAGAACAAAGGCGTGCAGGCGGTGCTCGATAAAATAGTCGAGCTGATGCCGTCTCCGATAGATATTCCGCCCATCGTTGGTCAGCTGGAAGACGGCACCGAAGATGCGCGGCCGCCAGCCGACGATGAGCCGTTTTCGGCACTGGCTTTTAAGATTGCCACTGATCCTTATGTTGGGTCGCTGACTTTCATGCGAGTGTACTCCGGTGTCATCAAGTCTGGTGACATGGTGTTGATTCCGCGGCGCGGTAAGCGCGAGCGGATTGGTCGTTTGCTGCAGATGCACTCGAACGATCGCGAAGATATTAAAGAAGTCAGAGCTGGCGACATCGCCGCGGCGGTTGGGCTGAAAGATGTCACCACCGGCGATACGCTGACCGACTCAAAGGCGCCTATAACGCTTGAGAGCATGGAATTCCCGGAGCCGGTGATATCGGTTGCGGTGGAGCCGAGAACCAAGGCCGATCAGGAAAAGATGGGTGTGGCGCTCGGTAAACTGGCGCAGGAAGATCCGTCGTTTCGCGTGCGAACCGACGAAGAATCCGGCCAGACCATTATCTCAGGCATGGGCGAGCTGCACCTCGACATCATCGTCGACCGTATGCGTCGCGAATTCAGCGTCGAGGCGGCAGTTGGTAAGCCGCAGGTGTCTTATCGCGAAACGATCCGCAAGCCGGTCGAGGCGGAAGGAAAGTTTGTGCGGCAGACCGGTGGCAAGGGTCAGTACGGGCATGTGTGGCTTAAGCTTGAGCCGCGCGAGCAGGCGGCAGGCTACGAATTTAACAACAAGATCGTCGGTGGTGTGATTCCGAAAGAATTCATACCAGCGGTTGACAAGGGCATTCAGGAACAAATGGAAAGCGGTGTCGTCGCCGGTTTCCCGATGGTGGATATCGCGGTAACGCTGTACGACGGTTCGTTCCACGATGTTGACTCAAGCGAAATCGCATTCAAGATCGCGGGTTCGATGGGTTTTAGAAATGGCGCGCTGGAAGCTGATCCAGTGTTGCTTGAGCCCATTATGAAGGTTGAAGTGGTCACCCCTGAAGATTACATGGGTGATGTGATGGGAGATCTAAACCGACGGCGTGGCATCGTACAGGGTATGGATGAGACGCCGGCGGGTAAAACAGTGAGCGCGGAGGTGCCACTGGCAGAGATGTTTGGCTATGCAACGGATCTGCGGTCGGCCACACAGGGTAGGGCAACCTACACCATGGAGTTTTCCAAGTATGCGGAAGCTCCTCAAAGCGTAACCGAAACCTTCACAGGTTCCTGAACTTAAACAATAACTAACAGATGACAAGATAGAGGCTTCAAACAGTGTCGAAGGAAAAATTTGAGCGAACGAAACCGCACGTAAACGTAGGCACGATAGG
>CAYMFQ010000128.1:0-4743 GCA_964389335.1 uncultured Granulosicoccaceae bacterium
GAGACGCTGTTGCTCGAGCGTGACAAACTCACCTCCGGCTCAACCTTTCATGCAGCCGGACTGGTCGGGCAACTACGCAGTAATGCCAATGTGACGCAATTGCTCGGTTATTCGGTTGATCTGTACAAAAAGCTTGAAGCGGAAACTGGTCTCGCCACTGGCTGGAAAATGAATGGTGGACTGCGCCTCGCATGCAACGAGGCGCGCTGGACCGAAGTAAAACGACAGGCAACCACCGCGCATTCATTCGGGCTTGATATGCAGTTGCTAACACCGGCTGAAGCGCAGCAGTTATGGCCGCTGATGACGATTGACGATGTGGTCGGTGCAGCGTTTCTGCCAACTGATGGACAGGCAAACCCGTCAGATATAACCATGGCGCTCGCACGCGGCGCGCGTCATAGTGGCGCGGTGATCGCGGAAGACACCGAGGTGCTCGACCTTGAGTTTAATAAGAATGGTATCTGTGCAGTTATCACCAGCCATGGCCGCGTAGCCTGTGAACGGGTAGTGTGTTGTGCCGGTCAGTGGAGTCGTGAGTTTGCCGCACGTTTCGGCGTTAATGTGCCGTTGGTTTCTGTGCAGCATCAGTACATTCTGACGGAGGCAATTGACGGGGTCACCAGTACATTGCCAACCCTGCGGGACCCGGATCGACTCACCTATTACAAAGAAGAAGTCGGCGGTCTGGTGATGGGTGGCTACGAGCCCAATCCGGTGCCATGGGCGGTCGATGGTATCCCTGCGGGATTTAACTATAAATTACTCGACGCCGACTACGATCACTTCGAGCCGATGATGGAGTACGCATTAGGCCGTGTACCTGCGCTGGCTGACACTGGCATTAAAACCCTGACCAATGGCCCCGAGAGCTTCACGCCAGACGGCAATTTTATTCTGGGAGAAGCGCCGGAGTTAAAGAACTTTTTTGTCGGCGCCGGCTTTAACGCCTTTGGTATCGCCTCCGGTGGCGGTGCCGGTATGGCGCTTGCCGAGTGGGTGGCAAACGGCGAGCCACCGTATGATCTATGGAGCGTCGATATTCGCCGCTTTGGCAAACCACATACAGATACTGACTGGGTTCGTACTCGCACGCTGGAGGCCTACGCCAAGCACTACACCATTGCCTGGCCTGCAGAGGAACACAGCTCAGGCAGACCGTGCAGGCGGTCGCCGCTGTACAGTGTGTTAAAAGAGCAGGGTGCCTGCTTTGGTGAGAAACTCGGCTGGGAGCGGCCCAACTGGTTTGCAGACATCAGTGCCGGTGAAACGCCTGAGGATGAGTACAGCTTTGAAGAACCCAACTGGCATGTGGCGGTGGCAAGAGAGCACCATGCAGTTCGCCATGCGGCGGTGCTTATCGATCAGACATCGTTTGCCAAGTTCAGCTTAAAAGGGCCAGACGCACAAAGCGTACTTAACTGGCTGTGTGCCAACAGCGTCGATAAACCGGTCGGTTCACTAACCTATACCCAGATGCTCGATGATCACGGTGGTATTCAGGCAGATGTTACCGTTGCACGGATTGCCGTTGATGAGTTTTATATTGTCACCGGCACCGGCTTTGCCTCGCATGATTACAACTGGATTGCACGCAATCTGCCGGAAGACGCTAATGTTCAATTGTTCGATAGCACATCGTCAATTTGCGTATTGTCGTTAATGGGGCCAAATTCGCGTTCGATACTGTCTGCGGTAACACGTGCAAATCTTTCCAGTGAGGCGTTTCCCTTTGCTTCCATGCAGACGATTGGCCTTGCCGGTTGTCCGGTTAATGCATTGCGAATTACCTACGTAGGCGAGCTGGGCTGGGAGCTGCATCTGCCGGTGGAGTATGCGTTAACGGTCTATGATGCGCTAATGCAGGCCGGTGCAGAACAGGGGCTGATCAATGCCGGCTACCGGGTTATTGAAACCTGTCGGCTGGAGAAAGGCTATCGAGCCTGGGGAAGTGACATCGGGCCTGATCACACGCCACTTGAGGCGGGGCTGGGCTGGGCGGTAAAACTCTCGAGGGATGACCAGCCATTCAAGGGGCGAGAGGCGCTGCTTCACCAACAGCAGGCACTGTTGAAAAAAATGCTGTGTGGGTTTGTCGTTGAACAACCGGGCGTCGTGCTACACGGTCGTGAAACCATTTACCGCAATGGCGAACGCGCCGGCTGGCTTAGCAGTGGTGGTTATGGCCATCATCTTGGCTGTGCTATTGGCTATGGGTATATTCGCAATGCGTCAGGTGTGGACAAGGACTATATTGCCAATGCAAATTATCAGCTTGAGGTTGCCACAGAGCTGGTAGACTGCAGCGCGACGTTAACGCCGCCGTATGATCCGGCAATGAGGCGTGCAAAAATGTGAAGATTGCGGCTGTTTGAGGAGTACAACAATAATTAGTATATCCAGGACTTTGTCCGGTATCGGGGTGTTATTGCTAATTGGTGGATGTCTGTTTGCGGGTTACTATCCGTTCAACTGGCAGATATGGTCTGACCCGCAGTATGACAACGGCGCTGTGCTTGTCGATTCAGAGTTACGGTTGCAGACCCGCGGTATTGCGCGATCAGAGGATGTGCCACCGTGGGTTCAGAAGGTAAAAGATGGTGCGTCGCTGCGTGTCTCGCTTGAAGTTAACACTGACAGCCCCAAACAATACGGGCCCGCGCGTATCTTTACGGTGTCGGAAGATATAGCGCGTCGCAATATCACCATTGCGCAGCATGGTCACGATCTTGAAGTTCGGCTTCGACATACCAGCAGCAGTTTAAACGGCAAGCCTTCTCGCGTCATACCCGATATTTTTAGCGAGTCACAATGGCGTCAGCTGGATGTTGTCATCGAGGCGGGGGAGTTACATATCGGTGTTGATGGCATCACCGTCGATGTGTCGGCGCTTCCGGCAGGCGGTACATCGAACTGGTCTCTGAGCTATCTGCTTGCGTTCGGTAACGAGTTACACGGTGAGCGGCCCTGGCATGGCCGAATCCGCAAGGCAGTGGTTACTGTTGACGATGAGCGCATAGACTATTTGGCCACCGGTGCACTGGTGATGCCCGAGGTGGTGCCTATCGCGGATCAGTACCGCGAGCTGCCGAGATGGCAACTGGTACCCTTTTCGATGAAATACAGTACTTCCTTCATAAGCAGTGCGCGGGACTGGGTGGTAAACCTGCTGGGGTTTATTCCACTGGGTGTGTTGTTGATGCACTTCAGTCGAGCGGTTCGGCCATTGCTGGTTACTGTGTGCGTGTGTGCACTGACGAGTGTCGCCATAGAAGCAGGGCAGGTGTTCCTGCCCTCCAGAATTTCCGCCATCGACGATATAATTCTAAATTCGCTCGGCGGAGCCCTCGGCGCAATGGTGTACCTTAAATTGTGGCGAAGGTCGAAAGTTCAGCAATAACCTATCGGCGCTCCACTACTGTTAACCGTATTCATCATTGCGCCGCACCCACGACATACCGCTGTCTTCGTTGCGCCCCTTTGGCGTCAGGTCGATATAGTGATAGGCGCCATTCAGGTTATCCAGACCACGTGAATAGGTCGAGTAGGTGTGATACACCGCGTCGCCATCTTTCAGAAATACACTGACACCAGGTAATTCTTCGGTGTACCAGTTTTGTGTTGTGTAGTTATAGTCAATCTGGCTTTTCGCTTTGGCGTTGTCATCAAAGGTAACGTGGTAGTCCTGTCCAAAGCTTGTGTCTTCAGCGGAGTACCATGGAAAGCGCCAGCCAAGTCGTGTTGCATACTGCTGCAACCGTTCAAGCGGCGCGTTGGATACCGCAACAAAGGCAATGTCACGTGCGGCCAGATGGCCTTCGGTGCCGTTAAAGTTGTCCGCCCAAAAAGAGCAACTGGGGCAGCCCTGTTCCCAGTCCGCACCGAACATAAAATGCTGCACGATGAGCTGGCTGTGTTGCCCGAACAGCTCGGACAGACTGTATACCCCGTCAGGGCCGGTGAATCGGTAGCTTTTATCTACCAGTACAAACGGGTGTTGCTGCCTTGCCTGCGTCAGTTCATCGCGCAGACGGGTGAGTTCCTTTTCTTTCTTCAGCAATGATCGGCGATGTTCCAGCCATTGCTCTCTGGATACCACTTTGTTTTTGATCATCAGTCTGATTCCCTGTGTTGTATCGAGTGTAATGCGAAGAACCCTCAGGAACACTCTGCGGGTGCAGTCTCTCGCGTTGCCTGTCGCAGCCGCTCGAAGTGTTCATCCCAGCCATGATCCAGTGCGAATATCAGTCCGAGTGCCGACTCGCCCATGGCGTCGGTAATGCCTTCGTGTACAAGCGTCAGGCGGGTTCCGGTGTCGACCGGCTCCAGCGTCCAGTGAACGGTTGTCATGGCGCCATTTAGCGGGCCAACGGTGAACGTCCAGACCATGCTGGTCGGTGGTGACATCGACACGACCTTACCCCAGCACAGTCGTTGTGCGCCGGGTTTGTCTTCTTTGATCAGCGCGTATTCCCCGCCACTTTGCAGATCAGACTCCGCCGGATGGAACCATGTTTTGAGTTTGTCTTTCTCTGTCAGGTATTGCCATACCACATCCGGTGTGGCTGCTAAAAAGATGGTCTTGGTCATTGTGTCCGGTTTGTCCGCGATGTTTGTCATCAGTTTGTGTCCTTGCTGTGGCGGTGATTAGTAAGCCGGGGAATAGGATTACTGTTCTGGTTTCTGTTTACGGCTGGATTTTTTACGACGGGGTTTTGTCCCGCTTGTGTTTGTTGTTGTGTT
>CAYMFQ010000128.1:4843-10221 GCA_964389335.1 uncultured Granulosicoccaceae bacterium
TACGGCTGGATTTTTTACGACGGGGTTTTGTCCCGCTTGTGTTTGTTGTTGTGTTCGTTGACGTGCCGGTTGCAGGAGCCGTGGCAGTTTCGGCAATCACCTGCTGCAACGCGTTGAGCTTGTTGTCCCAGAATTGATCAAAGTAGGTCAGCCAGTTCATCACTGATTGAATGCCTCCGGGTTGTAGCCGATTGATGCGCTCACGCCCGCGGGGGTGTACCGACACCATTTGTCCGCGCGCCAGTACATCGAGGTGTTTTTTAACTGCTGCACGTGTCATGGCAAATTCGTCGACAAGCTCCCCGATGGTTTTATCGCCCTGACTCAGGTGCAGCAAAATCTGCCGACGGGTTGGGTCCGCGAGTGCTTTAAACGCGTGTTGTTCGCTTTCGGTCATGGGATATAAATTTATTGCGATACCATTTGGTATCATATTAAATGATACCAAAAGGTACTATGTCAAGCTCTTTTCGCGCGATATTGCTTTTCCGGAAATAGCGCTTTGCACGAATTGATTGCAGGCGCCATGCTGCGACATTGAATTCGCAGTCAGACAGGTACATGCGCACGGCGCTGGTGCATACTGCGGCCTGATCTTTTTTGTTCGGTTTAGTTGAGTTCAATGACCACACTTCAATCTGCCAAGCAACTGGTGCGCGAGTACCATCAGGCACTCGATTCCAGTGAGCCTGCGGCCATGGCTGACACCATTGCGCGCTTCACTTCAGCTGATTATCACTGGCGCGGTATGCATCCGTTTTATGAGCAGCACGGCGCACAGGCGGTGGCTGATGTGTTTTGGCAGCCATTGCGACAGGCGTTCACACCACTGCAGCGGCGAGAAGATATTTTTATGGCTGGTCACAATGATGTTTCCGCTACGGACAGTCCGTGGGTGTGCAGCATGGGTCACTTTATGGGACTGTTTGACCGACCCTGGCTCGGCATACCGCCCACAGGTAAAATCGTGTTTTTGCGTTATGCGGAGTTCAATCGCGTCGAGGGTGATCGCATAACAGAGTCGGCGCTGTTCTGCGATGTTATTGGCGTTATGCAACAGGCCGGGCACTATCCACTGCCACCGCAAACCGGTGCGTTTTTTATTCATCCGGGGCCGCGCACGCACGATGGCATTCAGCTACAGGAACAACCTGCAGATGAAGCCGCAAAGACCATGGCGCTGGTAAACCGCATGGTCGAAGACTTATCTGAACTCAATAGAACCGGCGCGAAAAATTGCCCGCCCGAGCTGCTGCAGAAGTGCTGGCACGACGACATGATCTGGTATGGCCCGGCAGGCATTGGCGCTTCTTACACCGTGCGCCGCTATCAGAAACAGCATCAGTTTCCGTTTCGGGAAAACCTCAAAGACAAGGTGTTTAACGGACACGTGGCCCGATTTGCCGAAGGTAACTACGCGTGTTTTTTTGGCTGGGCCAATCTGACCAACACCGCCACCGGTGGATTTCTCGGTATGACCGGCAACGACATCAGGGCAGACATGCGAGTGGTTGATGTGTATCGACGCGAGGGCGACAAGCTGGCCGAAAACTGGGTGTTTATTGATTTGCTGCACTACCTGTCGATGCAGGGGCTGGATGTGCTGCAGCGGATGCGTCATTCACTGTTGCCTGATTCAACTAACTGACCCGGAGTTTGTCGTTCATCTTTTCAGTTTTCAGCCACTTTTTGCTACAGTGGCAAGCGCCTGTCGCGCATAGTGGCAGGCTAAACACGTCAGGAGAAAATATTCATGGCATCCGCTTTTTTTCGAGCACTTGCGACCGCTTCAGTGCTGGCGCTGAGTGCATCGCCGGCGCTGGCCGGCAACGAGTGTACCGCAGGCAACACGGTAACCGACGACAGACTGACCGTCGCCACTGGCAACCCGGCATATCCGCCGTGGGTCATGAACGATGCACCTGAAAGCGGCGAAGGCTTTGAAGCAGCAGTTGCCTATGCGGTGGCCGAGCGCATGGGTTTTGACAAGTCTGCGGTCGACTGGGTTAGAACCAGCTTTGACGAGGCTATACAGCCCGGCGCCAAGAACTTTGACTTTAACCTGCAGCAGTATTCCATTAAGCCCGAGCGTCTTGAAGTCATCGACTTTAGCACTCCCTATTACACCACCACCATGGCGGTTGTGGTAAAGGACGGCAGCGATGCAGCGGGTACCAGTGCCACTGCGTCGAGCTTAAAGAAGCTTAAATTCGGCGCTGCAGCCGGTACCACCAGTCAGCCGTTTCTTGCCAATGTACTCCAGCCGGAGCAGGAGATGCTGCTGTATGACGACAACGCAGATGTCGTGGCCGCACTGGCTGCCAATCAGATCGACGCAATCGTGTTTGATCTTCCGTCAGCACTGTTTGTAACCGCAGTCCAGCTTGATGATGGCAAGATGCTTGGTCAGTTTCCGGTTGAAAACAATGAGTCACCCGATAACTTTGGCCTGCTGATGGCAAAGGGCAGTGCATTAAAACCCTGTGTTGATGCAGCGATAGAGTCTCTCGCAGCCGACGGTACCTTAAAGCAAATCGAATCACAGTGGCTGGCTGATGGCGCAGGCGTACCCGTCATCGATATGAGTAAGTAACGGGATTACGGGGTCCGGATATCATCGGTAAGCGGGATTGACTCCACGACAGCGTTACGAACAGCGTGAGCGCAGGCGCAGTATTGTTATCGCCTGCGCAAGCCTGCTGGTAGTCTGCACGGCCCTGGCTGTGCTGATACCTATGGCGCCGGGCTGGGAGGCAGTGAAGCGCAGTTTTTTTAACTGGCCGATACTGGTAAAGACGTTCCCCACGTTGTTACAGGCGTTCACGCTTGATGTGATGATATTTGCCTGGAGCCTGCCTCTGATCATTGTATTGGCGCTCGTCATTGCGCTGTGCCGCAACACACGCAATGCTGCATTGTTCCCTTTGCGTGTGTTCGGCGCTTTCTACACAGATATCTTCAGAGGCGTTCCAACCATTCTGCTGGTGTATCTGATTGGCTTTGGTATACCGGGGCTGGGCTTGCCACGGCCGTGGAACTCACCTTATTTGTGGGGCACTGTGGCACTGGTGCTGACGTACTCAGCCTACGTTGCCGAGGTGCTAAGGTCTGGTATTGAATCGGTGCATGCCAGCCAGCGCTCTGCCGCACAGTCACTGGGGCTGTCGGAAGCTGACACCATGCGCTATGTCATTCTGCCGCAGGCAATCAGACGCCAGGTGCCGGCGATGATGAACTTTGTGATCGCCTTGCAGAAGGATGTGGCGCTGTTGTCGTTTATCGGGCCGGTGGAGCTGTTGCGGCAGGCTAATGTGTATAAATCGCTGATGGCAAACTTCACGCCTTATGTCGGTGCTGCAATTATATTTCTATGCGTCACCATTCCCGCCACTCGGTATACCGATCATTTGCTGGCTAAGCAGAGAGCGCAGCGCACGTGACCGTGCTTTCAGAACAACATTCAACGCGGCAGTTACAGCAGCCCAAGCTGACGTTGCAGTCAGTCACCAAGCGCTTTGACGATATTACCGTGTGTGATCAGATTGATTTGCAGATCGACACCGGCGAAATGCTGTGTCTTATCGGCGCCTCCGGTTCTGGTAAATCAACGCTGCTGCGGTGTTTGAATTTACTGGAGCCTATCGACGACGGACGTATCTGGCTTGACGATACGGAGATATCAGTGCCCGGACTTGATCCGGGGCCGGTACGCAAACGCGTTGGTATTGTGTTCCAGAGTTTTAATCTGTTTCCGCATATGACCGTGATGGATAACATCACCCTGGCACCAAAGCGCGTGTTGTCTCAGGATCAGTCTCAGGCCGAAGATCACGCGCAGCAACTACTGGCGCAGTTCGGGTTGGGCGACAAGGCGCGGGAATACCCTGATCGGCTGTCCGGTGGACAGCAGCAGCGGGTGGCAATTGTCCGCGCTCTGGCGATGAATCCGGAGGTGATGCTGCTTGACGAAATCACCTCCGCACTTGACCCGGAACTGGTCGGCGAAGTGCTCGACGTGGTGCGTGCACTTAAGTCGCAGGGTATGACTATTGTGCTCGCCACGCACGAGATGTCGTTTGCACGAGACGTTGCAGACCGCGTTTGCTTTCTTGATCAGGGGCGCGTTGTCGAAATTGCGCCACCGGCGGTTATGTTTACCAATCCGGTGCAGCAGCGTACGCAACAGTTTTTACAGCGTGTATTGCAGCAGTGATGTGCGTACCGTATTTGGCCGACGGTCCGAACCCTCGGTGATATTGCGAGTCACAGGACGACTCACCCGCCATACGAGCCAGAAAAGCGTTGCGAATTAATAGAGCGTTGCAAACCAAAAAGGCGTTTTACCTTTTTCTCGGGCTACACTCGCTGCTGTTCGGCGTGTTTCCGTTTTATTTACCCGTGTACCTGTGGCAGGGCGGCTTTGATCTGGTGCAGATCAGTTTGCTGATTGCGGTTACCGGTGTGGGCTTTCAGGCCGGTCTGTGGGGCTGGGATCGGCTACGCAACGTGCTGACGCTACAGCAACTGTTTCTCTGCACGACACTGTGCTTTTTCCTGTTGCTGGGAACTGTGTTTTTAGTGGGGCAATCGATTGGCAGTGCAGTGTGCCTGACGTTCGCTTACGGCTTTTATAACAGCTTTTTCTGGACTACTCAGCGTGCATTGTTTGTTGAGGTTACCGATCCGAATCGGGCAGGCCAGGCGTACGGCAACTTCCAGTTGTTTGTTTTTGCCGCACTGCAGATTGGCATACTGGCCGGTGGCTGGTTGTTACAGGCCGATAGCTTTATCTGGCTGGTTGTCTTTTGCGCCTGTGTGGCAGTCAGTGGCAACACGTTGTTGTTAAGTGCAGGTGGTGAGTACCCGGACTCCATGACCAGCACGCCTTCGCTAGACTGGAATACCGTCACTCGTTTCAAAGACGAGCATCACTCCCGCACCATGTTTCTTGTGGATGGCGGCTTTCTCTTTCTGGAAAGTTATTTCTGGGTGATCTCTTTATTTTTGCTGGCCCATGAAAGCTTCACTCGACTGGGCGTGGTGGTCATCGTATTGGCGCTGATTTTTGGTGGATTGTTTTTTCTGTTGAAGAACACCATAGACAGGCTTGGCAAACGCCGCATGTTTATTTTAGCGGTAGGGTTGTATGCGCTATCGTGGGTGCTTAGGGCGGTTGTTGCTGACGACCTGCCGTTGCTGTATTTGTTTGTGTTGCTGGTGTTAATAACCTTTGCAACGTCATTTTTCCGATTGGCACTGAACAAGCGCTTCTATGATCTGGCGCGTGAAAGTGGCGCGCATCGGTATCTGATACTTAAGAGTTATTATTCACAAACTTCGCTGATTGTGTGCTTTATTGTGTTTGCAGGTATTGCCAG
>CAYMFQ010000128.1:10321-15704 GCA_964389335.1 uncultured Granulosicoccaceae bacterium
CGACATGCACCGCAGCAATGTAGGGTGTGATGAGTGGTGCGAATCGCACCAGCGGGTACCTGGAAACAAAAAAGCCAGAGGCATGAGCCTCTGGCTTCTTTTATTACAACCGCGCCGATGACCGACGCATGGCTTTTGGCCTAGCGGAAACCAACCGTAGTCAGCGCGCCACCATCAATAGCAATTTCGCGATAGTTACCAGCACTCTCACCGGCACCGATCAGTTCAACCGCTGAAGCACCAACGTAGTCAACTTCGCCGCCTTCAGCAAGAATCTTCAGGCCTTTTTCCAGCTCACCCGGGAAGATTTGCTCACCCGGAGCATTGGCAACGTCCATGATCTTCTCTTTCAGCTTGCTGCTTTCAGATGATCCGGCAGCCTGCATGGCCAGCATGATCAAAGCTGCGGCGTCGTAAGATTCACCGGTGAAAGGACCAGGCTTGAAGCCGGCTTCAGTGGCCATTTCGGCAAAGATGCCTGCGCCTTCGCTGTCGGTACCTGGTGCAGCACCGTATGAGCCATTGAGGTCAGAGCCGATAGCTTCTGGCAGTGCGTCACCAACCATGCCGTCGGGCAGGTAGAAGGTGTCGAATGCGCCAGTGTCGAGAGAGGCCTGGATGATGGCCTTGCCGCCCTGGTCGATGTAACCGGCCACAACCAGTACTTCACCGCCGGCTGCAGCCAGTGCCGCTACTTCAGAGCTGTAGTCACCTTTGCCGTCTTCGTGTGCAGCGTTGATAGTGACGGTGCCACCAGCTTCGGTGTAGTTCTTTTCGATGCTTTCAGCCAGACCTTTACCGTAGTCGTTGTTGGTGTAGGTCAGGGCGATTTCCGAAACGCCTTTTTCCATCAGGATGTTAGAGACGATTACGCCCTGGCGTGCATCAGACGGTGCGGTACGGAAGAACAGACCGTTGTCTTCAATGGTAGACAGGGCCGGTGAAGTGGCTGACGGAGAAACCATCACAATACCGTTTGGCATAGCGACGTTCTGTAGTGCCGCAGTGGTTACACCAGAGCAGTCACCGCCGACGATAGCGCTGACTTTGTCTGAGGTGATCAGACGCTCGGCAGAAGCGGTGGCCGCTGCAGAGTCGGTGCAGGTGGTGTCACCACGTACCCATGTGACGGTAGAGCCGTCGAGCAGCGCGCCGCTTTTGGATACTTCGTCAATGGCGAGTTGCGCCGCCGGGCCCATGTCGGCGACCAGTGATTCGATAGCACCGGTGAAGCCGAGGAAAACACCAATCTTGATGTCTTCGGCGTTAGCGGTTTGCGCGCTGGCGGTGGCCAGCATCGCGGCGGCGATCAGAGTTTTTTTCATGGTTTGAGTATCCTCAGTGGACGGTTACGTTGGTTGGCTTGCAAATCACGATAACAGCCTGCGCTGTCATTGCGTAAAGGATACTGATAAACCAACGCTTTTGTCGAACTTTCATCCGCGCAAAACGGCGTCAAATTCGGTGTCAAGGGCCAGACACTATCGTGCGTGCCGCTCTGGCAAAATTCCGCGCGGGCTGAATCGCATCACCAGCAGCAAAATAAATCCCATCACGAACAACCGCATGTGCTGTGCGCTCTGGATCAGGTGATCCTTAACCGCGTTGCCTTCGGGCAGCCAGGCGGTCAGCACGCCCATCAGCCAGGTGCCAGCCGGCTCGGCTTCGGTCCAGACAAACCAGATCAGGAAGCCGCCCAGAATCGAGCCCAGATTGTTGCCGGAACCGCCGACGATCACCATGACCCAGATCAGGAAGGTAAAGCGCAGCGGTATATAGGAGGTCGGGGTTAACTGGCCGTCGAGCGTTGTCAGCATGGCCCCGGCGATACCACACACTGCTGACCCCAGAATAAACACCTGCAGGTGACGGCCGGTGACATCCTTGCCCATGGCTTCTGCGGCAGTTTCGTTGTCGCGGATGGCGCGCATCATACGGCCCCAGGGGGAATTCAGCGCCAGCACGCACAGCATCAGGATGATCAGCAGCACCGCTGTGAACAGCCCGGCATAGCAAAGCTTAACGAAGATGCTGGATGATTCAATCAGGGCATCTTTCAGTGCTGCACTGCGCGCAGCACCTTCAAGTCCGGCCAGGGAATCGGCGTAGAGGCGCTCGACCCATCCGGTAAACCACTCGCTCTGTTGCAGCTGCAGCTCGTACGGAACCGGGCGGGGCAGGCCGTTGACGTTTTTAACGCCGCGCGTCAGCCAGTCTTCGTTTTTTAAAATGGCGACGACAATCTCGGAGATGCCGAGCGTGGCGATAGCCAGATAGTCAGAGCGCAACCCGAGCACCACCTTGCCGATGACCCACGCCGCACCGGCGGCGAACAGACCGCCAACCGGCCATGACAAAATAATCGGCAGCCCGAGTCCGCCGAGATAGCCGGTCTTGGCAGAGTCGGTGGCTTCGATGGCAGACACTGCCGGGGCAAAAAAGTAGCGGGTGGCCATATAGCCTGCCACCAGCACGATGATCATCGCCAGTGATCGCAGACGGCCGCGCGGCACCTTTCGATGCACGGTGACAGCAAGCACGATGGTGCCGATGAAGCCGAGCGCCGAGTACAGAATGTTCCAGCCGCCTGCGGCCCAGGCGTTGGTGACCGGTGGCATTGATACCAGCATTGCCGCCGCACCACCCAGTGCTGCAAAGCCCATGATGCCGATGTTGAACAACCCGGCGTAGCCCCATTGAATGTTCACACCGAGCGCCATCACACTCGATATCAGGCACAGGTTAATGATGGTCAGCGACAGTGCCCAGGACTGATACATGCCAACCATGACCAGTACAATGGCCATGAACGAGAAGGCCAGCGTCGCGCGTAGTGCATTGCTCATGTTAGTAGACCTTGCCTTTGAAGATGCCGGTTGGCCTCACCAGCAACACGATGACCAGAATCATGAACGAGACGGCAAACTTGTAGTCGGTCGACAAAAGCTGCAGCAGCCCGGTTGGCGCCCAGTCGTCCGGCACCAGATAGTTGACAAACTTTTTGTAGGGGTACGTAAACATCATCTCTGAAAAGGCAATGATGTAACCACCGACGATAGCGCCGATGGGCTGGCCGATTCCACCGACGATGGCAGCGGCAAAAATAGGCAGCAGCAACTGAAAGTAGGTAAACGGTTTAAAGCTCTTGTCGAGCCCGTACAGCACACCGGCAATAGCGGTGAGTGCGGCGGCGATAATCCACGTTGTGCGCACGACTTTGTCCGGGTCGATACCAGACAGCAGCGATAGATCTTCGTTGTCAGAGTAGGCGCGCATCGCTTTACCGGAACGCGTTTTTTGCAAAAACCAGAACAGTGCAATCACCAGTAACACGGCGATCACCACTGTTAACCCCTGCGAGGTCTTGATCGCCAGGCCTTCTTTAAGGCCGGTCATCTCTTTGAATTCCCGCGCCTTGATAATGAAGCGTTCGCCATCGAAAAAGCGCTGATCGTCGGTGCCGATGATAAATCGCACCAGTCCGTTGACCATGAACATAACGCCCAGTGAAGCCATCACAAAGGTAACCGGCCGGCTCTTTTGCGAGCGGTAGTAACGGTACACAAAGCGGTCGATGAACAAACACAACAATACCGTTGCGGCTATGCCGAACGGCAGTGCCAGTAACGCGGTAGGCAGTGGCCCGAGCGACACCCCGGCTGATTGCAGCCACCAGGTGACGAGTATGGTCGCCATGGTGCCGAAGGCCATGACATCGCCGTGGGCAAAGTTGGAAAATCGCAGTACCGCATAAATCAGTGTGACGCCGAGCGCGCCCAGTGCGAGTTGCGAGCCATAGGTGATGCCCGGGATCACCACGAAGTTCGTAAACAACACGAGGGCATTTAGTATGTCTACAGTTTCAGGCATCTTACCCTCCAATAAACGAGCGTCTGACATCCGGGTTGGCCAGCAGTGCCTCGCCTGTGTCAGTGAATCGGTTTTCGCCGGTAACCAGTACATAGCCGCGGTCGGCGATGTTTAGCGCCTGGCGAGCGTTTTGTTCAACCATGAGTATGGCGACGCCGGCGGCGCGCACTTCGAGTATGCGATCAAACAGTTCATCCATAACAATGGGTGATACACCAGCAGTGGGCTCATCGAGCATCAGTACCGACGGGCTGGTCATCAGCGCGCGGCCGACGGCCACCTGCTGACGTTGCCCACCGGACAACTCACCGGCAGGCTGGCGTCGTTTTTCTTTTAGAATCGGAAACAGCTCGAACACCATGTCGCGCGTGGCGGCGATATCGTCATCGCGCAGGAACGCGCCCATCTCGAGATTTTCCTCGACCGTCATCGACACGAATACATTGTTGGTCTGCGGGACAAACGCGATGCCCTCGGCCACACGTGCCTGTGGGGTCAGCTTTGTTATGTCGGTGCCGTTGAGCGTCACGTGCCCTTCGCGCAGGCTCAGCATGCCGAGCATTGCCTTCATGGCGGTGGATTTACCGGCGCCGTTGGGGCCGACAATCACGGCTATCTCACCCTTGTCGACGCCAATCGTACAGCCGTTCAAAATGTCTGCGCCGCCATAGCCGCCGCGCAGGTTCTCACCGATCAGGAACATTATACTTGCGCGCCCGTGGTAGCAGGTTTGTTTTTAAGACCGGTGCCGAGATAGGCCTCGATCACCTCTTCGTTGTTTTTCACTTCTTCAGCTGTGCCGATGGCAAGGATGCCGCCTTCGGCCATTACGATTACCGGGTCGCAGAGTCTGGAAATAAAGTCCATGTCGTGTTCAATCATGCAGAAGGTGTAGTTTCGCTCCTGGTTGAGTCGGATGATCGCATCGCCAATTTCAGCCAGCAGTGTACGATTGACCCCGGCGCCAACCTCGTCGAGCAGCACCACCTTGGCGTCCACCATCATTGTGCGCCCGAGCTCCAGCAGTTTTTTCTGCCCGCCGGATAAGTTGCCGGCAAGTTCCGTGGCGACCGCGCGCAGGTTCAGGAAGTCGATAACTTCGTCGGCCTTTTCGCGAATGCGTTGCTCTTCAGCGCGCATCTGGCGGCGTTGTGTCCATGCTTTCCAGATGTTTTCGCCAAGTTGCTGGCCGGGCACCATCATCAGGTTCTCGGTGACCGTCAGGCGCGAAAACTCGTGCGCAATCTGGAACGTGCGCAGCAGGCCCTTGTGGAAGAGGTCGTGTGGGGGCAGCCCGGTGACGTCTTCCCCGGCCAGATAGATGTGGCCGTGGGTGGGCTGGTACAGGCCGGCAATAATATTGAACAGCGTGGTTTTGCCGGCACCATTGGGACCGATTAGTCCGGTGATAGAGCCCTGCTCAATCTCGAGCGAAGCCTCGTTCACCGCCTTCAGCCCGCCAAAGTGCTTGGAAACGTTATCGACTTTTATCATGCAGTGATTATGGTGGATC
>CAYMFQ010000129.1:0-15626 GCA_964389335.1 uncultured Granulosicoccaceae bacterium
TACAGTATGGCCTGCTGATGTTCTTTGGCGAGGCTTTTGAACGGCGCTTCAACGTCGAAGTCATAGTGTGCCGCCAGCGACTGCATCATCTGAAAGAAATGCGTGTTGCGTTTGTCCCAGCCGCGAATCACTCCGTCGGCCAGGCTTTTGGCAGGGTCGGTTATGACTTTGTTTTCATCGATGAACTGATCTCCACCCAGTCCGTCACAGGTGGGGCAGGCACCCTGCGGGCTGTTAAACGAGAATAGTCGTGGCGACAGTTCGGTGACCGCATGGGAACACACCGGGCACGAGTACTTGCTCGAAAACAGGATATCTTCAAGGTCGGTGTCGTCATCCATCGGCGCGAGAATAGCGATGCCATCGGCCAGTGCCAGTGTTGTCTCCAGTGACTCTGCCAGCCGCAGGCGCAGATCGTCCTTGATGCGAAAACGGTCTACCACTGCTTCAAGCGTGTGCTTTTTTCGCGCGTCCAGTTTCAGGTTGTCATCAAGTGGCAGCACCTGCCCGTCGACGCGTACGCGCAGATATCCCTGCGCCCTGAGTTCGGTCAGCAACTGTGTGTGTTCGCCTTTGCGATCCTGCACCACTGGCGCCAGCAGCATCATGCGGCTGCCATCGGGCAGGGCGAGCACCTGATCAACCATCTGCGAAATGGTTTGGGCGGCTAAGTCAATCTGGTGTTCGGGGCATCGGGGGGTGCCGATACGCGCGTACATAAGGCGCAGGTAATCGTGAATCTCGGTGATGGTGCCGACCGTTGAGCGCGGGTTGTGACTGGTGGATTTTTGCTCAATGGCAATGGCGGGTGACAGCCCCTCGATGGTGTCGACGTCGGGTTTGTCCATGACCGACAGAAACTGTCGGGCATAGGCGGACAACGATTCGACGTACCGGCGCTGCCCCTCGGCGAAGACGGTGTCAAACGCCAGTGATGATTTACCGGAGCCACTTAAGCCGGTAATGACGACCAGTTTGTCGCGTGGTAAATCGAGATCGACGTTTTTGAGGTTGTGCGTGCGAGCGCCACGGATTTTTATTGCATTCATGCTGGCTTTTTTGCTTCGGAACAAGTGCGCACAGGACGGAGGCGGAAACTGCGAGGGTGCGTGGTATTCGACCATGCGCATCGAAAACCTATCCTGTACTATACCGCTAACCTGCCCGATAAATAACCCACCCGGAATCTCACTAGTTGGCTGCATTTACACCGCTCGAACGTCGCGCTGCAGGGTCGTTAAGTCTGGTCTATACCACGCGCATGATGGGGCTCTTTCTGTTACTGCCTGTGATGAGTATTGCGGGGCAGGACCTCGGTGGTGCCACGCCACTGCTCATTGGTGTCGCTATCGGGATTTACGGTCTGTTTCAGGCGTTACTCCAGATTCCCTTCGGCCTGCTGTCCGATCGATTCGGTCGCAAGCCACTGATTTACATTGGCCTGGTGTTGTTGATCATCGGCAGCCTTATCGCCGCCGCAGCGGATTCTATCTGGGGCGTGATCCTGGGGCGTGCACTGCAGGGGGCCGGTGCTATATCAGCGGCGGTGATCGCGCTGGCTGCTGACCTCACGCGCGATGATCAGCGGACCAAGATGATGGCGATTATCGGCGCGTCCATCGGCCTGTCATTTATTCTGTCGATAATGCTTGGTCCGGTGTTACTAACCAATGTGGGACTGCACGGTATCTTCCTGACTATTGCGCTGCTCGGCACCATGGCGCTGGTGCTGGTGCGCTGGTTGGTGCCTAACCCTCCGGCAACACAGTTAAATCGAGATGTGTCTGTCGTGACCAGTCAACTCAGGGCAATGCTGCGGCATCCGCAGTTGCTGCGACTGGACATTGGTATATTGCTGCTGCACTTTCTTATCACCGCTACCTTTGTGTGTGTGCCGCTGGGGCTGATCAATCGCGCTATTGATCCAACTGATCACTGGCTGGTTTATCTGGTGGCATGCACATTGTCGCTTTTGATAGTTATTCCGCTGGTCGGTTACGGTGAGTCGCAGTGGGGTACTCGAATAGTGCTTGCGGTATCAATTGTGGGGCTGGCGCTATCGGAGTTTTTTCTTGCGGCAGTTAACGACAACTGGTGGCTGGTGGTCGCAGCGCTGATGGTGTTTTTTGGCTTCCTAAACGTGCTTGAGTCTATGCTGCCGTCACTGGTATCGCGTATCGCACCGGCTGCATCGCGGGGTAGTGCGATGGGGGTTTATTCCACCAGCCAGTTTCTCGGTGCCTTCCTGGGCGGCACCTTTGGTGGCTGGGTGCACGGTGTGGTTGGCCTGAACATGGCGCATGTGGTGTTTGGTGTTTTGTGCATTAGCTGGCTGTGGGTCGTGCGTGGTATGCGCGAGCCCGAAAAGCTGGTGTCTTACCGGGCGTCGCTGCCGTCCGGCCTGGTTGGTGGGCCCGCTACACTGGAGGCACGCATCAGGCAGTTGCAGGGTGTTGCCGAAGTATCGCTGCTTGAATCAGAGCAATCCATTTACCTGAAAATAAATAAAAAAGAATTTGACGAAGGCGGCTTTCGCGAATTGATAAAGTGCGCCTGAGATTCTCAGGCGTCTGCAACTGCGCCGGCGCCTGATCAGGCGCGGGATAGTGCAACCGATGCGGTCTTCAGGTACTTGGCAGCAAAGTCGTGTGACGGGATAGCACGCGAACTGAGAAAACCCTGGTAAGTATCACAGCCTTTCATCATCAGGAAATCCAGTTCTTCCTGACTGTCGACTCCCTCTGCAACAACCGTTTTACCCAACCGATGAGCCAGATCGATAATCGATGTGGTAATTGCTTTGTTTTCTTCGCAGTTGAACAGATTGTCGATAAATAACCGATCTATTTTGACATAGTCAATCGGGTAGCTTTTCAGATATGAAAACGAGCTGTAGCCGGTGCCAAAGTCATCCAGCGCTATCTTGACTCCCAGCGCGCTGATGTCCTCCAGTACTCGATGATCACTCACATAGTCATCCAGCAGAATGGTTTCTGTGAGTTCCAACACCAGGTTTTTCGGGCTAAGACCAGTTTCGTGCAGAACGCGCTGCAGTTTTTGCGGAAAGCTTTGGTCGTGCAGTTGAATACTCGATACATTCACTGACACCGTTGTGTTCACACCGGGGTATTGTCTGAGCCACGATGCCTGCATCGTACAGGCCTGTCGGAGTACCCATTCACCGGTCTGGACAATCAGACCCTTCGACTCAAGCAGCGGTACGAAGATCGCCGGTGAAATTGACCCGAGTCGATGGTGGCGCCAGCGCAACAGTGCTTCGGAGCCGACAATTGTGTTGCTGCGAATATCCAGCTGAGGCTGGTAGTACACCTGAAACTCGTTGCGCTCCAGTGCACCGTGCAGATAGCCTGCGACGGTTAGCTTGGCGCGATTGTTCGCCGCCAGTACCGGGTTGTAGTACTGGGCAGAGCCGGTATTGCGTTGCTTGGCGTTGTCCATTGCAACATCGGCCTGTCGCATCAGCATATCCGGTGTGGTGTCGTCTGCAGTTACTGAAATGCCGATACTCGCGGTGATGTAAACTGTCTCTTCGTCAATGCTAAATGGCTGCTTTACTGACGCCATAATGGCCTGTGCAACCTGTGTGGCGCGTTTGGGATTATCGGTGCTGTCTATCAACACGGTAAATTCGTCACTGCCAAGTCTTGCGAGCGTATCCTGATTTTCAAGGCAGTTGCTGATTCGATTACTGACCTCGACAATCAGATCGTTGCCGATGGCGTGACCGAGTGTATCGTTAACCAGTTTAAAGCCGTCAAGATCAACATAGATCAATGAATATTGTTTGTGAGGATCGCGCTCCCGCTTTAGCACGTTGTTGAGTCGACGCATCATTAATGTGCGATTGGGTAGTCCGGTCAACGCGTCGTACAGTGACAATTGCAGCAGGCTGTCACTGGTCTTTTTATGTTCCGTAATGTCTGTAAATGTGCCAACACAGCCCAGATATTTATTCGACTCGTCATACATGTTGCGCGCGTCGACCCTGACCCAGGGTTGGCGGCCGCGGTTTCTTTGCAGACGCATTTCGAACTGGACAGGATTGCCGGTGGCAATAGCAGTGCTGAACATACTGCGAGCGGTATCGCGCTCAGCCGGGTGGATAGCCTGCAACCAATCGCGCGTCCGCAGCGTTGGCTTAGGCGTACCGGTGAGTTCGTTCCAGCCGCGGTTGGTGAAAACGCAATTGCAGTCGTGATCGACCATGATAATGGCCGGCGTGGACAACTCACCGAGCAACCAGCCAAGCGTTGAACGCGTGGCGGTTTTCGTTGATGCGGCAGGTTTCAGCCCAGTGATGTTGTTCGGAATTCCTTTTCCAGTACTGGCGGATGCTTTTCGTGCAGCGGCGTTCTTAGCCGCTGCGCCGGAACGCGCCCACCAGGACCTTTTAAATGATTTGTCCGAATTCAACGGCAGGTCCTGTTTGCAAAATGTTGCGATCTGGTGTCGGCATCGGTGTCTATCTTGCGTATTACACCATGGCATTAGTGCAAAAAAGTTAGTTTGTTTGCGGAATAAGTCAACTACGATTACCGTAGTGACGTTCCTAAGCATGGTGCATCGATCCGGCACTGTTTGTGAGAAAGTGCAAAGACATCCGTCAACGTTAAGACAGCGTCTTGAGCAATTTCCCACCAGGTCGATAGCGTAAGCACAATGTGTTCACAAGCGATGGTTCACAAAGGAGTGTTGGACGCCTGAAGCGCCATGGCAGTTGTCTGGTGCGACATCACTGACGGTATTGCAGATTCGAGCAAAGGATTTCTGTAGACTAAATCGCTCAAGGGGAGCGATTCATCGAGTGGAGGTACCATGGGCGAAGTACTACAAAAACTCCGGAGTCGTACCAATCTTCAGATTGCGCTGTTGGCATTGTCATGTGCCACGCTTCTGGCGCTCTCTTTATTGACAGGCGTCAATGCGGCGACGGACGAAACCGATCACGTTGTCATTACCAAGAAAGAGCAATCCCTGCGTTCGGTCGTGGAAGACGTGTTGCGCTCCACTCAGTTTGCCGACCCTATTGCGAGCTACAACGGCCTTGATTCCATGGCTGCAGTGTTACCGTTGGGCACCACTGTGCGTATCCCGCGGCCCTACATTGAGGTGCTTAACTTCGGCCAGATCGCGTTTGTTAAAGGGGATGTCACCCTTGCGAAGTCAGATCAGGTGGTCAATCCGCCAGGTAAGGGCGCACTCGTCCACAATGGCGATATCATTCGCACCGGTGATACCGGCTTTGTCAGTGTCAGTTTTCACTCAGGCGCGCAGTTTAATCTGCAGCCACGCAGTGTGGTACAGGTCAACAACGTGCGCTGCCTTGAGCCAAAGGAAAAATGTCTGATCGAACTGGAGGCCACGAAAGGCAGTGTTGCCAGTGAAATACAGCCGCGCCCGGAAGGGCAGCCTCCTGTCGAGTTTTCAGTCACCACGCCGTTTTTATCGGCTGCTGTGCGTGGTACCGCTTTCTATGTTGATGTAGACGATGAAGTGCACCGTGTCGGGGTAACTCATGGTCTGGTGGCGGCTGACAGCGCCGGTACACAGGTCAGCCTGCCTGTCGGCACCGGCATGGCGGCTACGGGTGCTGCTGCCCCGGTGCAGGTAGATTTACTGCCCGAGCCCGTTTACACCGGCGGTGATCAGCGCACGTTATACAGTGCTGAAGACTTGCTTAGCTGGCGCGGTTTGACCGGTGCTGAAGCCTATCAGGTGGTGTTTGCGAGCGACCCCGCTCTGTCAGAGGTTGCTCAGTTTAGTCAGGTTGAAGACGCTGAAGTAACCGCAGAGCTACCGGCAGGTGACTACTTTTTGTCTGTGGCGGGTATCGACGCGGACAGTTTTGTCGGATTGCCGTCAATCAAAACGGTTCGCTTTGCCGAGATAACCGAAGACACACAGCCCGAGTTATCGATTGAACGGCGTGGTGCGTCTGTGACAGTGCAGCTTACCGGCAATAGTGCCGCACACAACGGCCCGGTTGAGCTGCATATCGCCAACGAGATTGACTCGGCACCAGTGCGCATCGAATCGGTAAGTGACTTGTCCCAACCGTTGAGCCTGGAGCTGGCAGAGGATGAAACCTGGGTATTCAGGGTGCGCAAGCTATTTGGCCCCTATGCTGTCTCTTCGTACAGCAACCACTACCAGCTGGCATCCCGATAACAATCCCGTCCGGTTTGGCCAGCGCAGGGCCCGAGTGCACTGATCGTAATTCCCACCGACGCCAAAACGGTGTAGGTTGAAAGCCTCCTAAAATTGCAAAGCGCCGCACGCACACTGCGGCAGTTAATCAGCAAATGCCAAAACTTTCTTCTAAAGCAATACTCTCTGTGGTTGCCGCGGCGCTGTTGATCGGTGCCTCTGTATTCGTCTATCAGTTACGCGGTGACTATGCGATTGCCGGTGATGCAGCCGACAGCACGGCAGAGTTCACGGAGGGCGTGCACTACCTGACGATTGACCCGGCCGTTGACCCGGAACTGATCAGCAGCGATGCTGCAGCGGACAGCGGCAAGATTATGGTTTCGGAGTTCTTTTGGTATGGCTGCCCGCACTGTCAGTACTTTGAACCGCTGGTTGAAGAGTGGCAAAGTACCTTTCCCGATGATCTGTTATTCGAGCAGGTGCCGGTTGTCTGGAACGATCTAACCCAGTTTCATGCGGCCATCTACTATCTGGGCCTGGGCGCGAACGACCCGGTTGCGCTGCACCACAAACTGTTCGAAGAAGTCATCGGTTTGCGCAGCGAACGCAATCCCAGTGCACAATTACAGCGACTAACTGAAGTGCTGGGGGACTATGGTATCGACGCTGATAAAATAAAGTCCGAGCTCAACTCGCAGCAAATTAGAGAGCAGGTCGGCCGCGCCAACCAGTTGATGCGCGGTGCTCAGGTCAGCAGCACTCCCACTTTGATGGTCGATTATCGGTGGGTAATACTGAACGACGCTGCCACCGGTGAAGCCGGCATTTTTAACGTTGCCAATCATCTTATTGAGCTTGCACGGCAAGACAATAAACAGTAGCCGAAGTCGACATAAACCTGTAAAACCATCGGCAATATCAGGTCGCCGCAAACGCTGATGCGCCTGCGGCCAGCGATCATTGAGGATACTGAAAATGAATGCTGTCACGGGTTTTTCGCCACTGGTGTCCGCTGCGTGGCTGGAGCAACATCTGGCTGAGGTTGTGGTATTGGATGGCAGCTACTACCTCGCCACTATGGGTAAGGATGCGGAGGTAGAGTATCGTGCGCGCAGGATTGCCGGGGCGCTGCGCTGGGACATCGATGCTATCGCCACGCCGGACGATCATTTAAAGCACATGATGCCGTCGGCCAGTACCATTGCCGCTGCAGCGGGTGAGCGTGGTATCTCCAGGGATACGACAGTTGTTGTGTACGATCAGCTTGGTGTCTTTTCAGCAGCGCGTGTCTGGCTAACACTGAAAACCATCGGACATGAAAACGTGGCGCTGCTCGATGGCGGGTTGCCCGCCTGGTCGGGTCCGACAGAAAGCGGTGAGCTAAATCAAGCCCCTGTGTCAGTAGACTATGGCGACTACAGTGCGCATGACAGCACGGTAGACCGGGACGCTGTCGCAGAAGTGCTGTCTAGTGGCACTGCCGTGGTGCTCGATGCGCGCGCTGCCGCACGATTTTATGGCGAGGCGGCAGAGCCTGTAGCGGGGCTCAGGAGCGGCCACATGCCCGGTGCGCTCAGCCTTCCGTACACCAGCCTGCTGACCGCCGACAACCAATTTAAACCGATCGATGAGTTGCGCGAGGTGTTTGCTCAGGCCGGTGCCGAGCTGGATCGCCCTGTCGTGACAACCTGTGGGTCGGGGGTGACTGCTGCCATAATAACCTTCGCTCTGGAACTGTTGGGTAAGCCGTCGAAGGTCTATGATGGATCGTGGTCAGACTGGGGCCGGACGGAACTGAACATGCCAGTCACCTGCGATAAATAAAAAGTGCAAAGACCGGAAGGCGAATAGTAAATCGTTGTGTCGCGTCACCGCCTGCAAGGTGCGTGCGCTGGAAATAGTTTTTATCGACACCACATTGAATTTAGAACAGAAAACAGCGCATCATAGGCAAGTGTTGCCGGCATGGTGGCCGCGTGACAAACACGCGCATGGAACAGCAGAGCTTTAAAAGCAGCGAGCTATTTTGGCAGAACAGGTCGTCAGATCAGTTTTACCACGCACGCAGTAGGCAAATAGCGAATTGTAAACTGCAATGGACAGTTTTAATTGTAAGCTAGTCTGACCAATCTTGCCAAGCACAAAAAAGCCAACTCTCAGTCGCATCAAGTTAAGGGGATTTTCATGTTTACAATTATCGGCATATTGATTGGTACGTTTGTTGGCTACCTCGTTTCCGAATATCTCGACGCGCTGGCGCCATTGCGTCAGGCTGCACGTGGTGGCATCGAAAGCGGCCGGGCGATGATCGGTAATCTGACCAGTTCGATGAACCAGGGACCGCTCATCAGCATCGGCATCATTGTACTGATTGTGTTGCTCGTACTTTGGCTGATTTCGTTCTCGACCGCCGTTGTACTGGGTATCATTCTGGGCTTTATTTATGCAGATGAAGTGGGTGGACTGCCGTTTGTATCCAGCACCGGCAACCTGATCAAAGAGAAAATCAAAGCGTTGAAAAAGCCTGGTCAGAACCAAGGCTAATTCAGCGGCCATTGCGTCGCTCCAACCGGATAGGGGCGGTTGTGTGCTAATCAAGGTATGGAATGGGCGCAGTAATACACGGAACGATGCGCGCGCAGATTGACTGAGTGGCGCGCCAGGCCTACAATTGACGGTTTTCCCGCGCAATTCTGACTGCCATCGTCAACTGCTGTCGGGCCAAAGTTGAAAACGGAGCTAACATGTACGCAGTTGTTAAAACAGGCGGCAAGCAATACCGGGTACAGCCTGGTGACAAATTACGGGTCGAATCTCTCGACGCAGACGAGGGTGCAACCATCAACCTCGATTCAGTATTAATGGTTTGCGACGGTGACTCGGTAGCAGTCGGGTCTCCCGAACTGGCGGGTGCGTCGGTGTCAGCGACAGTGCTGTCGCACGGACGTGGCGACAAGATCGATATCGTTAAATTCCGACGTCGCAAGCACTACCGCCGTCAGATGGGCCATCGCCAAAACTACACCGAATTGAAGATCGAAGGCATCAGCCAGTAGGCAGATGCATCGGGCGCGCAACGCGCCCGATGATGCAGTGTCCTTGCGGACGCTTATCGCGGTAAGCCGGCTAATTTCAGTCCGGCATTGTTCCCAATATTCCTCAGTTAAACAGTTCGCCCGGACTGTCCTGTGCTGCCCAGTCTATAAGCTGGCAGCCAAAGTCGATGCAGTCCTGTAGCTGGGAGATTTCAATAAACTCATCCGGCTGATGGGCCTGTTCAATGCTGCCTGGGCCAAACACCACAGTTGGCATGCCAGCCTCCTGGAATAAACCCGCCTCGGTGCCGAAGCTCACCACGCCAGACTGGTTTAGGCCTGTGAGGTGTCGAATTAACTGTTCTGCGGCTGACGTGGCGTCCGGCATCAGCGGGGGCACCACATTGTAGAGTTCCGTTTCGACACCTGCGTGGGGTGCGATGCTTTTTAACCCCGGATCAACGTGTTCCGCAATATAGTCGCGAACGCGTTGCTCAAGCGCCGGGCCGTCATCACCAGGTACGATGCGCATGCCCCAGTCAATGCGCGTGTATTCCGGAATAATATTGTTGGCGGTGCCGCCATGTATCTTGCCCATATCGATCGTGGTGTAGGGCGGATCAAACGGACAATCCGGTGCTGCGTTAGCAATCAGCTCCTGCTGCAGCTCCTCGATGTAGGTGATGATTCTGGCCGCTGCCATAATCGAGTTGGCGCCTAATCGCGGGTCACTGGAGTGTGCAGGCACGCCGCGCACGGTCGTGTGGAAGCTGCGCGAGCCCTTGTGGCCACCGATGATCTGCATTGAGGTAGGCTCGCCGACGATAACGGCTGCCGGCAGAGGCAGGTTCTGAACAACGTCGTCGATCAGGCCGCGCACACCAACACAGCCGACTTCTTCGTCGTATGAAAACGCAAAGTGCAGCGGTATTTTCAGATCTTTGCGCAACATCAGTGGTGCCAGTGCCAGCACCACTGCAACGAAACCTTTCATATCCACCGTGCCGCGACCAAACACTTTGCCATCCTGTTGCCACATCGAGAATGGGTCGTTTGACCAGTCCTGTCCATCCACCGGCACCACGTCGATATGACCGGAAAGCACGACTCCGCCTGCGATATCAGGGCCGACAGTGGCCCAAAGGTTGGCTTTGGTTTTATCGTCGTTATGTGTCAGTCGCGACTCGATACCGAGGTTGTCGAGGTACGACTGTATGTGTGCAATCAGTTGTAGGTTAGATTCGCGAGAGGTCGTATCAAACGCGACAATCTGCTCCAGAATGCTGACTGCTGACGCCAGTGTTTCCGATTTTTTCATATCTAAACTTATGCTCAGCTGTCGAGCAGCGGTGACCGACTGATCAGCTCTTTCATGATTTCTGAGGTGCCACCGTAGATACGCTGCACGCGCGAGTCTGCATAGCGTTTGGCGATCGGGTATTCCCACATATAACCGTAACCGCCGTGTAGTTGCAGGCAGGCATCAACCACTTCATCCTGCATCTCGGTCAGCCACAGTTTGCACATACTGGCCTGTTCGGTTGTGAGCTCTCCCTGCGCATGTGCTTCAACGCAGCGGTCGACAAATGCTTCGCCCACCTCAATTTTTGTGCGCAGATCTGCCAGTGTGTAGCGCGTGTTCTGAAAGCTCGCGACCTGTTGACCGAAAGCCTTGCGTTCCTGCACGTAAGTGACCGTATCCGCGTAGGCGCCCTTGGCAGCACCAAGTGCTGTGAGGCCAATTAGTAACCGTTCAAATGGCAGTTCCGCCATCAACAGGTTGAGGCCACGGTTTTCCTCGCCAATGACGTTGGTTACCGGAACCCGCACATCTTCGAAAAAGAGTTCGGCGGCATCCTGTGACTTTTGGCCGAGCTTTTTCAAATGCCGACCACGTTTGAACCCGGGAGATTTGGTTTCCACCATGATCAGGCTGATGCCGCCGCGTTCGGCGGTTGGGTCTGTGCGGCAAACCACCGCTATGGCATCAGCGGTGATACCGTTAGTAATAAATATCTTGGAGCCGTTTATCACGAACTCGTCGCCGTCGCGCTCGGCTCTGGTGCGAATGCCGCGCAGGTCGGAACCGGCTGCAGGCTCCGTCATTGCCACCGCAAACAGAGCTTCACCAGATGCTGCTTGCGGCAGCCAGTGCTGACGGAGTTCCTCTGAGCCATTGTTGAGCAGGTAGTAGGCTACGATGTCGTGCACCCCGACACCGCCCACGCCAGCGACACCACAGCGCCCCATTTCCTCATAGATGACCGCACTGGCGCGCATGTCGCTGCCGGGGCCGCCATAAGCTTCTGGAACCATCGGGCACATGGCACCCAGTTCGCCGAGCCGATTCCAGATGGCGCGGTCGGCGTGGCCCTGTTCTTCCCACTTGTCGAGCTGTGGCACGACCTCTGATTCGAGGAATTTACTGATCTCCTCGCGCAGCAGGTTGTGTTCTGAATCGTAAATCAGGCGTTTGTTGAAGCTCATATCAGGCGTTTGCAGGTTGCTTTTAGTTGCTGCTAATAATGCGTGTTGTTCGGTCGACGTGCAAACCGGTATTGGCAGGTCACCGGGCAGTCCGGTGGCCGCGCTAGTGGTATAGAGCACTTCGTCTTCCGTGCAGTGGCGGTCGTCGATCTGTAATCGTACAAACGGGGCAGTGCTAAGCTTGAGCATTGCCCTACACGTGCCTTGTTTAATCATGACTCGCTTATCTGAAAAAATCCGTGCTGGCGAATTCGCCATGACCGCTGAAATTGTGCCGCCAGTGGCGGCATCGCCTGCGCCACTGCTGGCGGAGGCCGAGCACCTTCGCGGGCTGGTTGATGCGATCAACATTACCGATGGTGCCGGCGCCACCACCACCATGAGCAGCTTTGCCGCTGCTGCCATACTGTCAGGAGCGGGATTCGAGCCGGTGCTGCAGGTGACCTGCCGCGATCGCAATCGGATTGCGCTGACGGCAGATTTGATCGGTGCGGCAGCCCAGGGCAGTTGCAATTTGCTGGTGCTGATGGGCGACGACCCGGCCAAGGGTGACCAGCCTGAAGCCAAGCCGGTCTTTGATTTTGACTCGCGAAAAGTGATGCAACTGGCCAGATCCTTACGCGACGACGCAGCGTTGCCCTCGGGCAAGGCTGTGGCAAACCCGCCGGAATTTTTTATTGGCGCAGCGGATATGCCGCTTGACCCGCCGGCAGACTGGAAGCCCGATGCGCTGCAATCCAAAATCGACAGCGGTGCGCAGTTTACCCAGACTCAGTTCTGCTTTGAGCCCGAGGTTGCGCGCCGGTTTATTGGTCGCCTGAAAGACGAAGGCATCACCGAGCAGGTTGGTGTGCTGCTGGGGATTGGCCCGATCGTATCGGCGCGTTCCGCGCGCTGGATGAATGACAATCTTTACGGGGTGACAATCCCTGAGGCCACCATCGCCCGGCTTGAAGGTGCTGCCGATGCGAAAGCCGAAGGTCGCCAGATTTGCGCTGAGCTTATCCAGCAGTACCGCGAGATTCCCGGTCTGGCCGGCGTTCATATCATGGCGCCGGCACAAAAGCCCGATGCCATTGCTGAGGCGATTCGCCTGGCCGGGTAATGCCAACAGAAAGCCCGATATGGTTTTCAATGTTGGGCTTCCTCAGTACACTAGTCATTTAACGGACCGTTCAACGTAACCGGAGCCTTTCTCTATGTCAGCTGCCGCGCAGGATCTTAATACCCCCGTGCACCACTTCGTCGACGGCAAGCAGTTTGCCGGTACCGGCACTCGCTTTGGCGATGTGCTAAACCCGGCCACTGGTGAAGTCAGTAAGCAAGTTGCACTGGCCAGTGCCGACGACGTCCGCGTAGCCATTGCCAGTGCGCAGGCTGCATTTCCGGCGTGGGCCGCGACACCACCGGGTAAACGCGCCCAGGTGATGTTCAAGTACCGCGAGCTTCTGTTGGCCAATATGGAAGAACTGGCGGTTATCGTCTCCAGTGAACATGGCAAGACCATCGACGATGCCAAGGGCTCAATTACCCGAGGCCTTGAAGTTGTCGAGTTCGCCTGTGGGATTCCGCAGATGCTCAAAGGTGAATACAGCGAGGCAGTAGCCTCTGCGGTTGAAAGTTACTCCATGCGTCAGCCACTGGGAGTTTGTGCGGGTATAACACCGTTTAACTTCCCTGCGATGGTGCCCATGTGGATGTTTCCGGTGGCGCTGGCCTGCGGTAACACGTTTGTACTGAAGCCCTCTGAAAAAGACCCGAGCTGCAGTATGCGTCTGGCGGAGCTGATGGTTGAAGCCGGTTTGCCTGCCGGTGTACTCAATGTGGTCAACGGCGATAAAGAAGCCGTAGATACGCTGCTGACTGACGAGCGGATACAGGGTGTAAGCTTTGTGGGGTCCACGGCTATTGGTCAATACATCTACGAAACCGGTTGCGCACACGGCAAGCGCGTGCAGGCTCTGTGCGGCGCTAAAAACCACATGGTTGTTATGCCTGATGCAGACATTGATCAGGCAGTTGATGCAGTCATGGGTGCGGCATATGGTTCAGCCGGAGAGCGCTGTATGGCGGTGTCAGTTGTCGTTAGTGTTGGTGATGAAGCCGCTGATCAATTGATTGAAAAGCTGGCGCCGAGAGTTAAAGGGCTGAAGGTTGGACCCTACACTGACCCCGCGACTGAAATGGGCCCGGTCATCACGCCTGAGTCAAAAGCGCGTATCAACGGCTATATTGAAAGTGGTGTAAAAGCCGGTGCCAAGCTGGTTGTCGACGGACGCGAAGTGACAGTTGCCGGGCACGAAGACGGTTGCTTCGTTGGTGGATGTATCTTCGACAATGTCACCAAAGACATGCAAATTTATACCGACGAAATCTTCGGGCCTGTGCTGTGTGTTGTCAGAGCCAAAGACTATGAAGAGGCAATTAAGCTGGTTAACGATCATGAATACGGTAACGGCACTGCCATCTTCACTCGCGATGGCGATGCGGCACGTGACTTTGTCGGCCGCGTGCAAATAGGTATGGTCGGTGTCAACGTGCCGATTCCGGTGCCAGTGGCGTATCACAGCTTTGGCGGCTGGAAGCGCTCGCTGTTCGGTGATCACTCCATTCACGGTCCGGAAGGTGTCCGCTTTTATACCCGTCTTAAAACCGTGACGACACGCTGGCCTTCAGGCATCAGAGAAGGCGCAGTTTTCAACTTTAAGGCTGGTGGCGAGCACTAGCGCCCAGGCAACAACAAGCCGGTAATCAGTCGTGGCAAGAAAAGGGGCAAAAGCACTACAGTCAGTATTGGCAGGTGTTCTTGCCATTGGTGTTATCGGCGTTGTGCATTACGGGTTCGGAGGCGCTTCACGCACCTCTGAATCCGTTCGCAATATAGAACAAAGTCCGCAACAGAGTGCTGAACAAACCGACGTTCAATCGCCATTCACTGTTCAGCGCGCCTCGACAGAAGAAGTTCTTGCCAGTGTTAACGCGGCAAAAGCGATAACGTTCTCCCCGGACGTTGCAGAACTGGTCGAGGCCAGAAAATACAACCATGCTAAAAAGAGGCTGCTTGAGCTTGCAAGCCTGGCTGTTGAGTCAGATGATCAGCCTGCGCTTGCACGTGCACTCGCCGAGCTGGGTGAACTGGCAATCGCACAAACCGATATAGACGCCGCCGAGTTGTATCTGGCAGAGGCGCTGGATGTCTACCAACAGCTTGGTGATGAAGTATCGACAGCTGGTGTTTTTATGCAGTTCGGCCGACTGCATCTGCTTGAACGCGAACGTGCACGACAGGCATCCGATGCTTACGATCAACTATTAGTAGCGCGCTGGAAAATCAGTCACAACCAGTTTGAACAGGCCGAGCAAAAGCTGCAACAAATTGCGGATACCAACCTGCAACTGAACCGTTATGGTGCTGCAGCCAGCGCATACGAAACGCTTTTTCGTGGTTACGCCGAAACCTCCCAATTCGAACAGGCGCAACAGGCCGGACTGGAGGCTGCAAGACTGCATGCCGCATCGGGAAGGGCGTTTAAAGCACGCGCGATGTTAAACCAGATGATTGATGTTGGAATTTCCCAAACAGTATTTGAAGGGTTTGAACAGGAGATAACGCGTTTAACGCAGGAGTATGAAGACAGCGTAAACGCAATCGCTGTGGCCCGTGACCAGGAACAACTTTATAACCAGCTACTCGCGCGTGGCGATGTAGTACAAGCGTGGCGTTTTCGCGAGAAAGCCGGGCAGTCACGAGCCAAAGCAACCAGCCGTGCGCAATATCGACGCCAGCCTGATGTACTGGTTGAACTGTATCGTTCCAATAACAGCATGGAAAATGCCCGCGTGTCGTTGGAGCGTGCGAGAGAAATGTACCTGCGACATGGGCTCGAGACGCGCGCGCAGCAGTCGGTGGAGTTGCAGTCGAGGATCTATTAG
>CAYMFQ010000130.1:0-11539 GCA_964389335.1 uncultured Granulosicoccaceae bacterium
TAAACGCAGACGCACTTTTCCGGCGGGCACCTTTGCAGTCGGAGCGACCGCGCCGTTTATGGTGACGGTATCCCCGTACCAGCCGTCTTCCCCGGCGTTGTTCAGCGAATACACGAGTTTGCCTTCAGCGTCGAACGTTCGGTCCTGAATGATTACCGGCAAGTCGTCAACACCGTACCGGTTTGGCAGGTCCATGGCATCGGTGTCGTCGTCGATGATGATGATCATACCTGCCAGTCCGTGGTACACCTGATGGCCGGTACTGCAGTGCGTATGGGAGTGGTACCAGCAGGTCGCTGCCGGCTGCACAATGACAAGCGAGGGCTGCCACTTTTCCCCAGCCGGCATCTGCGGTTGCGGTCCGCCGTCGACGCTGCCTGGCACGTGCAGTCCGTGTCCGTGCACCGCGACGTATTCATCCAGTGTGTTGTGGTAGTGCAGGTTCAGTTCACTGCCTTTGCGGGTTCGAATGGTCGGCCCGAGGTAGTCCTGGCTGAAGCCCAGTGTCGGGGTTTTCACTCCGGGCTTAAACGACCATTCACCGCGACGGATCTGCAGGTCGACCGGGTCACCGGCGGAGCCGTCGACAAGCGTCGGGATTGGTAGCGTAGTATTGGTAGCAGTATCAGACCGGGCGCTGCGGAAACAGGTGGAGCCCAGCACTGCTGAAGTGGTTGTCAGAAACTGCCGTCGAGTGAAAGACATATCTGCTTCCTTGTTAAGATGTGCCAAACTTATCTGCTTGTGGCTGAAAGGGTATCGAACCCTTGTCGCATGCGGCCGGCTTCAGTATCGAACAATAGGTCCATAGTGGGTTTGCGCCTCTCTGGCAGTGTAATGTTACGATCTGCGTGCGCAATCGGTTTATCATTGGGTTGGCAGTGCTCTGCTAAAAATTGTCAGTAAAATGAACCACTTTGACTGATTGGTGCCGCGGTATGCTCTGGGCGTTACCCGTTCACTAACACTAAAACCTGGGACACTAAAAGATGTTCGAAGCGTTGGGACCTATTCCTTTCCGACGAACGTTGTTTGCCTGCTTCGTGCTGTTTTTCTTCGGCACCAGCATCGTCGAAATCATATCTGAGTTCAGTGCCGGCGAGTCGATGAGCGCCATGGGCGACGACCTGCTGCGGTTCGTCGTCAGTGCCATCATGCTGGCAATATTTATCTACGAATTCCTGCTGCAGCGGCGGGCGCTGGGCGACTTGCGCGGTCAGCTCAACAAGGCGCGTGGTCAGCTTTCGCAGATCGACAACAACACACAGAAGCTCGCCAGTCAGTACCGTGCTGTGATGCAAAAACAGTTCGATGTATGGGGTCTGACGGCCAGCGAACAAAATATTGTCATCGGGCTGCTCAAGGGGCTGTCGTTTCGGGAAATTGCAGAGCTGCGCGAAACGCGGGAAAAGACTGTGCGGCAACAGGCCTCCAGCGTGTATCGCAAGGCCGGCGTCTCCAGCCGCAACGAACTGGCAGCCTGGTTTTTCGAAGATATGCTCGAGCCGCCACCTGTCGACAGCTAGCGGAACGAACAAGGGCATGCGCACGGACCGGGTAACCAACCAAAGAATTTGTGACGGTTGCCATCCGGAATAAGCACAGAGGAGGGTCATGGCGATGACTCGCGACTATCGCTTTACTACAGATCGACTGATTATCAATGAATGGAAATCGTTAACCAGTGAAGAGTGGCCGCAACAAAACATTGCAGGCGTAGTACTCGATATTCTGACAGAACCTGTCACCCAAAGCCTGCCACCGGCATGGCAGGGTGCCTACACTGCCGATCGTGCACAGCAATGGGTGCGTGAGCGTGACGCTGAAGGAGTCACGCTGCTGGCAGTTGAGCGGGTCAGCAAAGCCGCGATAGGAATGGTGATACTATTTGAACCAGAAAATAGCGGACACTTGAGACTTGGCTACATGCTGGCTGAAAGTGCATGGGGTAAGGGCTTCGCCAGTGAACTGGTGGCCGGGTTTGTCGAGTGGTGTCGACAACACAATATAAAAACAGTTACTGGTGGCGTGGAACCGGATAACGTCGCCTCTCGACGAGTACTGGAGAAGTGTGGTTTTATTGCAGAGCCTGGTAGCGGGCAGTCAGAAGAGCAGCTGTTTAAAATAGTATTGAGCGCGCGATAATTCGTTCCGTTTCAGTGTGTGTGGTGTCGTGTGCTCAACAGTCTGCAGACTATTGCATGACCGGTATTTTCAAAAGCTCTGCAGCTTACGCGCTGGCCTCGGCCATAGACTGGTCGAATGGAAACTCCAGGGTTGCCAGTGCACCACCATCTGCGGTGGGGGTCAGATTAAAAGAGCCATGTAACTGAGCCGCCCGATACTTCATATTTCGCTGGCCGTTACCCTGTTGGGCGTTAGCTCCCTGAGCACGGTCTTGTATGGCGCTGCCTGTAAGGCTGGCACTGTTGGTCACGGGTGTTGAACCGTTATTGGCAATCTGCACCCGATAATTTTTCCCAACCTGTTCGGATGATACGGTAACAATAGTAGCGTCAGTGTGTTTAAGCACATTGGTGATGCATTCCTGCACTACCCTGACAACGTGCATACGCTCTGAAATTGTCAGTATCGGCATTTTGCCAAATGGATCGAGTTTCCAGTGTAGCTCCAGTCCGGCATCGTTTAGCAGTGGCTCTATTGTACTGCGCAGCGAGCCGAGTGCCTGTCCGAGTTCATCAAATTCGTCAGCACTGTTGTTAATCAGCATGCGCATTTCTACCAGCGCAGTTTGCAGTGTTTCGGTGAGTCGTTTCTGCGCCTGATCATCCTGGTGCTCGTCGACTTTTGCAACAGCGAGTGCTGAGGCCAGATGCCCGCCCATGCCGTCGTGCAGGTCACGCATAATGCGCTCCCGCTCTTCGGTGCGAGCCTGTTGCGACTTTAGCCTGGTGTTCTCAGCGTAGTAGTGGTCGAGTTCTGACTCGCGTTGTGCCACGATTGTTTGTAACTCTTTTTGTGAGCGACGCGCTATTCTGTAGGTTCGGCTGAACCGTTGTAGCAGAATGGCGTTGTTTGTCAGGAACACCAGAAAAAACGTGATCGGTAAAAACCGGGGCAGACCAGGTACCTGAATAAAGCGCATCTGTACCATCATATCTACCAGGCAAAGCGCGCAGCCAAGAGTCCCTGTTATCCGGGTGATATAAACTTCTCGTCTGCTGGCCTGGCTTTGAGTGGCCGGAAGCAGCAGTACCAGCACCACAATACCGATAGTCACAAAATGCAGCCATTCAACAAAAGGTGCAGTCCAGTTCCACGGCAGTGCCAGATTAACAAGTGTGCAGCACCACCCCCAGAATATAAAAGCTCGGTTGTAGGTCGTGCGCAGCCCTTTGATATTAACAATCCACAGTGCGACAAACACACCCATCCAATCCAGTGATATATGGGTAACTGCCTGCAGCATGGCGTGAGACAAAAAGCTGTTGACTACAAAATAGTGGTGACAGGCGGCAATCAGGCTGATCGAAGTAGCCATTGCCATCAGGTAGTTTCGCTCGCGTCCGCTGGCAATCCACAACAGTAATGAGACCACCAGCAAGACCAGTGTGGCCACAGTAATCGCCAGTGTCAGATGGTTCTGAAAGAAGCGAAAGCGCTCATATAGTGTTTTGAGTCTGTCGTGCTCTCCCAGGTACATTGGTTCAAGTAACGTATGGTCGCCTGAAAAAGCAAAGAGCTTGATTCGTATATGCGTGGCAGAATCAAGTTGCTCTCGGCTGAAGTTGACCAGTTGTGGTGTATTCCATGTGTGTGCCATTGGCCTTTGGGAAAACGACTGACCATAGACCCACTCATCGTCCAGATATACCTGCACGTTCGAACCCGCTCGGGAAATCAACAGTGACGGGTGTTCAACATCGGGAAATCTGTCCGTTGAGAAATGCAGGACAATTACCTTGTTTCCGTCGCGTTCGACGATGGTGTGAAATGGCAGAGTCACAACGTTGTTATCGGTTTCGCCGGACAGGATGTCCGTTTCCTCTACAACTGATGCCACCCGGGTGGTTTCGCTAAAATTGCAGCCCGACAAACACAACAGGGCCACAACAAACATAGTGACTAGTTTGAGATCAGTCCGCATTGGTAAGCTTTATACACAGCCTGGGATTTGGAATTCACCTGTAGTTTGCGGTACACGGCGCGGGTATGGTTGCTGACAGTGTGCTCGGATAGATTGAGTTGCTCTGCAACTTCTGCCACCTTAAAACCACGTGCAGCCAGCAATAAAATTTCATGTTCCCGTTTTGAGAGATTAATTCGTGACTGCTCGGATTGTTCGGTTTGTTCGGGATTATCTCTGACGGTCTTGAGAATATGGCCGGCGATTGACGGGGTGATTGGGGCGCCGCCATCGAGAAGCTGTTCCACCGCACTTTGTATGCCCTGTGCGTCGATGTCCTTTAACAAGTAGCCGCTTGCACCGGATTTAACCGCTTCGAGCACCGTACGTTCATCACAAAGCACACTGATAACCAGCGAAGGAATTTGCAACCGGGCAGCCTTTAAAACCACTTCTATACCAGTGCCATCCGGCAGCCCGAGATCACAAATCAACAGTTGCGGCTGGCGCGTCTCGAGCAGGCAGAGCCCTTCTGATTTACTGTTGGCAGTGCATACTTGATCAATCTGCTCAAGGCCGGTTAGTGCATGGCTGATGAGCGAGCGCATCTCAGGGTTATCTTCAACTATCAACACTTCCATAGAACGATGTTTGTGCCTGGTTGTAATTGTTAACTGCCTAATCCGGCGAGTTAATTTGACATGTTCGTGTCATGTTTTCCATGGTAAACGCCAGATACACTGTGTCAAGGATATAGAAGGTGCGCTAGCTCAAATAGTCTAGTGGCAGTCCCGTAGTGCGGTGTCAATCGGTATTTGTATAGTTTATTTAAGGGATAGGGAGCATGAGATCAGCGGACGTATTGGTGGTTGATGATGATAAAGTAATCCGGGAGCGAATCTGCAGCGCCGTCGACAGCAGCGATAATATGGAAGTCATGGCGCAGGCCGGAACGCTACACTCAGCCCGTAGTATTCTTGGGCGAAAGTTGCCGTCACTGGCGCTGATTGACCTTGGCCTACCCGATGGATCGGGCATTAGCCTGATAAACTGGTTGTCGGTACAAAAAAATGTACCGTCCATCGTTTTGACGGTTTTTGGTGACGAGCATCACGTTGTTTCTGCGGTAAAGGCGGGTGCCAGCGGGTATCTGCTAAAGTGCGAGGATGTCGACACCGTTGTTTCGATGCTGCAGCAAACGCTCGACGGGGAGTCTCCCATTTCCACCGGTGTTGCGCGGCACATCCTAAAAGAACTGCGCAGATCCGACAGTCTGCGAGCCGCATCGGGCCATGAAAAAAATAAAAATGAACTGCAGTGCAGCCTGACGCCCACTGAGCTCGAGGTATTGCAACTGGTTGCTAAGGGATATACCTCCAAAGAGATAGCGGAGCTCAGCGAACGCGCACCATCAACCGTATTGGTACATATCCGTAACATATACAAAAAGCTGTCGGTTCATAACCGGGGCGAGGCTGTCTACGAAGCCATCAGTCTGGGGCTTGTGTTGCAATAGCCGTGAGTGAGCCTGCAAATTGAGAACGCCGAGTTCGATAAATCTGTTATCGCTCGGCTTTGTTCTGGTTTATGGCGCGGCCATATTTTACCTGCATGAGCGTAGTGCAGGTATTATAAGTGGCGCAGAGCCGGTGATGCAGGGGACGTTCAGTCCGCAGGGCAGGGCCGAATTTAACTCGGTAACGCTACCGCATGACTGGGTTTCATTACCTGATGCTTTAACGGGCGGAGCAGTGGCCGAGGGCTGGTATCGATTTAACTTCAGTGTCGATGAAAAGCCGAGAGAACTGTATGCGATTTACTTCCCGACCATTGCAGAGAACGCTTCTGTTTATCTCAATGGAATAGAAATTGGCAATGGTGGTTCGTTTTCTGAAAAGTCGAGCAGAAACTTACCCCGGCCGCTGATTTTTCCCGTCGCACCAGAGCTAATCGCAAGCGGTAAGAACGAACTGCTACTGCTGGTGGAGTCGAACCCACCAGGGCGTGGAATGTTGCCCGTCTTCTATGTGGGGTCCAGGGAAAGTCTGTTGCCCGCATTTTGGGACAGACACAATCTGAAGGTGACCATGCCCAATGCCATTACTGTCGTTATGGGAATCTATGGTTTTTTGTTGATACTTATCCCGATGCGCAACTCAGGGCAGAAACAGTACCTCTGGGGAGGCGTGATGATGTTGAGCTTTACCAGTCACTCCCTGTCCACAATCGTATCGACAGTACCTTTTGGTTCGTTTCTCTGGGAGCTATGGCAGCACTTGTCGATCGGGTTGGCATCACTTTTTGTTTGTCTTTTTGTTAGCAGGTATTTTCATACTCAGCGTCGCTCACAGGAGATGATGCTTGCGGTGGCGATGGCGCTACTGTTGTCAGTTTCTCTGGCGATGGTATTGTTTGGCCACCAGCAGATGTACTTTGAATGGGGTGGTCTGCTGTGGGGTGTGCTCGCGCTAACCATGATGACGACCGCATGCTTTGGTCTGGTGCGCGGGGTAGCGGTAAATCCCGGGGCCGCAAACCACGCGTTGTTGTCGAGTGGTATTCTGTTACTGATATTCTTCACACATGATGTGCTGGCAGGTGCCGGGCAAATCTCCAGACAGCACGGGTATCTTATCCATTACGCCAGCCCGGTCTTCGCAATAGTTCTCTCCCTGATACTGTTTATGCGATTTGCAGACTCAAGGCGCGATGTGGAGCGCCTGAACCGTGAGCTGGAAGCGCGGGTTGAGAATAAAGTGCATGAGCTCAATCTTTCTCACCGGCAAATAACCCAGTTGGAGAAACAACAGGTAGCCGCCGAGGAGCGAGAGCGTATCACCAGAGACATGCACGACGGAATTGGAGGCTACCTTGCGAGCGCGCTCGCTAAAGCGGAGCGGCAGGGGGCAGCAGACATTGCCCAATATCTGAGGGACGCCAATGATGAAATGCGCCTAATGATCGATATCGCTGACTCGGATAATGAAATTACCTACGCTATCGGTTCTATGCGTGAGAAAATCGAACGACGGCTGGCAACGGAGAATATTCAGCTGCAGTGGCGTGTATGTGATATTGACGTAAGTCTCACCCGGCACAGCGTGGTCATAAATCTGGCCAGAATCATTCAAGAGTCCGTAAACAACATTATTAAGCACAGCAATGCCAGTTTGGTGAATATTTCGCTCTGGCAAACTTCATCGAGCGAAGTAAAGCTTGAGATAAGCGACAATGGCGAATGTCAGTGTCTGGAAGGTGCCAATGGCGCGGGTATCGGCAATATTCGCGCTCGGGCTGACCTTATCGGCGCCAAACTGGAATTCGATAAACGCGGAAATCTGGGTGGCTTGACTACATCTTTGTTGTTAGCCGTATAAACGTAGTAGTTGATGCGTAAATGGTTACGGGAATGCATCTTTCCAGCTAGCACCCACAGGCCCTGTCAGTCGTACGATAACCAGCCTGATCCTGGTTGTTGCCGTCCTCGCAGCGGTTGATGACACAGAGTTGTGGCTCGGGACCAGGTCAAGGGAAAACTGAGGTTCACGGGTGGACTCTGGGTCCTTCCGATAAATCACGTTTTGATGATCGCCGCGCCACTGTATTTTTTCAATTTTCCAGCCCGGTGCTAACCGATCTGAAGATTTAAAACCGGTTAATCTGCAAATATGGTTGCCGCTTTCAAGCTTAGATGGGGTTAGGGTCAGTTCTGCATTTCGAGCAAGGCGACACGCTGCGGCATTATTGCCTGGCCTTAGTTTTTTTGTGAAATTATCGTCATCAGTCACTAACAGATTCAGGTCGTATCCCTTTATCTTCATTTCAGAGAGGAACTCCGAGCCGGTGACAGTGAATACCTCGCTGCCTGTGCTTTGGTTTCCGGTAACACTTTCAGTGTTTAGTAACAGTAAAAGCAGGATTATAACTGCTGGATTTGAAATCCCTTTGCTGCTCATTGAATAAAGTCGCATACGGGTAATGCCCGGTCAGTAGAATGCCTTTAATGCATGTAAAGCCAGGGTCTGACGCACCCTGGCTTTGAGTTGGTTGTTTACTGCGCGTTTATCGTATTTTGCGGGTGGTGATTTTTATTATCAGTGTCATTCTGCGGCCCTGAGTACTTAATCTTGTAAGTGTACGTCCCTTTGGGAGCTCGATTCTCGGTCCATTTCAGCGTGCGTGATTTATTGGGGTCAAGTGGGTTGAGCTTTTCAATGGCTCCTGATCCACCGATCCTGACACCATAGCCACTTGCTGTTTTTCCGTCGTATCTGGAAAGGCTGATATTGTTGCCAGGGCACTTCTCGCCGCCGATGTTTTTGAACTTTGCCTTCCATTCCCTGCTGTTTGATGAAAGCTGCTTGTACTCGAGTTGGGCGTGAAGATCGCACGGTTTGTTACCACCACCGTTGTTGTTCCCCCCATTTGCCGTTTTAAAAGTGACCGTTTTCTTCGGACTATGATTCTTATTATTACCATCTGAGTGTTTGCCTACAAACTTCATTGCGTAGGTGTAGGTGCCGTTTTTTGCGTGCTTTTCGTCAACAAACTTGAGAGTAGCCTGTTTGTTAGGGTCGAGAGCTTTCAGATTTAATTGGCCAATGGTCTGTGATGTGCCATTGGTGGAGTTGCCCTTGTACCGGTACATCGCAATTTTTGTGTCAGGGCACTTCTTCTTGCCAATATTCTTGAACTTTACGTTAAGCTTCGCCGGGTAGGTTCCCGGGAGTGTTGATTGTGAGCCGGAGATGGTGGCTTGCAGATCACACTTATTACCATGATTGGCAGCATGCTCATTTCCGCCATTTTGGTTATTGTCCGGTACGCAATTGGCAGTGTGTACCTCCTTGTTGTCGTTGTAGTTACTTTCCTTGACTGCCTTCTTGTGGTTGACGTGTGCGGTGATTTTTATCTTGTCGACCGTAGTATCAATAGGTAAATTGTTGAACCACACAGGTTGCCCACTCTTTGTGTTAGGGCCTATTCCATTTCGGTACTCAACACGTGAGAACTTCTTGTTTGGCGTTTCCACAGTGATCTTCACTGGGATTTTGTCATTAGTGCCAACGGTTTGAGACGAGTTTACAATCGAAACCCGGATTCGTTTCTTCTTACAGATACCACCAGGTGTGGCAATGTCCGAGATTCCGAGGTTGGGTCTTTGAGCGCCATTTGCCGCGGAGTTTAGTATTAGTGATGAGCCCACAACACCTGCGGCCAGCAAAATTGAATATCGCATTTCCCTTGTCCCCTTTTTAGATTACGTAAGCGTAGACAGCATGCCTTGCTGTGACGTGAATTATCTAATCGCTTGCGCAGCCGGGAAATACCTAGTTATGAGTAGATGGCGGAATGGGGCTGTTAGCTTGTCGAGCTTTGAGCGAAGCATGACTGCCAGCTTTTAAACGTCCACTGTCCTTAGGTGTTTCATGTTTCCCTTAACATGGTTTGCGATCTGCTCAAGTGTCGCAAACCAAATATCCCCTTTGTCGATAAAGCGCTCCAGCTGCTTTTCAAACTCTCGCCAGCGGGCCAGGCGTCCGGTCAGGAACGGGTGTAACACGGGCATCCAGAAACCGCTCGCTTCGTACATGGCGTCGAATTCCTCAAAGAAAGGCGTGATCCCTGCCGACGGACCGCGAACGGGCATCATGTAGTTGATTTCAGCGAAGTGTGCGAATGGAGGCCAGTCGTCGTTACCCCAGTGCGGTGGAATTTCAACTAAAGTGCCGGTGTCGGTCTTTACCTGGTATGGCAGGTCATCGGCCATCATCGAGCTGTCGTACAGAAAGTTATGCTCGATCAACCGTGCGACTATAGCGGGTGTAATGCTGTACACCGGTGCGCGGTACCCGCGCGGGTGGCTGCCGGTAAGTTTCATGTGCACGTCCATGGCGCGGCCAAACAACTCTGCTTCTTCTTCGTCGCTATGCAACAACGGATCTTCATGGCGCCATGAGTGATGACCGATCTCATGGCCATCTTTCATTATGGCTTCTACTGTTTCCGGGTAGTTCTGCATTACCCAGCCCGGCATAAAGAAGGTTTGCGTCAGGCCGAGCCTGCGATAGGTGTCAAGGATGCGAGGAACGCCTACGGTTGGACCGTACTGTCCCATTGATATTGCCTGCAATCGCAATTCCCCGTCTTCGCGGCGGGCGTCACGAATCAGAGAGTCCGCATCAATGTCGAATGTAATGGCGGCTGCACATGTCGCATTGTCGGGCCAGGGCATGGGGTGCAGGAGCATTAGTGGTCCTCGATTGTCGCCTGAGTGATCGGGTCAGGTTCTGCATAGTTAAAATACCACAGTGATGCCTTATTGCACGAACAGAGATGTCGTATCATGCAGGTATGCATTTCGTTTACTGGGAACACAAGGCTGTATTCGACGAGGAGACCGTTGTTGTACCGGACGGCTGTCGAGACATTCTGCTGAAGGCGCCACCGTTGGCCGCCGCGAGTGTCGTGGCTACCGACTGGGACAACTGTGCCCGAACAGTCCAACTGACTGCCGGTCAGCAACTGTGTGGGTTTCGTTTGTGCCCTGGTCTGTCGCCTGATGCACTGGATGTATCGGAACTGCGCGCTAATAAATCGGATATTGCCGGCTACATAAACCAGTTGGCTGGATTGAGTCAGGAACGTATAGAACTGATAGATCAGTTGTCGAACCCGCATGTTTCCATCGAAGGCGTTGCGAAGGCGGCGGGTGTCTGTGTACGGACACTGCAGCGCGAACTCAAACGTCATAAGTTGCCACGGTCTGACTATTGGCGTTTGCTTGCCAGAGCGAGGCGAGCGGTAAGTGTTATGCAGAAAGAAAATGTATCTCTGACAGAGCTTGCTCTGATCTGTGGCTACAGTGATCAGGCACACATGACACGTGATTTCCGACGCTGGTTTGGTGTGACGCCGGTGGCTATGCGGCAGAATCTGATGCTTTTGTCGGAGGTACTTCAGCCAGGGCTTGGCAACTGGACGACCGAACAAATTTCGATCAGATAACCGTTCGGGTCCGTCACATAGGATGTGGTCTGCCCCCAGGGTTCTTCCCGTGCGTCCTGTACCAGCGTGGCACCGGCTGCAATCGCCCGTGCGAGGTCTGTCGCCACATCGCCAGATTCAAAAGCAAGTTCAAACGTTGGCCGTGAGGCGTCGGGTGTCCGCGGTGTTTTACCGAGCTGCTGCATCAGCGCGACTGACGAGAAAGCAAGTTTCGTTTCACCGGTAACCAGTTCTCCATAGTCGCCGCCCTCATGGATAAACCGCTGCTCAAAGCCGAATGCCTCAGTGTAAAAATCCATGCTGGCTTTTACATCGTCGACGTACAGGATGGTGTATCTGAAGATCATATTCACATCGCTAGTGTTGTGTTAGTCAAAGCATGCCTGTAGTGCTGCTTGTGGTCTTGAACAATTGCGACACCACGTCAATTCAAGTGCCGATGCA
>CAYMFQ010000130.1:11639-15570 GCA_964389335.1 uncultured Granulosicoccaceae bacterium
CGCAGGAGTCTGAGGAAATTACACCGCTGCAGAGTGGCTCCAATTATCGAATACTGGCGATGCTGTGTTTTCAGATGCCTGGCGGAGACAGCGTACTAAACACCTGGGGCGGTGTTAACCTGATGCAGTCCTGCGACAATGATCTCTGGGAAGCCTGCATGAACGACCCGGACATGGGCAGTAACCAGGCTGGCACGGCGCCTCACCCGGACCATACGTCAGAGCGGGAGCAAAATTGTATGGAGGCTATTTACATGTGGGATATCCCGGTACTTTAACCGTGGTTTCCATCGCTCACAGGCACCCTGTAAAGGCTGCTACCGCAGGGTGCCGTGAGTGCAACGAATAGCATCATTTTTTCACCTCTGGAATATGCATCATTCGTGGCTGCACCAATCAGCCCTGCAACGATAAACACGCTGTGCCGCATCGGCAAACTGCGGCACCAGTTCGCGATATTTTTGAAAGAACAACAATTGTCCGGCGTCTTCAATTACATCAATATTGATCCACGGAAAACGCTCTCTGTAAGCGGCAATGGTGGCGGCGTCACCGAGTGGATCCTGCAGGCCGCTGACGAAACGTATCGGTGTGTCGCGTGCAGCTTCCACTCGTTCAGACCAGTCTGATTCTGTCTCCAGTAATTCATGTGCGTACGCGAATGCGGCATGTGTATCATCGTCGACCGCCAGTTTGGATGCCTCTAGCAACGTGGGTGCAAGTTCGGGATCGTTGACAACGGACAGATCAGCCGGTGAGTCTTTGTGCATGCTGATAAACATCTTTTCCCGGCCCACTTTTCTAGCCAGTGTGAAAGCGGCTTTAGTCGTAAAGTACAATAGGTGTGGCGCGTAGCGAGCGTTTGATAAAAAGAAGTGGTGCCACTTACCCATACCTGCATACTGGGTTTCGCTCGGCAAGGGCAAGCGGCCGCCAAGTCCAATAATCTCGCTGACTCTGTCGCCATGTTCAGCGGCAAAGTCGAGTGCGAAAAGCATGTCGTTACCCTGTACGACATACGGGCAGCGTTCAATGCCGAGCTTATCCATAACAGCCAGCGTATCGTTGCGTGTCACATGCAGAATATCGTCGCTTTTTCGTACCGGGTCACTCTTGCCAAAGCCGCTTCGAACCGGTGTCACCACTTTGAGATTGTTTTGCGCGGCCAGTGCCAGTGCCTGCGGATGCCAGCGCGCCAGCCCGTACCCCATGTGGCTAAAAATTATCGGATTGCCGTCGTCCGGGCCCTGTACCAGGTAGTCGAGTTTGCGGCCGCCCTGTACAGTGAGGGTAGAGTAGGGGATAAACTCAGTTGTCTGCGGGGTGCCGCTGTGGCCCGGCACAGTTTCAACCGACGGGTTGCTGTTTTTATTGACAAGCTCCGGACTACGTTCAATGACATCCATCAGCGAGAGCGTCACTCGGATCAGTTCTGATTGAGATTGCGCGCGCGTCTTGCTGAGCACGGATTTTAACTGCGTGCGTACGGTACCGAGCGATCGATCCCGGTCGCGTGCGATCACCTTCAGTGCTTTGCCATCGACAAGAGCACGCACTATGTCGCGCTCGGCAACAGATAAGCCAAACACCTCATGCAGTGTCTGATCCAGTGCGGGTGGCCAGTGCAATTCAGTAGAGGCGAGCAACACATAGCCGGACCGATCCATAAGATTATCCGCGTTATCCATCTCATCGTTTAAACCGCTGCCGATACTGCACCACTTTGCGTGGAATACCACAACGCGACCGGCATCGGTGCTTGATTTGACGTGTATCAGTTTACCGTTGGCCGATTTTTGCCGCAGCAGTCTGCGCAGCGATAACATGAGCTGATCGCTGTCGTCTTCCTCGAACGGCAGCAAATCAACCGCATCGCCCGCCTGAATCGAGAATACCTGCTCTGCAATACTGTTCAGTGCAACAATCTGCAGCGTCGAGTCGACGATCATTGCCGCGGTTGTATCGAACGGGGCGAGTATTCTCTCAAGCGGTGTGCCGTGGGGTTCGTCAACGAGTCGATCAAGGATGGTCTCGGCACGGGTGATATGGCTTTTAAATACCTCTCCGAGTACTTCTACTTTGCGTAAGGTAGTGCGTACCTTTTCCACATCGAGCCGCCTGGCACCAAGGCGTTCAATGAATGCGTCCAGGTTAATCGGGTCGAGCGCGATATCGTAAATATCATCGATAAACCGGTGGTCCTTGCCTGACGGGGATTCGGTCTCAAGTTCCGTGGCAGTTACCGGCCCGCCGCCATTAAAATACTTTTTATCGGACGCTGAATCCTGCTGTCCATCCGTGGATTGCATGACTGGCACTCGCGTGTGGTTGCTGTGGGGCGGCCGGTACTGGCTGGTCGCACATTAGTTGTAGCAAAAAGAGCTGGTTGCGTCTGTGGAATATTACCGGCGCCACACGCGCGGGTGCTGTCTATAGCAAAAAGGCTGGTTAACCTGTGCTAGCATGGCGCCCCGTTAAGGACCCAGGAGTCCGGATATGTCCCTGAAGGCTGCGCTGGCCGGCGCGCTGGCAGTTGCCCTTTTTGTTGCATCCAGTGCCATAGCGCAATCTCCCCGGTTTTTCCGCATTGGCACCGGCGGCGCCGGGGGTACGTATTTTCCAATAGGCGGCACCATCGCCAATGCGATCTCCGCACCCCCGGGTGCCAGGCCGTGTGACGAGGGCGGTCAGTGCGGTGTGCCTGGTCTGATAGCGATTGCACAATCGACCACCGCATCGGTGTTTAACAATGCAGCCGTGCAGAATGGCGAGCTGGAAGCGGGTATGGCTGCGGCTGATGTCACGCGCAGTATGTACCTTGGTGAAGGCAAGTTTGACGGCAAGCCACATCCTAAACTGCGCATTGTGGCGAGCCTCTATCCGGAAGATCTGCACCTGGTATTGCCCAAGGGTGAGCGCATCGCAAGCCTGGCTGATCTTGCCGATAGGCGGGTGGGTATTGCACAGGCGGGATCGGGTACTCAGGTGGCGGTATTGCAGATGCTCGAAGCATGGGGCATCACGCGTGACAACATCGACGAGGCAGAGCTAAACAACAGTCAGTCAGCTGAGCGTCTGGCCGATGGGCAGCTCGATGCGTACTTCTATGCAGCGGGCTGGCCGGTCGCGGCAATGGTGCAGCTGGCGTCAACCAAAGGCATGAATCTGCATTCGTTTACCGATGCTGATCTGGCAAAGATAAATAACATCATCCCTGCCTATATTCCGTCAGAGATACCTGGTGGTGTGTACGAAGGTGTAACAGATGCAGTAAAGACACCGGCGGTGTCGGCGCTGTTGATCGTATCATCTGATCTTGATGATGAACTGGTGTACGGGATTACGCGTGCCTTGTGGAACGATAACACGCGCAAGCTACTCGACAATGGTCATGCAAGGGGCAAACAGATTACCGTCGAAACCGCACTGGATGGGCTCGATACGCTGGGAGTGCCGCTGCACCGGGCGGCGGCCAGATTCTATAGAGAAGCCGGTTTGATGTAATCAGATACTGCGTCAGGCTTTAGTTTTATCCGTTGCATTAAAACTGTCGATTCACACTGAGGTTCAGATTCGGGAATTGCAGGTAAGTAAATACTTTTTTTGATATGGGGTTGCCTCCGAACAAGCTTGGCAGGCTGATACCAACACCTGCATACAAGTGCCGCTCCGGGCCATTTTCAAGCGGCTCATCAAAGGTGCGAAACCCTCTTGTATAGTATCCGGTCTGAAACTCCAGAAAGCGCAGCGGTGTATGCCGCAGCTTCGGTATCGCGTCAGCGCGTACAGCCAGCAGGTGACGCATGCCGGAGTAATCCGATGCTATGTCGTCAGAGGCTCTGAAGCCCGCTGAAGGCCAGTACTCCATGCGTATATCCACCACACGGTCCCACTTGGGATGACTGGCGAGAAACCAGGACGCGAATACGCC
>CAYMFQ010000131.1:0-15553 GCA_964389335.1 uncultured Granulosicoccaceae bacterium
TCGTACATTGGTGCCAGGCTTGCCTGTGCCTTAAACCGGGTGCCGGCTACTTCAATCTCATAGGCAGAGGCTTTGACGTCGTCAGCGGACTGGCCTTCGCATGGCACATAGCCAAGGCCGATCGCAGCACCCAGCGCATGACCATAGTTGCCGGAGGTCAGGTAGCTTACAATCTCCCCGTCGCGAATGATGGGCTCGTTGTGATAGAGCAGTGGCTCGGCGTCCTCCAGTTTAAACTGCACCATACGCATCTTCAGACCTTCGTCGCGCTTGCGCAGTACCGCATCACGGCCGATGAAGTCAGGCTTGTCAGTTTTGACCGCGAAACCAAGGCCCGCCTCCAGCACATGATCTTCGTCAGTGATGTCATGGCCAAAGTGTCTGTAGGCTTTTTCGATACGGCACGAATCCATCATGTGCATGCCGCAGAGCTTTAGATCAAACTCGGCACCAGCCTGCATTAGCGTTTCAAAAATGTGGGGCGTCTGATCGGATGAACTGTAGATTTCAAAACCGGACTCACCCACGTAAGTAACACGGTGCGCACGCGCCAGGCCCATACCGATTTCTATATGCTTTGCCGTTCCAAACGGATGGTTGCCGACAGACCAGTCGTGCGGGCTAACAGCAGCGAGCACTTTCGTCGCGTTCGGGCCCATAACCGCAATCACCCCTTCGTTTGCGGTAACGTCAACCAGCACCACATTGGCATCACCCTGTTGTCGGCGCAGCCAGGTCATATCGCGCACCACAGTGGCTGCCGGCGTTACCATCAGAAAGGCGGTCTCTGACAGTCGGGTTACGGTGACATCCGCTTCAATGCCGCCGCGCTCATTGAGCATTTGTGTGTAGACAATCTTGCCAATGTCGACTGACAGGTTGTTACCGCATACGCGGTTCAGAAACGCTTCGGCGTCACGGCCTTCAATACGAATTTTGCCAAACGAGGTCATATCGTACATACCGACATTGTTGCGAATGGCCATGTGTTCGGCACGTGAGTTATCGAACCAGTTTTGTCGCTTCCAGCTGTATTGGTACTCCGCTTCCTGTCCCGGATTGGCAAACCAGTTGGCGCGCTCCCAGCCAGCCGTTTCACCAAACACCGCACCGTGTTGTTTCAGGTGCTCATGCAACGGCGTGCGTCTGACACCACGGGCCGAGGCCATTTGTCGATACGGGTAGTGGTCCGCGTATAGCAGCCCCAGAGTTTCGGTAACGCGGTTGACCAGATAGGTTTTGTTGCCCATAAATGGCTGCATACGCCTGATATCGACATCGCTTAAATCAAACGGTGGATGTCCGTGTTCCATCCAGTAGGCGAGGGCCATACCGGCACCGCCGGATGACTGGATACCGACCGAGTTAAAACCCGCGCAGACAAAAAAGTTCTGCAGCTCCGGTGCTTCGCCAAGGTGATAGGCATCGTCCGGTGTGAAGCTCTCGGGGCCGTTAAAGAATGTGTGGATACCGGCCTCGCCAAGCAGCGGCATGCGATTGATCGCCTGCTCCAGTATCGGTTCAAAGTGGTCGAAGTCTTCCGGTAGCTGATCAAAACAAAAATCATCCGCAATGCCGTTCATGCCCCATGGCTTGGACACAGGTTCGAACGCACCCAGCAGCATTTTGCCGGCGTCTTCCTTGTAGTAGGCACACTCGTCCGGTACTCGCAGTACTGGCAACTGTGTCAGGCCTTCAATGCTTTCTGAGACGATATAAAAGTGTTCACAGGCCTGCAGCGGTACGTTGACGCCGGCCATCTGGCCGATTTCGCGGCCCCACATACCGGCGCAGTTAACAACAAAGTCGGCTTTGATTTCACCTTGTTCATCGCTGCCATCACGCTGCCAGCTGACACCGGTTACACGACCGTTTTGTTGCTGAACGCTGGTGACTTTAACCCCTTCAATAACGGTGGCGCCGTTTTGCCGAGCACCTTTAGCCAGCGCCAGTGCAATGTTGGCAGGGTCGCCCTGGCCATCTTTTTCAAGATAGACCGCGCCGGTCACGTCTTCGATATTCAGGTGTGGATAGCGCTCTTTAACTTCCGTCGGCGAAATCTCTTCCACCAGTACGTCAAAGGCACGGGCCATTGATGCCTGTCTATAGATTTCCTCGCGGCGCTCATCGGTTAGCGCCACGGTAATCGAGCCACAGCGTTTAAAGCCGGTGGCTACACCGGTTTCCTGTTCAAGTTCGCCGTAGAGTTCCTGACTGTACTTGGCAAGCCGGGTCATGTTCTTGGTGGCGCGCAGCTGAGCTATCAGTCCGGCTGCGTGCCAGGTGGTGCCGCAGGTCAGCTGCTTGCGCTCCAGCAGCACTACATCTTTCCAGCCCTGCTTTGCAAGGTGGTATGCGACCGAACAGCCGGCCACACCACCGCCGATAATCACCGCTCTGGCTTGCGCCGGTACCGACTTGTTAGTCACGCTTACGCCCTCAGTCTCTCGTTGGCCGGGTCAAACAATGGCTGGTCCTGCTGCACTACCGCACGGCAGCGCTGCCCATAGATTTCAACTTCCAGTTCAGTGCCGGGTTCAGTCAAATCGGCGCGTAGCATAGCCAGCGCAATAGACTTGTCTATACGATGTCCCCAGCCACCGGAGGTTACCTCTCCGACCACATCGTTGCCATGCCACAGCGTCGCCATGTAGGGCGCGTCGCAATCACCTGCGTCTACTATCAACTTTGCGAAACGCTTGCTGACACCCTGATCGCGCTCGGCCATCAATGCGTCTTTGCCGATAAACGCAGGCTTATCCCACTTGATGAAGCGCTCCAGACCACCCTGTAGCACGGTGTAGTCAGTGGAAAGGTCACCCTTCCACGCTCGATAGCCTTTTTCCAGTCGCAGCGAGTTCAGCGCGTACATGCCAAACGGCTTCAGGCCATGTTCGCTGCCTGCTTGCATAACGGCGGCAAAGATCTCTGCCGTGTCCTCGACTTTGGTATGAATCTCCCAGCCCAGTTCACCGGCAAATGAGACGCGAATCAACTGACAGTGCTTACCGGCAATTTGCGCGGTCTGATGGGTCAGCCAGCCTGCCGATAAGTCTGCATCGCTGCAGGCGGCCAGCACATCGCGTGACTTTGGTCCGCTCAGAATCTGGCAGGTAAAGGCGTCGGTAACGTTCTGCAGTTCGATGGCACTGTCGGGTGGCAGGTGCGACTGCAGCCATTCGAAGTCATGCCACTCGGCACCTGCGGCTGTTGTCAAAAAGAAAAAGTCATCGTCAATTGCCATGATTGACATCTCGGTCACGATGCGGCCTTTTTCATCGGCAAAGTAGCCCAGACCCAGACGGCCGGTCTTCGGCACGTTACCTGTGACCATGCTCAGCAACCAGTCGCGGGCACCGGCACCAGCCAGTCGATAGCGGGAGAAGCCTGGCAGATCGAGAATGCCTGCGGCACCGGTTACAGCCTGACATTCCTCGCGGATGCGTTGCAGCCATGGGCCTTCGCGCTTCCATGTCTGTGTGGCTTCTTCGGAGGTGTCATCACCGGGTTGTGTGAACCAGTTGGCTCGCTCCCAACCGTTATAAGCACCCAGTTGCGCGCCCATCTCGACGATTGTGTCATGCACCGGAGACTTGCGCTTGCCGCGTGCGGCCGGCCACTCATGATGCGGAAAGTGCATCGCGTATTCGTGACCATAGACTTCCATGCCTTTTTGATTGCAGTAGTCCTGATCACAGAAGCCGGTGAAACGGCGTGGGTCGCATGACCACATATCCCACTCGGTCGTGCCTTCGGTAATCCACTCGGCCATAACCTTGCCCGCACCACCTGATTGCGCAATGCCAAAGGTAAACACACAGGCTTCAAACGCATTGCGCACACCAGGCATGGGGCCAATTAACGGGTTGCCATCAGGCGTGTAGGGAATCGGGCCATTGATGCACTTGCTGATACCAGTGGCACCGAGCATTGGCACGCGCGCCATGGCATCTTCGATGTGCCATTCAATGCGCTCCAGATCATCGCTGAACAGCTGAAATGAAAAGTCGTCCGGCATGGGGTCATCGGCGGTCATCCAGTGGCCTTTGCAATTGCGCTCGTAAGGGCCGAGGTTCAGACCAAATTTTTCCTGCCGCAGGTAGTAGCTTGAATCAACGTCGCGCAACAGCGGCAGCTTTTGGCCCGAGCTCTTTGACCACTCTTCCAGTTCAGGGATTTCGTCGGTCAGCAGATATTGATGGCTCATGGTCATCATCGGTACTTCGCGTCCGCCATAGGGAATAAACCAGCGTCCGACTTCCTGTGCGCGATAGCCGGCGGCATTCACGACGTATTCGCAGCGCACTTCGCCCTGTTCGGTTTCAACGATCCATTCGTCGTTCTCTCGCCGCACACCAGTGACAGGGCAAAAGCGTACGATGCGCGCACCAGCATCGCGAGCACCTTTGGCGAACGCCTGAGTCAGCTGGGCGGGATCAATGTCGCCATCGTAGGGGTCGTACAGACCGCCTTCGAGGTCGTGCGTTTCCAGAAACGGGTAGCGGTCCTTCAGGTCGCTGAGCGAACACATCTCGATGTCCATGCCCTGATAGCGACCCATGCCTCGCACACGTTCGAACTCCTGCATGCGCTCAGCCGAATGCGCCAGCCTGACAGAGCCGGTCACGTGGTAGTTCATCGGGTAGTCGACCTCGTCCGCCAGACCACGATACAACTCGGTCGAGTAACGCTGCATATTCATGACCGACCAGGAGGCCGAGAACGTCGGAACATTGCCTGCTGCATGCCAGGTAGAACCTGACGTCAGCTCGTTCTTTTCAATGAGCAGGCAGTCGCTCCAGCCGGCGCGAGCCAGGTGGAACAGAGTCGACGCGCCAACAGCGCCGCCGCCAATTATCACAACTCTGGCGTGTGAGGGTAATTCGGCCATGGTTAACGGTATCCTGGAGGTTAGTCTGGCGATTTTCTGCGTTGATTGGGCGGTGTTACAGCACCACTTCAAATCGCCGGTAAGGGCCAAGCGTAATACGGTTTGGTGCGCCTGAAAAGGCTGGCTCTTGCCGGTCTCAGGTGTGCCGGCAGACAACGCAATAAGCGCTTAATTCGGCCCGCTTTGCTGAGCGAATTTCGTGGTTACTTTACTCGTCCGGTTGCTGCTGCCGCGGGTTGTTGAGTTTCACCGCTGCATGTCGTAGAGGAATACGTATACGCGGGTTTTCCGGTCTGGAATAAGCTGGTTGTGTGTCTGGCGACGGCTGTTTGCGGCACCTGAATCAAAACGTCAGTCTACAATGCACGCAGAAAACTCTCGTAGTCGCTGATAACACTACTCAGTGCAACGTGGTTATTGGTGCGCTGCCAATAGTGCAGTACCTTGAAGCCGGACAGACTAGTACCGCGGCGAGGCCCCGGACGAGTCCAGATAGAGCGCGCGGAGAAGTTGATCTCATCGTCGCCATACACTTCCGGCGGCAGGTGAAAAGACAACTCGTAAACCTGTTCGCGCTTAACCGGCATATGGCAAATGACGCGCACACCCTCGAGTGAAACATCGACCAGCTGTCCAAACTTCCGACCGGTCACCTGAGAATCTACGTTGAGCAGAAAGTCCAGATTTTGACGCGGAAAGCTGCGGCGGTCGTAACTGACTGAATTCTTCAAAAGTCCTCTCCCGACGCAGTACATCAGCGGCTTAGTCGGTTTAAAGATGGTTGCTAAAAATATAGGCTATTTTCCGGCCTTGGCAACGAAGCAGATCGACCACGAACCGTGCGCTGCCAGGGTTCAGCTACACTTACTATCCGCCGCAAACGTCACATAGATTTTGCTTTTTTCGACCCACACTTTTATTCCCCGGAATTGTCCGCACCATGTCTGAGCCGATCTCGTCCGACGGTCGCCGCTGATGCGCAGAAGTTGGCTTTACGCTCTGCTGGCGTTACTGGTTGTGTTATCAATAGCGCTAACCGGCTGGTTGTTGCTGTTTGACGGGTTTGCGCTGCTAACCGATGCAGTGCCGGCCGTTGCCGACAGGCTGCTGGATATGTCGCAGGCGCAGAGGTTGTGGTGGCTGGCCGCGTTTGCGTTGCTGAGCTTCAGCCTGCAATTGCTGGTTGTGCCGAGCGGTTCGCTGCTGTTAATCGTTGCGGGCTTTGTGTTCGGAGTGGTGCCATCGGTGCTTTTGTTCACGTTTATGCAGTGCGCAGCGGTATGGCCGATCTACCTCATTTGCCGCAGTGGTTCGCGTCGGTTGCGTAATGAGTGGTTTGGACACACCCCGGCCGCCGAGGCAATTCGGTCCGAACCGCTGGTCAGCAGCATGGTGCTGCGGTTAACTCCCATTCTGCCAAGCGCCGGTGCCAGCACCGTCGCGGCGTTGTCCGGTATTACGCTGCAGACGTTTTTGCTCGCTACTGTGCTGGTCGGATGGATCAGGCCACTTTTCTTTGCCAGTGTCGGCGCGGCTGTCAGTGAGATCAGCGGCCTGGCGAGTGCCGTATCCGGGGAGATAAACCCGGCGCCGCTGTTGCTGGTATTCCTTGCGGTGGCGGGTTTGTTTCTGGTGCGACTGTGGCTCCGATTTCGGCGCAGATCGGTCACTGATAGCTAGGAGTCTGTGCGGCAGAACTTCCGCTACTGCGAGTGCGGCGGATTGCACCTTAGACGCAGGCTCCCGTGTCTGCTTTAAGGTCGTCGGTATCGGGCAATTGCCAATCGCCTTAGCGCGGTTGTGCAAAAGCGGCAGGTGCGGGTGTACACTTCGATCTCCGCTCTCTCCTCATCAGAAGGCCACCGCTCCAGGTATGAATTGTCGATGTTAGTGGTTCACAGCAGTAACCGTCTTGAGGCACTGTTGCAGCAATTGCTGCAGACCATGCAGGATGTGCCGGGCGACCCGTTTGTCGCTGAAACCATTGTGGTGCAAAACCATGGCATGGCGCGCTGGATTTCGCAGCAGATTGCGTTGCAGCAGGGTATCTGTGCCAACCTCGAAACACCGTCCCCCGGCCATTTTATGTGGCAGTTGCCCGGCTACTGGATAGAAGACTGGCCTGCGGTGCCACCTGTGTCGAAGGACTCGCTGTTGTGGCAGATCTATGCACTGTTGCCAGACTTGTTGCCCGCACCTGAGTTTACGGATCTGCGCCGCTACCTGCAGGCGGACAAAACTGGCAGCGGTCACTTTCAGCTGAGTCAGCGCATTGCCAATGTGTTTGACCAGTATCTTGTTTATCGACCTTCACTCATTCGACAGTGGGAAACCGGCGCCGCGGGTGAGCAACAGGGTGACTGGCAATCGATGCTGTGGCGCGCAGTGATCGAGGCATTTGACCAACCCGATGCGGAGCTGTGCCACTGGGGTCGTATTCACGAGCGCTTTAACGACTCACTGCTAAGCGAGGTGCCGGTTAAAGCACTGCCGGAGCGCGTGTCTGTGTTTGGCGTGGCGAGCATGCCGCCTCTTTATATACAAATGCTGACGCACGTGTCGGCGCATATGGACGTGAGCATTTACTACGTCAATCCGTGTCGTGAATACTGGGCTGACATCGTCGATGAGCGCGGCCAGTCGAAGCGTCGGGCACGAGCGCGGCAGGCAGGCCTGGACGATCCGACCGGCCTGCTCGACATTGGCAACCCGCTACTGGCTTCATGGGGTTTGGCCGGACAGGCGTTTCTCGACCAGCTGCTCGAAGCTAATGTGGAGGAACAGGAGCTGTTTATCGATCCCGCACCGACAACGCTGCTTGGGCGAGTGCAGGCCGACATTCTCGATTTAACCGACCGCACCGGGTTAGCACCTGTCGGCATTGCCGCGGACGATCGATCACTACAAATACACTCTGCCCATAGCCGCCTGCGCGAAGTGCAGATTCTGCATGATCAACTGCTGTCCCTGTTTGAGAATTTGCCATCACTTACACCGCGAGACATCATCGTGATGGCACCCGACATTGATCAATACGCGCCTTTTATCGATGCAACGTTTGCCGCAGTCGATACGCCGATGCGGATACCGTGGAGTATCGCCGACCGACGCTTGCGTTCGGAACAACGCCTGCTTGACACTTTTTGCAAATTGATTGATCTGCCAGTGTCGCGCTTTGAGGCAACAGAAATGCTGTCGCTGCTGGAAATACCCGCTGTCAGTCGTCGCTTTGGACTCGACAGCAGTGCGCTGCAGCAGTTGCGACAGTGGATTGCCGAGTCAGGTATACGCTGGTCGCTGGATGCAGACATGAAAACGGAGCACGAGCTGCCGGCAGAGGATGCCAATACCTGGAGCTTCGGACTTAAGCGGCTGTACCTGGGTTATGCAATGCCGCTGACCAATGAGGTGCCGTATCACGGCATCGCTCCTTACGAGCGGATCGAAGGTACCAGCGCACTGCACCTGGGGGCACTTCAACAGTTTGTCGCGCTGTGCGGTGAGTGGCGCCGTGAGCTTAATGCCGATCGGCCCATGGCAGAATGGATTCAGACCCTGGAGCGCGTGACGGAGGCGTTTTTTGTGCCTGCCGATGAAGAGGCATACGCGCTGCAGATACTAAGAAATGCGTTACATGAGATGGCCGAACAGGCAAAGGCCACACAACTGACACGGGATATCGGTCGCACTGTCATTGCGGAGATACTGCATCAGTTACTCGACGACAATGCAAACTCGCGTCAGTTCATCACCGGCCAGGTCACGTTCTCCAACATGGTACCCATGCGCTCGATACCGTTTCGAGTAGTGTGTCTGCTGGGCATGAATGCCGACGGTTTTCCGCGTGATGACCGACCCGATTCGTTTAACCTGGTTGCAAGGCAGCCTAAACGTGGTGATCGTTCGCGTCGCAGTGATGATCGATACCTGTTTCTGGAAACCCTGTTGTCAGCGCGTGATGTCTTTTACTTAAGCTATATCGGCAATGACGTTCGCGACGATTCAGTGAAAGCCCCTTCTATTGTTGTGACAGAACTACAGGACAGCATTAATCAGGGCTACTACCGGGAGGACACCGCGGGTGCTGTGCAGGAACAGGATGCTCCTGCATGTATTGCCGTTATCAGGCATCCGTTACAACCGTTTAGCAAAAAGTACTTTGATGGCTCCAGTCCGGCGCTACTGAACTATAAGCCACACTGGTTTAGTGCGGCCGGTGTAACAGCCACACCGCAGACTCAGCCGTTTTTTGAACAGCCGTTGATGGCGGATGACACCGCGGGGGAAGTGGAAGTCGAACTGCACCATCTGCTCAACTTCTACAAGGATCCGGCGCGGCAGTTTTTAGTGCAGGGTTTGCAAATACAGTTGTTGCGCGATGAAGCTCAGTTGGAAGATGACGAACCATTTGCGCTTTCCGGGTTGCAAAAGTGGGAGGTAAAACAACGCATCTCAAGCAATCTTGTTACCGGTGCCAATGAGGCGGATATACTCGCCGCGCTGCGTGCACAGGGAGTATTGCCGATGGGGGCAAGTGGTGAACAGATTTTTAACGGTGCGCTGACGGCAGTAGAACAATTTCTTGATCGTCTGTTGCATCGACGCACTAATGTGCTGCCGGCACAGGATGTCAGGCTGGTCAGCGGTCGCTATTTGCTGTCAGGGCAGCTGGAAGGTCTGCAGTCAATCGAGCGACAGTTGCCGAGCGATGCAGGCGAAGAATCTAACGCCGATGACGCACAAACACTTCCTGAAACCGACCTGTTGCTTGTCAGGCTCGGGCGCATGCGCAGTTGTGATCGCCTGGAGGCCTGGATAAAGCATCTGGTCAAGAGTCTGCACGTTGAGCACCCGGGCCAGACATTGCTGCTGTGCGAAGACAGCACCTGTATTCTGGAGCCAGCCACCAATGCTGCGGAGCATTTACACAAGTTGCTTGAACTCTATGAGCAGGGGTTAACTACACCGCTGCACCTGTTCCCCGAGACCTCGCTAACCTTTGCAACAGAGTTGCAGGCAGGTAGTGACGGATATGATGTCGGGCCTAACGTGCGACGCGCGTGGTTTGGTGGCAAAGCGCCTCCCCGAGCTGCTTATCAGGATGGCGAGGCCCATCAGGAACCCACAGCAATGGTGTGGCGTGCGCAGACCCCGATTGCAGATGAGCGGTTCAAAGCACAGTCAGCGGCGGTATTCGGACCGCTGTTGAACAACAGTACGGTGCTGACAGCTGACGAGGATGACGCATGAAGCCGCTTAATCCACTGACAGCGGACCTTCCAGGCACCACACTTATTGAGGCCAGTGCCGGTACCGGTAAAACCTACACCATCACAACCTTTTACCTGCGTCTGCTGCTGGAGCAGCAGTTATCCATCGACAAGATTCTGGTGGTGACGTTTACCATTGCCGCCACGGAAGAGTTACGCATAAAAATTACCGAGCGCGTGTTATTAGCGCTGGCATGGCTGCGTTGCACGGACGAGACGCAACAAGCGTCAGTCGATGCCGACGATACACTGGTCGAATTACTGCAGCGACTGCCGCGGGAACAGGCGGTTAAGTTGCTCGAAGATGCGGCCTCACGACTCGATGAAGCAGCGGTCTACACGATCGATGCGTTTTGTATGCGGGTGCTGCAGGATCATGCGTTCGATACCGGTATGCCGTATCGAACCGACTTTGTGGCAGACGATACCGAAATTAAAACCCGCGCGGTACAGGACTTCTGGCGCCATGTCACCGGCACTAAAAGTGAAGCGTACCTTAACTTTATGTCGGCAAAATACGCGACTCCGGATAAGCTCGCGGAAGGCATAGACCGGATACTGCGTTTTGAGTATGCCAATACTGTTGGCAGTGTTGATAGTGACGAAGTCGAAGCGCTGCAGGCTGAGGTGCAGCAGTTGTTTAGTGCCATGCAGGCTGAATGGAATGAGCAGCCATTGGTAATCCGCGAGCTACTGACTAAATCCGATGCTCTGAAAAGGAATATCTATAAGGTCGATAAGATTAATCAGGTGTTCAACAAGTTCGACGAGTGGATGCAGCAACCGTCTGTGCCGGCGAAACTTCTGGCTGATATTCAATTCCTCAGCTCCAGTAAAATTGCAGCGGCTCAGAAAGTCAGGCACGAGCCTCCCGAGCATCCGTTGTTTGATCTGGTTGACGAGTTTATTGCCAAACACGAGCGCTATTCAGGTTCGCTGTTGTTACTGGTACGGCTTGAAGCACTACAGTATGTCAGAAGTGCCGTAAAACGGTTTAAGGAAAGCCGTTCTATTCTTCATTTTGAAGATCTTCGCTCACGTTTGTTTGAGGCCATCAACAGTGCGTCCGGTGCGTCACTTGCCGCACATGTGCGCAGACGCTGGCCGTTCGCATTGATCGATGAGTTTCAGGACACCGATCCGCAGCAGTATCACATCTTCAGTCAAATCTACGCAGAACAGTCCGATGACAGTGGCTTGTTTCTTATCGGTGATCCAAAGCAGGCTATTTACTCGTTTCGCGGTGCGGATATCTTTGCCTACATAGAAGCCAGTCGTAACACGGCGGACGACAGGCGCTACACGCTTAACACCAACTGGCGATCAACGACGCAGTGTGTGGAAGCAGTTAATGCCGTTTTTCAAACGCCACAAGCGCCGTTTTTGTTTGATGATGAAATTCCGTTTAGCCCGGTGGCTGCTGCCGGTAGCGCAGACAAGGCACCTCTGCAGATTGACGGACAGCAAAGCACGCCACTGCAGTTCTGGTTGTTGCAGCCTGATGAGCAGGCAAAGAAACCAACGATAGCGCGCGAAACGGCAGCATATGAGGCGCTGACCGCCTGTGCCGGCAACATACGCGACATACTCAACAAGGCAAACGCGGGCGATGCAACGCTCGGCGCAAGACCGGTGGCAGCCGCTGATATAGCCGTGCTGGTGAGAACCAACCAACACGCAGCACAGATGCAAATGGCGTTGCGCGCTCAGGGCGTACGCAGCGTGCGGCTCGCGAACAATGGCGTGTTTGAATCTGAAGAGGCACGCGAGCTTTTGGTAATTCTCAGGGCGATAACCGAGCCTTCACGCACCGGGACGGTTCGCGCTGCACTGGCAACGCGCATACTGGGCTATACCGCATCAGACATCGATGCGTTAAACGCCAGCGAGGCACAGTGGGATACGCTGATCACCAGTATGCTCAACTATCAGGATATCCTCGAACAACGAGGTGTCATTGCCTGCCTGCAGCAGGTGTTTGTGGATCTGGGTGTATCGCAGCGCCTGCTGGGTCAACTCGGTGGCGAACAGCAGTTAACCAATCTGCTGCAGATGGCGGAATTACTACAGGTCAAATCACGTGACTACAGTACCGTGTCAGAACTGCTGCAATGGATGACGACACGAATCGAAAACCGCACTATCGATGAAGAGCTGATGCTGCGGCTCGAGAGCGATGAAGACCTGGTCAAGATCGTTACCATTCACAAGAGTAAAGGGCTGGAGTATCCGATTGTGTACCTGCCGGTGCCATGGGATAGCCCGCCCAGACAACAGGACATGCCGGTATTCCACGACCCGGAAACACTGGAGCTGTGTATTGATATGGGGTCGGAGCAACTGTCACATAGTGTGCTCATCGCAAAGCGCGAGGCGTTTGCCGAAAGTCTGCGGTTGTTATACGTAGCGTTGACCCGAGCCAGGAATCTGTGTGTGGTGTGCTGGGGGCCGGTTAGCCAGGCGCAGGATACGTCGCTGGCCTATCTGCTGCACCCGCGTATTAACGCTGAGGAATTAAATGCAAAGAAAGGCCCGCTGACGGTTGCCGAGATCATCGCAGACCTCGACGCACTGAGTGCCGCCTGTGACGGTGCAATCAGCACCAGGGAAATCTCGGAGGCTGATCTGGTCAAAGCGCAATATCAGCCGGTTGCGGCAGTGGATCAGTTATCGCTGCCAGCGTTTACAGCAACGGTTTGGAGTGACTGGAGAATAAGCAGTTATACCGGATTGCTGCGTAACGATAACAGTGAACGACCGGATCATGACTCTATAGAACCACAAACAGACGTTGATGGTCTGGACACTGCACTCGATGCGTTAGTCGCCGCTGATGCAAACCTAAGCACTTCATCGTCTGGCCCTGAGCACGATAGTCCGGAACCACTGACAGACGACAGTCAGTTTGCTGGTATCTTTGCGATACCCGCTGGTGCCAGAACCGGTGAGTTTCTGCACTACGTGTTTGAGAATATCGACTTTACCAAAGCGTCAGGTGCCGACCATGCAGCGGCAAGAGCCGAGGCGGTAGCCGGTGGTCTGGATCGCTATGGCAACCTGGGGCGCCACGAACCTCAGCGGTTGCAGGAGCTGAGCGACGCTTGCGAGTTGCTCGTCGACAATACCTTACAGGCTAACCTTGCGCTGGCTGCAAACAATGGGGAAGCTTCACTGCAACTGGCTGATATCGGAGTACACAACCGACTCAACGAACTGGAGTTCTACTTTTCTGTAGACAACGCCGGTGTCGATGACATTCATCGCATCCTGTCGACTGTACCGAACTACGCTGAAACAGCCAGTGGTTTGTCATTTAGAAAACTGTCGGGGCTGATGCATGGTTATATCGATCTGGTGTTGCGGCACGACGGTCAGTATTACATCGTTGACTACAAATCCAATCTGCTGGGTCAGGACCTGGCTGACTACAATACCGACTCGCTTCGGTCTGCGGTAAGGTCTCATCGCTATGACCTTCAATACCTTATCTATACCGTTGCATTGCATCGTTATCTGCAACGCAGCCTGAAAGATTATCAGTACGAGCGCGACTTTGGCGGCGTTTATTATTTGTTTCTGCGCGGTATCAGAAAGGAGCGCAGTACCGGCATCTGGTTCGATAAACCGCCGCCGCAAATCGTCGAAGCGCTGGATCAGTTATTCGCGTTCTCTACACATGAGCGCGGCAATTCTGCCCGGTCGGGTCACGCAGTGACGGGCACGTCAGGTGAGGGGGCATCATTACTGTGAGCAATACGCCGAGTGGTGCAGTGACCACACACTCCACTGATTCCACCACACCCGCGATGAAGCGTTTATTGATGCGCTCGGTAGCCGATGGTCAGCTGCGCCTGTTTGATGTTCAGCTGGCCGAGACCATCGTTGAGATAAACGGTAACCCCGATCCACTGTTACTACTGGCGATAGCGCTTTGCAGTTATGGAGTCGGTCAGGGGGATACCTGTCTGTCGCTAAGCCATTGCGCGCAATTCGAGATATTCTCCACGCCCGCCGACGACGACAAACTGGATTTGGCATCAGCGGCAGGCCTGCAGTGCACACGCAGAGCTGATGCCGGGTATATCCGGCCACCTGCAGCGGACGCCTGGTGTCAGCAATTAATGATGCAATCAGTTGTCGCCTGTGTTTCTAAAGACCCGGCTATTAATGACAACGACCAGGAAAATGGCGTGGAAGGCGTCAGTGGTGCTGGCTCCCACGATAACCCGGGTACCGCAGCAGCACCGCTGGTTCTGTCAAACAATGATACGTTATACCTCGGCAGATATTACGAGCTTGAGCAGCGTCTGCTCGAACGACTGCGCTTTTTTGTCTCGCGCCCGGGTAGATTGATGTCTGCGGTACCGATGGCCGGGGACCAAAAGGTTTCTGATGCGTTACAAAAACTGTCTCAGTTCCTTGAGCTTATCTTTGAACAGGGCGTTAGTCCCGACTGGCAGCGCGTTGCCGCGGCGGTTGGCAGCACCTCGCAACTGTCTATTGTCACCGGTGGACCGGGTACCGGTAAAACCTATACGGTGGCAGCGCTTCTGGCCTGTGTGGCGATGCAACATGACAGCGAGAAGCGTCCGCGTATTGCGCTGGCCGCGCCGACGGGAAAAGCGGCCACGCGTCTGACCGAGTCTATACGCGATGCGTGCACGCGAATGCAGGTGCCTGAAGATGTTAAAGCGTACCTTAACCTTGAAGCCAAAACACTGCATCGGTTGCTGGCGATTGTGCCGGGCGATGTTTTTCCGCGCTATCACCGGGGGCGTCGATTACCTTACGACATGGTGGTGGTCGATGAAGCATCAATGGTTGATTTACCGATGATGTCTCGTCTGTTCGATGCGTTGCACGATCATGCCAGTATCGTGCTGCTGGGTGACAAAAACCAGTTGTCGTCTGTCGAGTCGGGCATGGTACTGGGTGATATCTGTGGTACTCGCAACAGTACGGTTTTTGACAGCTCACTGTCGCAGGCCATTGCGAGCGTTACCGGCCAATCGGTGCCGAGTTCGGATGATCTGGCACCGATTGCAAACAATATCGTTTACCTGACTCGCAGCTATCGATCAAAGGACAACGGCGGCATCAGTGCGCTGGCGTCCAGTATTAACGCAGGCAATGTGAAAGACACACTGGCGTGTCTGCAATCCGCTGAGTATGCAAATGTAAAGCTTGCAGCGCCGGGCGATTTTACCGAGCTGCTGGGTACAGAAGTGTTACCGCATTATCGAGACCTGCCGCGTACCGCGCTGGCGGCTGACAGCGATGATATCGGCGAGGCGCTGTCGGTGCTCGGCAAGGTTTGTGTGCTGTGTGCGCTGCGGCGTGGCAGGTACGGAGCAGACGGGGTCAATGAAACACTTAAAAAACTGATCGGCAC
>CAYMFQ010000132.1:0-15531 GCA_964389335.1 uncultured Granulosicoccaceae bacterium
TCGTGGACCGGAGGTCTCCTCCCACCAAATCTACGTGCACCGGTGGGAGACCAACTCCGTTGAGCGAACTCTCTCGTTTTCATGTCGCGCTTGCACAACGTACACACTAAACGCCCAAGCGCAATTGTTCGTGGACCGGCAGCTTTCTCCCACCAAACATGTGCACTGATGGGAGACAAACTCCGTTGAGCGACCCCCTCGTTTTCATGTCGCGCTCGCACAACTTACCCACCAAACACTAACCCAAGTGTGCCCGGGGCCCCTCTACCACCCTCCATCCGCACAGCCCCATTCCCGCCACAGCGACAAGCGCCCACAAATGCTGTTATGCTGAAAGCCATGGAACCCCACTCCGGTAGTGAAGCCCACAAACCAGTGACCACTGACAACCACACGCCGATTATACAGGCCACCGGTCTGGATAAATTCTACGGCAGGTTTCAGGCGCTAAAGGATATCAACCTGAGCGTTATGCCAGGTGAACGTGTTGTGATTTGCGGGCCGTCGGGCTCTGGCAAATCTACGTTAATTCGCTGCTTCAACGGCCTTGAAAACCACAATGCCGGCAAGCTGGTAGTTGATGGTATCGAAGTCTACGAAGGCTCCCGGCAGATCCGACAGCTGCGACAGGAAGTGGGTATGGTGTTCCAGCAGTTTAATCTGTTTCCACACCTGACAGTGCTCGAGAATCTGACCATTGGCCCCATCCGCGTCCGCAAGATAGCCCGTGCCGATGCTGAAGCGCAGGCGCGCAAATATCTTGAGCGAGTGCAAATCCCGGAACAGGCCGACAAGTACCCGAGCCAGCTTTCCGGCGGGCAGCAGCAACGCGTGGCCATCGCCCGGTCGTTGTGCATGGACACACGCATCATGCTATTTGATGAACCAACGTCAGCACTCGACCCGGAGATGATCAACGAAGTACTCGAGGTAATGGTCAATCTCGCCGACAGCGGCATGACCATGGTCGTCGTCACTCACGAGATGGGATTTGCGCGCAGCGTAGCGGATACGATGGTTTTTATGGATGAAGGCCAGATCGTCGAGACCGCTCCACCGGCGCAGTTTTTCTCCAATCCGAACACTGAGCGTTGCAGGGAATTCCTCAACCAGATTCTGGTGCACTGACAGTGGCATCAGCCGCAACATATACGCCGCCACGACCACCCGCACTGCATCGGTTCTTTGCGTCAACACTAGTCTGTGTTGCCATTTACCTCGCTGTGATCGGATTGATTGTATGGTCCGCCTTACGCGGCTCGGAGGCAATGGGCTACAACTGGCAGTGGTATCGTGTTCCACAGTATTTCTACACCCTCACTGACGATGGCTTTCAGTGGGGCGAAATTGTTATTGGCCTGATAAAAACCCTCGAGCTATCCGGTCTGGCTTTTTTACTGGCACTGGTGCTGGGTCTTGTGGTAGCACTGTTGAGACTGTCCAACCTCGTGGTTGGCAGCGCAGTCGCTCGCGTATTTCTCGAGATCGTGCGCAACATGCCACTGCTGGTATTGCTATACCTGTTTTACTACGTGCTCGGACCAATCTTTGATCTCGACCGTTATGTTGCCAGCATCCTCTGTCTCGGCGTGTACCATGGCGCCATGGTATCCGAGATTTTTCGCGCAGGCATTAAAGCGGTACCGACCGGACAATGGGAAGCTGCTAAATCTATCGGCATGTCAACGCCACAGGCCTATCGCTTTATCGTGTTTCCTCAATCAATAAAGTTTATGTTGCCACCATTGACCGGAGAAGCGGTCAATATGATCAAAAGCTCTGCCATTGTCAGCGTCATCGCCGTTGCCGAACTGACGACCATTGGCCGCAATATTATTTCTGATACGTACATGAGTTTTGAAATCTGGTTTACCGTTGCAGCTGTATATATGGTTGTAACGCTGGTACTGTCTATCGGCGTATCGCTGGTCGAACGGCATTATGCGGCCAAGAGCTAAGCGGCCAAGAGCCTGGCAAACGGAAGCAAAAGCACCCGGAGCCACAGTTAACTACCGCAGCTACCAGCTTATACACCAGACACAATACTTTAATTTGTTACCTGCAATCGCACAGCAAGGAGAGAACCATGAATAAAAAACGCAGGCTATTAAGCACATTCGCAGCACTTGCACTCGCCGCGACGATCAGCGCCCCGGCGATGGCACAACAGGCCAGCCAGGGCTTATCAAAAGACAGTGTCATCGAAAGCATTAAAAAGCGTGGCGCCATTAAAATCGGTTTATCGATTTTTAAGCCATGGTCGATGCGAGATAAAAACGGCGAGCTGATCGGCTTCGAGCTGGACGTCGGTAAAAAACTCGCTGAAGACATGGGCGTGGATGCCGAGTTTATCCCGACCGCATGGGACGGCATCATACCGGCACTGGTATCAGGCAAGTTCGATGTCATTATCAGCGGCATGACAACCACTCCACAACGTAACCTGACGATAAACTTCACCAACCCCTACGCGTACTCCGGCCTGACAATTCTGGCCAACAAAAAGATGACCGAGGGTATGGCATTTGAAGACTACAACAACGAGGACATTACGCTGGCCGCACGACGCGGCGCCACACCCGCCACGTTTATTCAGGAAAACTTCCCCAAAGCCAACCTGCTGTTGTTTGATGAAGACGGCGCATCGGTACAGGAAGTGCTGAACGGTAAAGCCCACGCCACCATGGCATCAGAGCCTACGCCGTCATCCGAAGCACGCCGTTACCCGGACGTACTGCACGTACCTTTTGACACCGCATTTTCTGCCACTGGTGAAGCTTTTGGATTGCGCAAAGGCGATCCGGACGCGTTGAACTATTTCAACAACTGGATCAATCGCTATACGCTGAACGGCTGGCTCAAGGAACGCAACGACTACTGGTTCCGCGGCAATGAGTGGAGCGATCTGGTACCCGAGTAGCCATCTACACACGGGTTACGACTGCAACCTGCGGGAGATCTGCGTGTAACGCAGATCACCTCACTACGCCACTCACCCACCAGACATTAATTCGGTGCAACACACGCGCAAACGACTGCACTGGCTGGATCTACTGATTCTGGCTGGCCTTCTGGTGGCTGTGATTGCCATTTGGTATCGCATCGAAGGCGCACTGAATTACAAGTGGCGCTGGGAGATTATCCCCAATTACATTGTCCGGTGGCACACTGAAAAAGAACAGTGGGTACCCAACCTGTTACTACAGGGGGTTATTACCACGATTCGCGTCAGTATTTACGCCAGTATTCTCGCACTGATTCTGGGCACGATCCTCGGCATTGCGCGCTGCTCCCGCAACCTTGCCGTTCGTATGCTGGCGCGCACCTATCTTGAGTTTTTACGCAACATACCGCCAGTGGTTGTTATTTTTATTTTCTTTTTCTTCCTTTCCGAGCAGCTGATATCAGCTTTTAACATTGAAGGCTGGGCCAGAGGCATCGCTCGTCAGGACGATAATGGCATGTGGGAGTTTTTCTTTGGGGACATGCGTCGTTTCCCGGCACTGGTCTCGGGCGTTATCGTGCTTGCGCTGTTTGAGAGTGCGTTTGTCGGGGAGATTGTCAGAGCCGGCATTCAGTCCGTGGACAAAGGGCAGCATGAAGCCGCACAGTCAATTGGTATGACCTGGTTCGATCAGATGCGCTTTATCGTGCTGCCACAGGCGATGAAAAAAGTTGTACCGCCAATGGCCAACCAGTTTATTTCACTGATCAAAGACAGCTCTATCATCTCGCTTATATCGGTGCAGGAACTGACGTTTAAGACGGTAGAGCTGGTCGCTTCAACCCGCGCGATATTTGAAGCATGGATAGTGACTGCACTATTTTATTTCGTATTGTGCTTTAGCCTGTCACTATTGTTCAGGCGACTTGAAAAAACCTCGTCGCGTTTATAAACCACGATAGCAGACCTGACTGACCAACCAAACTCAGCTGCCTGCACATCTGTTAGATTTTCATATCTTTGAGCAAGGGAAACGCGCCATGCAAGGCGTGCTCAAACGCTAGTGGCTCTCCGCGTGTCACATGACCTTCGTTAAGCTCTGCAATACTGGTTGCGCCAAGCAGTGCCAGCGCTATGGACAGCTCGGTTTCAAGCAACTCCAGCATTCGCACCAAACCCGGCGCACCATCTGCGGCCAGCGCCAGACACATCATGCGCCCAAGCCCTACTCCCTGTGCACCGAGTGCCAGCGCCTTGGCAATGTCAGTGCCGCGACAAAAACCACCGTCCACCATGACTGCGGCGCGCTGATCAACCGCCTGCACTACCTCCGGCAATACAGAGATGGAACCCGCTACATGGTCCAGTTGACGACCCCCATGGTTGGACACATAAATCACATCAACGCCATGATCCAGTGCGATCAACGCATCCTCGGCAGTCGCAATACCTTTCAGCACAAGCTGACCGCGAAATCGCTTACGAATTCTGGTGATGTCAGCCCAATTTAGCGCTGCCTGGTAGTACTCTGCTTCCCCCTCTCCCAGCGTACGCCAGGGCTTTACATAGCGCGCGACAATATCACGCTCCCGCCGACTGTAAACCGCAGAATCAACCGTTATACAAAAGGCAGGCAATTCAAGCGCATTGACTTCATCCACAATCGCATCGACACCGGCTGCATCAGACCTCGCATACAATTGCATGATCGGCTGCAAGCTTGCGGCAGACTCGCAGACCTGTCGCAATGGCCAGCGTGAAACCGAACTCAACATCATGGGCACACCAAATTCGGCTGCGGCCGTGGCCACTGTCAGAGCACCGTTTTCATCAAACGACTCCAGTCCACCAACCGGGCACAGCAACACCGGTAACCTGGCCCTGCAACCGAGAATGTTTGCAGACAGATCAACCTTGCTGACGTCATTCAAAACCCGCGGCCGCAACGCCAGGCTATCTATCGCCAGTCGATTGCGTCGCTGCGACGTTTCGGTCTCGGTGCCACCGATAATATAATTCCACGCGTTGTCTTCTAGTCTGGCACGCGCCGCCGTGACGAATTCCTGCAAAGCCTGGTAGTTTTCAGACATGGTGTAATACGTTGCTCCGATGTTGCAACCGCGATAATTGGCAGAACAGAGGTATCTGCGCCAGTCATCTTATCGGGGATTGCACCGGGTGGCCAATATGTCGCGACAATCGGGAGACTTGCCGACCAGCAATTGCAATGGAAGAGAATGACGAGTGCGCACAGCGCATCGCAATTGTAGGAGTGGTGGGAATTGGAAAACTGGCCTGACACCAAGCACACCAATTAAACGAGCCATCAGCTCAACGAGCCATCACCTCAACGAATCAACAACTCAACGAGCAAACAACTCAACTAGCTAGCCGGGAGTGAACATCAGTGTTCGGCGAGACATTTTTTCTCAGGTTCTCGCCATGCGGCGCCGGAAAAAAGCGACAACCCGCGTGCGGCAAAGTACAAATTAAGCAATACGCCAATACCGAATGCCTGCGACCAGCGACTTGCCCTTTCACTCTTGCGTAAACCGAGTAGCAACAATGGCAACTGCCACATCAGAACGGCGACTACCCAAATCCACAGTGGATACAGACCACTCAGTGAGAATACCAGTCCAATTACCGCAAGGATGGCAATGATGACGTGAATCAGTGGCAGCAACACACTGGGCATTTCCGACATCGCAAAGCCGTGCTTGCGAAAACTTTTAAAGTTACTGGATCCGCGCCAGCGCTCCTTTTTATAGAAGTTACCGGTAGTAGACGCTTCACCGTGATGGATAGCCACAATACGGCTGTCAGAAAGTAACGACCCGTGCCCCTGCAACCGCATACACAAATCGTAGTCCTCACAGGTAATCATGTCTTCGTCAAAGCCACCGATCTTCCAGAACACATCGCGCCGCACAAACATATTCATCGACTCGAGCCATTCAGTTGTCACAGCTTCCTCAGTCGGTGCGTTCTTTCTGCGTATCTGATACCAGCAACTTTGTACCCAGGTAGCTTTCTCGGGAATTGTCGGCGGGCTGCCAAAGCAAATAACCGAGTGATTATCCAGGTAAGGCTCAAGCGCTTCAAACCAGGTTTCGGCAACGGTGCAGTCTGCATCGATAAATGCCAGCACATCACCTTTAGCTTCCTTCGCACCCAGATTGCGCAGTGTGGATACTGTCACCTCAGGCGCCAGCAATACCTTTGCACCATGCTGTCGCGCTGCAGCAACAGACTCGTCGGAAGAACCATTATCAACCACCAACACTTCATAGCTGACGCGCTCATTAGCAGCACGCTGTATAGACTGCAGACAGGATGAGAGACCTGAAGCGTCGTTCTTTACCGGAATAACAATGGAGAGTTTCATCAAATACAGTCAGTTAGCTTATAAGTTACACACAATTCCGTTGCACGCAGTGCGCATGGCAATGTACCAGCGTTCCAGGTTCCCATTTATCAAGACTTGTTAAACATTGCATGCGCCGCTGTTCTATTTAAACAGAGCTGCAAACAATACTTTGCAAATGTGCAAGGAATATGAAACATCAACTATCCGCATACAGACATACAGAAACGCGCCGTGCTGACAGCACGAACCCGGAAAGAAAATAAGTGTGATTGAACTCTCATAGCGAACATAAGCTCGGTGTTGAGCATCGCAGAATACTACTGGATTCAAATCCATTACCTTAACACCAGTACCCACTGTAGCGCCAAATCCGATTAACCTACAGTGTAAACGGGCAACTCCGTGATGAGTGTCTCGTGATCAGCCTGCCGATTGTGACGCACTAACATCAATGCCAACATACGGCACCGATCTGACAGTCACACGTCCGATTTGTGCAGCCGTTTATGCACCAGACTGACTCGAACCAGATTGGCTACCTGCGTCGACAGCAGAGTTATCAACCCCAAGCTCGGTCCCCAGTTCTTTAATATCGTGCACTACATCTGCCCGATCACGTTGCATTGTCAGCCTGCGCACTTTGGCAGCCAGCCACGCCGGAACTCCTCCAACGATCGGCACTCTATGAAAGTGTGCAATGACAGCCTTGGTTGATTTTTGCACCAGTTGTTCTGTGAGTTTCTTAAACGCAAAAACCGCGATAGCACGCTTGACGATAAACACCACCAGCACCACCAAAAACAGTGGTACTAAAAATCCGGTCAATAACAATTTATCGATGAGTGCCTGAGCCTGCCACCAGTCAATCAACCTGCCTGTAAGTTCCTTCCCTCGATCATAGATACGACTGACCCACAACTGTACTCGTCCGCTCTTGCGGTGCAGCCAGTTGACCAGCACCAGCAACTGCGGGACGAAAATCGCCTTGAGTACACCAGGCTTTATCACCACCATCAGGAAGCCAAGAAATAGTTTTACGAAAGCTGAAAACAGCGTAAACACTGACATCACTACAGCGCTGATCTTTAGCGCAAACAACGCACCGACCAAAGCAAGTACCGGTGCCATTAACGTTACCCCATAGCGCCACGCTGAGGTGATCTGCTCCCACCCGTAAATGCCCAGCACCAGCACCAGCAGGTAGCCCAGCAAGATTCTGAATCTGAGTGGTGTGATTGCCGCAGGCAGTGGCCGCAGCATTAGTGCTTCGAGGCGTCCATACCAGGAGCGTTTCGATTGATTGTCGGACTTGGTCACTTTTAATCAGGGACTATGGATTGCCGCTACCGGAAAACGGCCGCCGCAATGCAGCCAACAGCAGCCGTGTAAATCGCGCCACCTGCGAAGGCGCCGTCAGCACAGTGGTTTTCATACTGCTGAGTGTTCCGGCCAGCACCTGCTTCAGAAACTCACGAGCCTCACTGCGGCTCATGTGCTGATCCTGATTATCAATACTGTCCTGCACCAGCTGGTTGGCGTTTTCTATAACCTGCAACTGTTCCTCACTAAACAAGCCCTTCTGATGCCGGAACTGGGCGTATTTCAGCGGGGTGCCTGCTGCTAGCCCAACCAGAAAATTGGCGGTCAGCACCGGCGCGACAGCGGCACCAATACCGACACCGACAAACTTGACACTGCCGAGCGCCAGCACCTTGATTAGCGGAATCAGAGGTGCGAACGGCGCTAGTAACGGTACTGCCATATTTCCCTCCCTGCGGATGTGTGACTCAAAGAAACCTCATTGCAATTCTGGTGCTGACTCAGGCCACCTGGCCGGTGTTCAGATGCTCCAGCAGCACTGCTGCCAGCAACCTCGCCGGCGCTGCCGGATAGCGGTCACGATAAACAAGATCCAGGTCTACCGAGCCAAAATTGACTTCCGCCCCCAGCCGCACCAGCGCGCCTGAGCGGACCTCGTTGTGCACTGATACCTCCATCAACTGCGCCACCCCAAGCCCGGCGAGTGCATAGGCTTTACAGGCAAGCGCATTGTCAGCGAACACCACAGGGGTGGCCTGCAGTGTCACCTGTTTGCCGGTTTTACCATGACGACCGATAAAACGGGAGTTATCTGACCGTCTGGTGAACCCGATAAACGGTAACGCTTTGATACTGCGCGTAAGGCTGCGCCTGTCCTGAGCCGCCAGCCCCTGCAGCAACTCAGGCGCCGCCACAAACACCAGCGGGGATGATGACAGCGAGTCAGTGGTTGCAGATTCTGTCCCGCGTGCGATGGCCCGAATGGCGAGATCGCACTGGCTGTCGCTGATTCTGACCAGGTCGTCCCGCGCACTGACCTCAACGGTTATCCCCGGGTGTGTGTCGCGCAGTTGCAGCAACAATGGCGACAGCACCACCGATGCAATTTCAGTTGGTGCGGTAACGTGCACACGTCCCTGCAGATCATCACTGAAATTAGTGCTCATGGCGAGCGCACGTTCGGCGGCTTGTTGCATCTGTGCAGACTCCTGGTACACCAGCGCACCGGTATCTGTCAGCTGTTGTCCGCCGCGCGACCGCAACAGCAGTGTTTCGCCGACGGCGTGCTCCAGATCAGAGATGGCCTTACTGACGACCGGTGTCGACACATGCAGCGCGCGAGCAGCGGCCGCCATTGAGCCATGGTCAACCACACAGGCGAAGTAATCCAGTAAGCGGTAATGGTGTGCTCGCACTGATTTTCAGCTTTGCTTCATGAGCTTGCTTAGTTAGTTAATAACTAATGATAGCTAAGTTAATAAGTATTTTACAGCATATCCGTTCGCCTCCAATATCGACAATGCAACCCGCTTTGGCTAACGGTGCGACGAACACTCATCGCGCCTGAGAAACACCTGATGACACTTCCACTATGGCAACACCCAATGCTCCGTATACAGGCTCTGTTACTAACACTACTGTTGCTGTTTTCCGGCGCGGGCCTGGCACAGTTGAACGGTACCGCTGACACCGAAACAACCCTGCCCGAACCTTTAACCAGTGAAAGCATCAACGCGCTGGTATCGCGCCTGAGCGACGCTCAGGTACGCTCGCTACTGCTGACACAACTGGGACAGACAGCGGAACAGAACGCCCGGGAGTCCACCGATCAACCATCGTGGCTCACCATGATGCGCAGCGTGGCGACAGGCATTGCGTCCAACATTGCCACCTCCGTGGAACGTCTGCCGGACCTCGCCGGTGGTATTCGACAGGGCACTTTAAACTGGTTAAACGACCGAACCATTAGTGAAATTCTGCTTCTGTTCGGAAAATTCGCACTACTGGTGCTGATCGCTCTCGCTGCAGAAACCCTGGCTCGCATGGCCGCCCACCGATGGCGCAGCGAAATCGAAACACGCCGCGCCCGCTCACTGTGGGAAACCGTACAAACTCTGGTGCTGCGCTTTTTTCTCGATGTAGTGGGCATTGTGGTTTTTGCTCTGGTGCTGCTTTGGCTGATCGAGCGCACCATCGTCTCTGCATCGGACCAACAGTTGTTTTCGTCATTCACCACAGCGATTGTCATTACCGTCAGGCTAACCCTGGCGGCAAGCCGCTTTTGCCTTGCACCAAACCGTCCACTGCTGCGGCTGGTCGCAATCGATGACCATTGGGCCCGCTGGCTGTATCGCCATTGCGGTGGTGTGGCCCTGATCATGGGTCTGTTAAATTTCATCATCCCTGCGCTGGCGAACAACGGTGTACCTATGGGTCAGCTGCGTCTGGGTTTTTGGCTAAATCTGACACTCTATGTCTACCTGGCGTGGATGGTGTGGACCGCGCGCCATGCCATCTCTACCATCATTCGAGGTGGTGACGACAGCCTTACCAGCAGCGAAAATAAACTGGCATCCCTATGGCCCGGTATTGCGCTCGCCCTGATACTCATCAACTGGCTGCTGGTGGAGACCATCGTTTCACTGCAGCGTTTCGACCTGCTGCGCGGGCAGGAAAACCTGACGCTGTTACTGATTGGTATCGCACCGGTGCTCGACACCATGATCCGCGGACTTGTGCGTCACCTGACACCACCGATGATTGGTGAAGGCCCGGTGGCCGAGCGTGCCTGGCACGCCACCAAACGCAGCTATGTGCGAATCGGTCGAGTGATTCTGATCGGATTGTTTATTCTGCTTATCGCTAACCTGTGGGGCATCAACCTGCGCAGCCTGGCATCCAATAGCTTTGGCGCACAGTTCGCCGCTCGTGCAGTGGAGGCACTGCTGTTGCTGGCAGGCGGCTATCTGGCATGGGAATTCGTCACCATGCGCATCAATCGCCGACTCGCACGCGAACACACAGAAGCAGGCATCGATATGGAATCAGACGAGCCCGGTGGCGGCGAAGGTGGTGGCACAGGTTTATCTCGACTGGCAACCATACTGCCGCTGTTGTTGCGGTTATTGCAGTCAATCATCGTTGTGATCACTGCGCTGCTGGTATTGGGCCAGTTAGGCATTGATACCACACCGCTACTGGCCGGTGCCGGTATTGTGGGGCTGGCGATAGGTTTTGGCGCACAGACGTTTGTACGCGACGTGGTATCTGGCTTGTTCTTTCTGCTCGACGATGCCTTCAGGGTTGGCGAGTTTATCAACGTGGAGGAAACCCGCGGCACCGTGGAACGCATCTCGATACGCTCGCTGCAACTGCGACATCATCTCGGCTCCATACACACCATCCCGTATGGGGAAATCCCGAAGATTACCAACAACAGTCGCGACTGGACGATCACCAAGCTCAGGTTCACAGTTCCATTCGACACCGACATCAATCAGATCAAAAAGATCTTTAAGAAAATTGGTCAGGATATGCTGATGCAGCCTGAGTATGCAGACATTATGCTGCAGCCCTTCAAGTCTCAGGGTGTCTACGATGTCGATGACGTCGGCATTGTTGTTCGCGGTAAGTTCATGTCCCGGCCAGGCACGCAATACACGCTGCGCAAGGAAATCTACACGCGTGTGCAAAAAGCGTTTGCCGAGGCCGGAATTGAATTTGCGCGTCGCGAAGTGCGCGTGAATATACCCGGGCTCGACTCACCGGAGCAACTAACACCAGAGCAGCAATCCGCTATCGCCGCAGCCGCAGAGGCTGCCGATAAACGCTAATAAGCCTATGGAAACACAACCACTGACACACGGTCGCGCTGATACGCACCGATACTCAGGCGGCCAAACCGGGCACCGCCGGCATAGCCACCCCACGCTGACCTGCTGGCGGTGATTTCGGTGGCACACGCAGCGCCTTGTGGCACCTGAAACTGCGGCAGCGCAGTATCGGTAACGATATCTTCAACGGCGATAGTGAAAGCGCCGCTGTCGGCAGCGAACACAGTGTGATAAAACGTATCGCGCCCATGTGGATTAGCCTCGGCACAGACCAGCTTAAAGCCTAGTAGCACATCCTCTGCTGCGTCGCCCGGCGTCCACGCAATAGATATCAAATCACCACGTGTGAATGCCTCTGTAGCTGCTGGCGCACTAATAAACAGTGGCATCGGCATAATCACCGAGGCACGAGCATCCTCACCGATAACCCGGTCGAGGGACAATTCCAGCGTCGCGCCACCGCGGTTCTGATGAAACAGCGCCTGATACTCACTCGAGACAAATGACAGGCGCTGTTGCCCGCCACTCAGCGTTGCACGCAACTGGTCGCCGGCGGCAAGACTGATCACTTTTGATTGAAATTTAGGTGCGACGGTTCGCAGCGAGGCCACGACACGGGTCTCGCTGCCTTCCGCCTCAACAGCAATGTCCACGTCCATCTGTGCAGTCGCAACATCGTTTGACGATGTCGCTGTGCAGGCAGAGATAAACAGATACCCAACGGCTGCAAAAAGGAATTTCGCGTGCATGGCTGTCTCCACGTATAGATAAAGCCTCACTGTACTCTTCGTTTAGGCAGCGCAGGTGCAGCCATAATCTGCCTAAGGTATAAAAATCTGCTATGCTGAGGCATTTTCCAGACATGCATCAGACCGAATATGTTGTGCTGTTTGCAGACATCGCGAGCAGCATGCAACTGTATAACGAGCACGGCGACGAAGGCGCAAAAACGCTTATTCTCGGCCTGCAGCAACAACAGACCCGGCTCATCGAACACTGCGGCGGTACCGTGCAGGATTTCACCGGCGATGAAATCATGGCACGCTTTGAAGACTGCGAAAAAAGCATAGACGCCAGCACACGCCTGCACGAACTTGCCGCCACCTTCAGCGATCAAAACAACGTTTGCCTGCAATTGCGCATCGGCCTCCACTACGGCCCCGCCATCGTCGAGGAAAACCGCATGTTTGGCGATACCGTTAACATTGCCTCCCGCGTCGCATCCATTGCGAAAGGCGCACAAACCATCACCACCGCCGCGCTGGTCGAGCAGTTATCACCAGCCACGCGCAGCGCCGCAAGGCACTACGACATTACGCGAATCAAAGGCAAGTTTGGCTTACTCGATATCTATGAATATACCTGGCAGTCCACCGGACAGACGACAATGATGCTGTCGCGAGCGGATCTGATTGGTGGCTCACTATTACTCACATTCAATGATGTGCAAACAGAACTGTTGCCACATGCACAGAGTTTCAGTATCGGGCGCGCTGCAGCCAATAGCCTGGTCGTGCACGGCAATTCTGTGTCACGCCAGCATGTCTCCATCGACTATCAACGCAGCCATTTCGTCATCAGCGATAACAGCACCAATGGCACTTACGTGTACCTGACCAACGGAGAAGAAATCTACTTGAGGCGCCAGCAGCTACCGATTTGGGGGCAAGGACAACTGGCACTGGGTGCGCCAAAAAACGAAGGCAGCGATCATATTGTTAGCTACCGTTGCCAGACTGCAGATGACGCCACACCAAAAAACCACTAAGCCTGAATTGCAGCGGCTGGCTTTATCCAGACCGCCGTATCATGAAATACGCCGCCACCATCCGGTTTACCCGGCTCGCTGCTTACCAGTGCATTGATACCCACGCCACTTTCAAAGTAATAGTTTGGCCAGATACTCTCGACCACCACAGTGGTTGGCTGCACACCGTCGAAGGCTACACACTCAAGCACCACCTGGCCGCGCTCATTGCCAAGCATCACCCGGTCACCACTGCTGAGCTCAAGCGCACTGAGTGTATCCGGGTGAATCTGTGCAACCGGCTTGTCTTCTATACGCCGTGATGACTTAGTCTCAGTAAAACTGGTATTCAAAAACTGTCGCGCCGGTGCCGCCACCAGGCGAAACGGACACGCCTCAGTACGCGAATCGATGCTCTCCCAATGATCCGGTAACTCCGGCATGTCAGCGCCGTCGGGGCCGAGTGAACTCCATGGTGGCGCGAACCGAAACTTGCCGCTGTCGGTTGGAAAACCGTTTAAAAAGTTGGCATCGTTAAATTCCGGCGCGCAGTCGTGACCGGCATTCGACCAGTCGGCTACCGGTGGCAAACCAGACTCCTGCATAGTCGCATCGATGATCTCACGCTCAGTCATGTCAAACCCTTCGTGGGTAAGATCAAGCCGTGCCGCCAACCCCTGCAACAATTGATGGTTGCTGCGGCACTCCGCCGGTGCGTCGATCAGCCGCTCGGCAAACTGCAGAAAAGTATGGCCACTGGCGGTATAAATATCATCGTGCTCGGGAAACATTGTCGCCGGTAACACAACGTCTGCAAGTGCGGCTGTTTCCGTTAAGAACTGCTCGTGCACAACAGTGTATAAATCTTCACGCTGCAAACCCTGCAGTACGCGATTGGAATCCGGTGCTACAACTGCAGGGTTTGTGTTTTGCACCAGAATGGCGGATACCTCAGGGCCACCCTGCAAATCATGCGGGTTGCCACACAGCACTTCACCGATGCGCGACTGATCCATGATGCGGGTATGAAGCGGAATATCTTCGCCTTTGATTACACGAGTATTAAGCGGATAGATATGCTTGTTACCATAAAGCGCACCGCCACCCTCAACACGCCAGGCTCCGGTAATAGCAGGCAGGCAACTGGCAGCGTGCATATTGACCGCACCGTTTCTGGAGCGGGCAAAGCCATAGCCAAGTCGCAGAAAACTGCGTTGCGTACTGCCGTATAGTTTGGCGAATGTTTCTATTTCATCAACGCTGAGCCCGGTGATCTGTGCGGCCCACTCCGGCGTGCGTGTTTGCAGGTGCGCTTCGAGTTGCTCCGGTACGTCGGTATAGGTTGCCAGGTAATCGCGATCTGCCAGGTTATCTCTGAACAGAACATGCATCACCGCACAGGCCAGTGCCCCGTCTGTTCCCGGGTTAAGCATCAGGTGTAAATCTGCTTTGTCTGCGGTGCGGGTTCGGTACGGATCAACCACGACAAACGTCGCGTTGTTGCGCTTCGCCTTAGCAACATAGTTCATCACGTTGACCTGGGTGTTCACCGGGTTTCCACCCCACACCACTACCAAATCGCTCTTCTCCATCAGGCGCACATCGCTGCCCCAGCGCATGCCGAAACCGGCCAGCCAGCCGGCGTCAGGCAAGGTGGTGCAGAACGTGGCATGCATTCGTGACGCCCCCAGCGCACGCCGAAAACGCTCCAGTCCATCGCGCTGCACAAGGCCCATAGTACCGGCAAAGAAATAGGGCCAGATAGCCTCGCTGCCTTCGGTTTCAATAATATGCCGGAAGCGCTGCGCGATTTGATCGAGCGCGTCATCCCAGCTCACCCGCTCAAAGTCACTCATCGAAGGTTTCTGACCAATAGTCGAGGCTTTGCTGCGAGCACCCTTACCCCGCTTTCGCATCAACGGGTGCATTAACCGGTCTGCGTGGTGAATACGCTCGGCGTAGCGCGACACCTTGGCGCATATCACCCCTTCGGTGTAAGGATGGTCCTTTGCTCCGTAAACCTTGCCGATTGTCTGATCACTGCGCACTTCGATATCAAGCGCGCAGACACTGGGACAGTCATGCGGACAGACAGAGCGTTTTCTTACACTTTGCATTGATTATCTTCCAACCGTTTTACCGCACCGAGTTTACTGCATGGGCCGCGTTTGAATGCCGCGCTCCGCGAGACGCGCGCGAGGCTTTCAGCTATGTTACCTGCAATCCAGCGCGCAGTTAAGGCCCGCAGCGCTGCCGCCAGCGGTTGCATCGGTAGGACCGGACATCAACTCAAATTGGAAGATCGCCGCAACACCGT
>CAYMFQ010000133.1:0-6559 GCA_964389335.1 uncultured Granulosicoccaceae bacterium
ACGATGGCATTGCCCGTTGCGGTCAATGTGCCCATACTTGCCGGGCTACTACACAACGAGACACCATGACCACATTTACTATTGCGGTATTCGATGGGGATGGAATCGGCCCCGAAATCATGCAGCCCACCGTGGAACTGCTCAAACACATCAGCGCCGGCCAGAATGAATTTGATTTGTCATTCACCTCTCTGCCCGCCGGTGCTGCCCACTATGAAAAGAGCGGCGAGTCGCTGCCGCCGGACTCGGTAAAAGCCGCCCGCGAGTGTGACGCCATTCTGCTGTCAGCGATGGGGTTGCCTCATATCAGAAAGCCGGATGGCACCGAGATGGTGCCGCAAATCGATTTGCGCTTCGAACTGGGCCTGTTCGCCGGTGTTCGGCCAGTGTTCACCTTTCCGCAGGGGCCGCAAGTGCTGGCTGACGAGCGTGCTGCCAGCCTGGATTTTGTGCTGGTCAGGGAATCCATCGAAGGCCTGTTCGCGCACAAAGACGAGGGCGTCGTGGTCGACAACGAATACGCCACAGAAACCATGCGCATCACCCGTGAGGTATCCAAAAAGCTGTTCGACTTCAGCTTCAAACTGACACAGCAACGCGCTAAAAGGCTGAACCGCCCCGGCAAGCTGATGTGTGTCGACAAAGCCAATGTATTCCGCTCGTTCTGGTTTTTCCGGGAAATTTTTAATGAGTGTGCCGCCGACTACCCAGACGTTGAGCCAAGCGCCATGTACGTCGACGCGGTGGCCATGAAAATGGTGCAGTCGCCGTGGGATCTGGATGTGATGGTGACGGAAAATATGTTTGGTGACATTCTGTCGGACCTCGGGGCCGGCCTGATGGGCAGTTTGGGACTGGCGCCCTCGGCAGACATCGGCGCTAAACATGCCGTGTTCCAGCCCTGTCATGGCAGCGCTCCCGACATTGCCGGCCAGGGCCTGGCCAATCCGTCAGCTATGGTTTTATCCGCGGCGATGATGCTCGAGTACCTCGGCGACAACAACAACTGTCCGGCTGCGGCTGATTGCGGCGCTGATCTGCGCAATGCGGTGATGCAGGCAACCGGCACCGAGAAAGGCCGTGGGCGCGACATCGGCGGCACCGCAGGCACAGACGATATCGCCAGCAGTATTCAGGGGTTTCTGAGCTAACCCTGGTGCCGCAGCGCTCTTCTGAATAAATATACAGTGCCCGTGATTTGAGCGGGCGGTGCTGGCAGGCACATACTGGTAACCCTTCATGACAGACAAAAAACTACGCGTTATTGCCATTGGCGCCGGCTACTTTGCGCAGTTTCAGCTGCGTGCCTGGCAACGGCTGCCTGACGTGGAACTGGTGGCTATTGTTGAGCCTGACACACACAGACATGCAGAGCTTGCGGGCAGTTATTCCGGCGCTACCCTCGCCACCAGCCTGACGCAGGCGCTAAAGCAATCGCCAGCGGATATCATTGATATTATCACCCCGCCAACGACTCATCTGGCGCTGATAAAAGAGGCCTGCAAGCTAGCCCCGCAAGCGACCATTATTTGCCAAAAACCCTTTTGCACAGACCTGCCACAGGCACGCGAGGCGGTTGAACTGGCCGACAGTCAACCGCTGGTGGTACATGAGAACTTCCGCTTCCAGCCCTGGTACAGACAAATTAAATCGCTGCTGGACAGCCGTGCACTTGGCGAGGTGTACCAGGCGCGGTTTTATCTCAGACCCGGTGATGGCCAGGGGCCGGATGCCTACCTGGCACGTCAGCCCTACTTTCGCGACATGGAGAAATTCCTGATCCACGAAACCGGCATTCACTGGGTGGATGTATTTCGTTATCTGTTTGGCGAGCCTGAAGCCGTGTATGCCGACCTGCAGCGGCACAACCCGGCTATAAAGGGTGAGGACAGCGGTCATTTTGTACTGCACTATGCATCGGGCCTGCGCGCGCATTTTAATGGCAATCGGCTGCTTGACCACGCAGCGGAAAACACGCGGCTAACGATGGGCACCATGACCATAGAGGGCTCCGACGCCAGTCTGAGTCTGCAGGGCAGCGGCGCTATAGAAGTACGAAAACATGGTGAGCTCAACAGCACACCGCACACCTACTCATTTAACGACACTGATTTCGGCGGCGATTGCGTGTATTTATTGCAGCAGCATGTCGTTGAACACCTGCTGCAGGCAACGCCACTGCACAACACCGCTGACGCCTATCTGCGTAACGTTGAACTGGAAGCGGCCATCTACCAATCCGCACAAACGAAAGCGCTGTATCAGTTGAACCATTAGCCGGCATTATTCACGGATGAAATTACATTTCCTCTGGATGCCAGGTCCCGAACAATAATGCAGGCTAGCTAACCGCCAGGAGCACGTCATGAACGACAGTTGGGAAATCTACGCCCTCAAATACGCCGACCGCAACATCCGCACGCGCAACGAGTCGTTTATGTTTGACGACAATCACGACGCGCCGCACCCGATGGACTATTTCATCTGGCTGCTCAAAAGTGGCTCGCGGTACGTGCTGATTGATACCGGCTATGACCGCAAAGAAGGCATAGCACGACAGCGCCCGGTCACCGAGGAACCGGCCGAATTACTGAAACGCTTTGGCGTGCAGCCAGACACCATCGATACCGTGATCATCACCCACCTGCACTACGACCATGCGGGCTCACTGACGTCCTTCCCCAACGCGCGTTTTCATTTACAGGAACAGGAAATGAGCTACGCCACGGGCCCGTGCATGTGCCATGACGTACTGCGTTATCCTTTTTCAGGTGAGCACATCTGCGACATGGTGCGAAACCTCTTTTCCGGGCGCGTTGTGTTTCACAGCGGATCGGGCCAGGTGGCTCCAGGCATCGAGGTACATCTTCTGGGCGGACACAGCCGCGGCCTGCAGTGCGTCAGGGTCAACACAAGCCGCGGCCCGGTGATTCTGGCCTCGGATGCCAGCCACTACTACGAGAACTTTTTACGCGGCAAGGCGTTTCCGATTGTGGTCGACCTGGAGAACATGCTGAGTGGATTCAATCGGCTGAAGTCGCTGGCTCCGTCACTCGACCATATTATCCCCGGGCACGACCCGCTGGTGCGTCAGTACTACCCGCCTGCATTTGGCGACGACGACACTATAGTACGTCTGGACGTCGCGCCTGTGACATCCCTGACCTGACGAACACAGGGTGGTGGTAGCGCCAATGACGTTCGGGCGCCTGCACTGATCCGCAGCGATTCGCATTACGTGAATGAGTTGGGCTATAAGGTCGAGGATTAAACAGCGGAATGAACAACAGTTGTGCTATTATCGCCGGCCGCTGTCGACGTAACCGCCGACAGGTAGTAGCAGCCGCGCCAGAGTGAAACATGCCGAAAGAACACGTTTATCGCGTCCGTTTTGTCAGTCAGGACAAAATCTACGAGCTGTACGCCAAAGATGCGTTCCAGGGTGAACTCTACGGCTTCGTGGTGCTCGAAGACCTGCTGTTCGACGAGCACACCACTGTCGTGGTGGACCCGTCGGAAGAGAAACTGAAGAGCGAATTCGAGGGCGTCGCTCGCACCATCATCCCGATGCATGCCGTCATTAGAATAGACGAGGTCGAGAAGCGCGGCACCCCGAAAATTGCCGACATGTCCGACAACGTAGCGGCGTTTCCGTCGCCCATCTACACCCCGCGCGGGAGCGAGGGTAACTAAAGAGTATTCGACCAGCCTGCTCTACAGGAAACTGGAAAAGCTGTAACCGCCGCTGTAGCAGCGACGTACTACCATTACACTCGTTATCTGTGCGAAAATTGCATAAGCATCGTAGATAGTGATACAGGTTCCGGAGAGGTGTCCGAGTGGCTGAAGGAGCACGCCTGGAAAGTGTGTATACGTTAATAGCGTATCGAGGGTTCGAATCCCTCTCTCTCCGCCAAACTACTTTGAACCCCGGCTACAACCACGGGGTTCAAAGTCATTTTGGCCAATTCTGAATGCCGTGGCGGCAAAGCTACACCAGCATACTTTTAAAACGCATCCGCACGTGGCTAAACACATGCTGCGTCGCGCTTCACACCCTCCCCTCAAATAGACTCTTGTGCATCGAGCCGTGCATCTATTGGCATAGATGACGCTTCACGACCCTATCAAAAATTCCGCAGAGCATCGACCTGGGTTATTTCCTTTTTGTGGTATTTAACCCACCAGGTCCCAGAGGTTCCGATTGACTGTTATAAAACACAAGCTCGCTTCTATACCACTTGTAGCACTACTGACTGTAACACTCTTTGCAACGCCCGCAGTTGGTGCTCAACCTGGCAACCAGCACTCCGCAGCCCGAATCTGGAATGAGGCGCTGTTGCATGCAATCAGAAATGATTTTGCACGCCCTACCGCCCATGCGCGCAACCTTTTTCACGCGTCCGCGGCAATGTACGACGCGTGGGCGGTATACAACCCGCCAGCCAGTCCGTATTTTCTGGGGCAAACGCAGGACGATGGCTTTCACTGCACTTTTCCTCAGCAACTGCGAAAAACATTTGTCGATGCGGCTGCCACTGAGCGACAAAGAAATGTCGAACTCACGTTATCCGCAGCCATGTATCGTCTGCTCTCTCACCGCTTTAAATACTCACCAGGTGCAAACAGCATCGGCGAAAGGCTAAACCAGGTTCTGGGGCGGCTTCAAATTCCGTTGAGCAATGCTCGCAACTACGATCAGGCAGCGCAGCCTACAACCCCCGAAGGTCTCGGTGCCTATCTCGCCGATTGCATTATCGAATATGGGCGGGCTGACGGAGCCAATGAAGACGCTGATTATAAAAATCACTACTACCGGCCGGTTAATCCTCATCTTGATCCAAACGATTCCGGCAACCATTCAATGCGAAACCCCGATCGCTGGCAGCCACTAGAGCGGAATAACTATGTGGATCAGGCTAACAATCCGCTACCGACACCCGAGTTTCTCGGTGCTGAATGGGGCCATGTATTACCGTTCGCACTCACCTCCCGGGACAGTGTTATAAAAGAACGCGACAATCAACAGTATCGGGTGTATCTCGACCCCGGCGCTCCCTCGTTGTTCTCGGTTGACCCTGCCGAATACGCCTGGGGTCACGCACTGGTGGCGGCATGGTCAGCACAGCTTGATCCGGCCGATGGTGTTCGATGGGATATCTCACCTCGATCACTTGGCGCAAGCGGACCACTGCCGGACAAGAGCGCGTTGAGAACTTTTTATCGTACCGATGGTGGCAGCGCTCAAATCGGCAGACAGGTAAACCCGGTAACCAACCTGCCTTACCAACCCAACTATGCCTTGCGTGGTGACTATACCCGTGTTGTCGCCGAGTTTTGGGCGGACGGACCTGACAGTGAAACACCTCCCGGGCACTGGTTTACGATACTCAACGACTATGTGCTGGATCATCCGGATTTCGAACGACGGTACTGCGGCTCAGGCGCAACGATGAACACACTTGAGTTTGATATTCGCAGCTATTTTGTACTGGGCGGTGCGATGCATGATGCAGCGATCGCCGCATGGAGTATCAAAGGTTACTACGACTATGCGCGGCCAATTTCTGCACTGAGGTATCTGGCTCAACTGGGTCAAAGCACCGACCCCGCCCTACCCGGATATCACGAAAACGGTATTGCAATAATGCCTGGCGTCATTGAAGTGGTACAGGCGGGTGACAAACTATCAGGAGCCAACAATGCAAACGTCGGCAAGATAAAAGTACGTGCCTGGCGCGGACCAGACCATGTTACTGACCCTGAAAAAAACGCCGCCGGTGTAGGCTGGATCCTGATGGAAAACTGGTGGCCTTACCAACGCCCTTCATTTGTAACACCACCATTTAGCGGTTACGTATCCGGGCATTCCACCTTCTCTCGCACAGCAGCTGAAGTACTCACCACCCTGACCGGGTCTGAGTACTTCCCCGGTGGACTGGCTGAATTTGTGGCCCCTCGAAATGACTTTCTTGTGTTTGAGCAAGGGCCAAGCGAAGATGTCGTCCTGCAATGGGCGACCTACAAAGACGCATCAGATCAAAGTAGCTTATCCAGAATCTGGGGAGGCATACATCCTCCAGTTGATGATGTACCGGGCAGACAGCTTGGCATACAGGTAGCAGAGCGTGCTACTAAAAGAGCAGCGTCTTTTTTTCGAGGCAACCCTGCACCGCACTATGAAGTTGATAATAGCCTGGCTGACGGGTGTGGCTTAACGACAGCGCAGAGTGAATAAGCCTCTATATCATTGTGCAGACGAGTAGCGAGGCTTCTTACTAACATATGATTGTCCATAACCAGGCAGGGTTTATAATCAACCACACGCCAGAGACAGTTACTCCGACGCTTTAACTTTCCTGTTGTTGATTTCAGGCTAACACAGTGGCTGACCCGGGCCTCCACAGTGCGGTGACTCTATAACCGTGTTTTCTCCCCCGCCATTACCGCTACCACCCGGGTTAATACCTTCGATTTCCTCAAATTCTTCAATAATCCTTTGTGCCTTGGCGCGCTTTTTTTCTGCTCTTGCATCCGCCTTTTCCGCTTTCTCAAGCAA
>CAYMFQ010000133.1:6659-15430 GCA_964389335.1 uncultured Granulosicoccaceae bacterium
TTTCCCGTTGATGAATAGTATCGGGGCGATAGGTTTCATCGATGTTTCGGGAATTTTTTCAATTGTTATCAAACTGGATTCAAGGATCGGCATTGGGCAATAGCCTACGTCATGCTGACTAAAGGTCTGATCTGGCTCTGCCGATTGCTACCACTTTATTACGCAGCAGATTCCTGAAGAAATATGAATAGAAATACCACTCTGGCGCTCAGCCTCGCACTGTCAGGATTACTCAGCGCCTGCTCACTCATTCCCTCACAATCAGAGCCTGAAGCTGGTGCAGCTTTGGCAGCAACCAGTGCTGCTGGTGACCTCACCATAAGTGGCGTGCTGTTTGAGTTTGGAGAAACCACCCTCAAGCCAGGTGCAAACACTATCGTCGCTCGTGCAGCAGCGCACTTACGCGCCAACCCTGACAGCCGTGCATCAATCCAGGGCCACACTGACCACGTTGGTGGCAAAAACTTCAACCAGGCGCTTTCAGAAAAGAGAGCCAGCGCCGTTGCGAATGCAATCAAAGAACATGGCATTAGCGCTGACCGTGTCTCCGCTGTGGGCTTCGGTGAGTCACGTCCGATAGCCAACAATGAAACGCCTGACGGACGCAGCGCCAATCGTCGCGTTGAAATTGTTTTTGACTGATCTATAAGGCTAGCTTGCGACCAGGCTGACGGTGCGATCTGGTGATGCAATCGCAACGCCGATCGCCCTTGTTGTTGCGGCAAAAATAGTTGTGAAGTTATCGACGCCCAACTCGTCTGCGTACCTGAGGCCGGGGACGTCGGCCGCGTTGCCGTGGTGCGGTTTCAGGCACCAGCCTTAACAATGCGTCGGATGATGCCTGCTCTGTGTCGGGCTTTTTCTTTTCCTTATTACCGGCACGGTCTTTATCCTGGCTACGCTTTTCCTTCGCCACCCTGGTGAGGCCGGTCGCCTGCCGCAACTGAGCTACAAGGTGCTCATCGACGTCGATAAATTTGCCTGCGCGAACATAGCCTGGTAGGTCTATTGGACCGTAGCGCACCCGAATCAGTCGGCTGACCTGGTAGCCAAGTGCCGTCCACATTCGTCGTACTTCGCGGTTTCTGCCTTCGCTTAGCACCACCCGAAACCACTGGTTATTATCGCTGCCGCCATCGAACCAGCATCGCTGAAACCGTGCCGGCCCGTCATCCAGTTCTATACCGTCCTGCAGTGCCTTTACGTCAGATTCGGCAACCGGACCACGGATTCTGCAGGCGTACTCCCTTTCGATTTCTGACGACGGATGCATAAGCTTGTGGGCAAACTCGCCATCGTTGGTAAACAACAGCAACCCGCTGGTGTTGATGTCGAGCCTGCCAACGGCAATCCAGCGCGAGCCTTTGAGCCTTGGCAAATGCTCGAATACGGTCGGGCGATTCTGTTCATCGGAGCGCGTGGTGACCCTGCCCTCGGGTTTGTGGTAGGCAATCAATCGGAAATCCGGGTTGGCAGACAAGACCACGCGGTAGCGGCGCTGCCCGTAGCGAATGCGATCACCGGCCTGAGCCCGATCACCAAGCTTTGCCGGCTGTGCGTTCAGATAGACCGCACCATTGGTGATATCTGCCTCGAGCGAGCGGCGCGAGCCCAGCCCGGCACGTGCCATCAGTTTTTGCAGCCGCTCGGACATAGTAAAAGGTGATCTCGTTGTGATAGCGTGAAGTGACCCGATTATAAGCGTAATCCGCCCGCAATAACGCCCGAGACTGTCATGAGTAATTTCACAGACTTCAAATCACTCAATATCGCTGTACTCACCGTGTCTGACACGCGCACCGAAGCCGATGATAAGTCGGGCAACTGGCTTAAACAGGCAGTTGAGGAAACCGGCCATCAGTGTGTGGCCAAAACGATTGTCAAAGACGATATTTACCAGATCCGCGCGGTCGTCAGCGGCTGGATAGCCGAGACTGAAATCGACGTCGTGCTCAGCACCGGTGGCACCGGTGTCACCGGTCGCGACGGCACACCAGAGGCCATCGCCCCGTTGCTCGATAAGGAAATAGAAGGTTTCGGCGAAATGTTTCGAGTGCTCTCATACGACGACATAAAAACCTCAACGCTGCAGTCGAGAGCACTGGCAGGGGTCGCCAATGCGACCTATCTGTTTGTACTACCGGGCTCACCCAGTGCGTGTAAGACCGCGTGGCAAAAGCTTATTTCAGAGCAGCTCGACAATCGCACCCGTCCCTGTAATCTGGTGATGCTGATGCCACGGCTCAAAGAACAGTAGTAGCGCGACAGGGCTGTCGTCCGACATTTTCAATCTGCGGGCTTGCCACATTACCGCGACGCTACCAACCTCGCCGCTCTTTGATCAGCTCATAGGCGGCCTTGATGGCCTGGGTTTTTTCGGTCGCGAGTTTTATCATTTCCGGTGGTAAGCCTTTAGCCACAAGTTTATCCGGATGGTGCTGACTCATGAGCTTGCGATAAGCGCGCTTGGTGGCATCTTTATCGGCGCTTTTATCAATACCCAGTAACTCATAAGCTTCGGGCAGCGACAATCCGCCTGTTTGTGAAGCGGTGTTGCGTTGCTGTGAACCGCCACCTGACGGGCCAGATTGTCTGCCGGCACGCACCAGTATTTCCATCTGCCGCAGCATGAATTTTGGAAACTTGAGTGTTTCGCAAATTTCCCCCAGCAGCTTCTCTTCAGCGGGGTGCAATGTGCCATCGGCATAGACTGCGTGCAGCTGAATTTCAACAAACATACGCATCAGGTTCGTACGTCGGCGGCATTCAATTCGAAACTGTTCCACCACGGCTTTGACATCGTAGGATGGGTCTTTGCCTTGCTGAAACAGATCAATGGCGACGCGTTTTTGCTCTGGCGAGAGTTGCATCTGGCTCATGACACTTTCTGCCATGGCGATTTCGTCTTTGGTTACCTTGCCATCGGCTTTGGCGAGGTGACCCATAGTGGCAAAGGTGGCGGTAAAGAAGGTAGCCTGCACACGCTCCTGTGCACCGGGAGACATGTCTTCAGCATCTTCATGGTTCAGGCGCTTAAGGCCCGCATCGAAGTTATGACCCAGTACCGCACCAATCAGCCCGCCAATAGGACCACCGATTAAGAAACCAAAAGTGCCACCAAGTACTTTACCCCACCAGTTCATTTTTAATCTCGTTGTTATTGCGGCTGTTTGTGCTGCTTATACACCGGGGATTGTTTAGTCTTTTTCACGCATTGCTTACATCGACGATTTCGTTCAGCAGCGATGTGGCAAAAACACCCCGTGCCAGACTAAACCCAAGCTTAAGCGTTTGAGCATCAAGCCATTCGACAGTGAGGTCTGACGCCAGGGCGCGTAACGCACGGCGCTCCTGCTTGAGACCCGCCTGTGCAAGGCCATCGACAAGAATCGATTCATCCTGCAGGCAGCGCTGCTCAAGCTCAAGTATGCCAGCGGCAGCAAGGCTGTCACCAGCACCAACCATCGGGCCGGTCAGATGAATGTCGTGCGTATCATGACGCACCTGTAAATCGTCGTCACCCTGCGTTGCCTGAAAGACACTGCGACTTCCATCCAGCATACAGACATCACCGGTTTGCACACGCAGCCAGCTATCGTCTGTGACTCGCTGTGCAAGCACCTGATTAAAAAGCCACGCTCTGGCGGCTGACAGGTACATGCCGCGCTTAAACCGGGTCACCTTTCTGCGCCGACTCTGAAACATTGAGCGTGCAGCACTAACGTTGCGACCATCGTGACCAAAACGCTGGGCACCAAAATAGTTCGGAAAGCCACGTCGACCAATGTGCTCAAGCTGATGCTGCAATGCCTGCTGATCGCCAGTGACATCTCGCAACACGATTGCAAATCGATTGGCCTGGTGGCTGCCAGTGCGCAGCTTGCGATCGCTGCGTTCGGTGCGCAACAACTCTATTCCCGGTATTTCTGCCACCTCCGGTGAAAGGCTGTCATGCACTGATTGACGAATGCTAAACCATTGGGTGGTAACGGCGTGTTTGTCCTTCAGACCCGAATAGCCGATATCACGTGCCGGAGTACCGGTGGCAGCGGCAATCTGCTCGACGAGATCTCGTGTGTTGCATCCCGTTTTTCGCACCAGAATCCAGATATGCTCTCCCTCTCCGGTGGGCTCGAAGCCGAGGATTTCATCTACGATAAAGTCTTCCGGAGTGGCCTTGAAAACAACTGTCGGCAACTGGCCTGTGCCAATGGTGCGAGGTGGGTTAAAATTCATTGATGCCGGGCTGCAGGGTACTGGATTGTGGCTGATGTGCACCCTATTTTCTCATACAACGAGCAACCATGAGCAACCTAGACGATATCGACCGACAGGAACGCAAAAAGCTGCTCAACAGGCTCGAGCTCGAGCATGCGGCACTGGATCAGGATGTAGCGTTGCTAACCTGTAGCCCCGGAGCCGATCAACTGACCATCAGCCGCATGAAGCGCCGTAAGCTGCAGTTAAAAGATATGATTGCACAGCTGCGAAGCAGCCTGTTACCGGATTTCATTGCCTGATAGCGCAAAGCAGACCTGACCGGTGCCTTGCGGAGGGAAACCGGTCACCCCGCCTTCACTCACAACACAACTTCAGGTTACAGCGACCAGTCACCAACGACGCACGAAAATCAGTGCGCCGCGTGAATCTGCTTTTTTGTTGATATCGAGAGTGCCTCGCGATTATTTCATCGCGACGGGTTCGCTCTCGTTAACCATCTTGATTAACTCTTCCGCCGGACGATAACCCGGAATTTTGGTACCGTCATCCAGATATATCAGCGGTGTTCCACGCAGACCTACACGGCCGGCCAGATCCATGTGCGACTGGATTGGGTTTTCACAGCTGGCTTCTCTTACTGTGCCACCGGTTTTCGCGGCAGTCATGGCAGCCTGCTGATCATCTGAACACCAAACGCTTTCAAGCTCTCTGGAGGAAGCGGAATCAATTCCGGCACGCGGAAACATCAGGTACCTGACTTTAATATCTGCGTCGGTGATCGTTTCTATTTCTCGATGCAGCTTCTGACAAAAACCACAATCGGTATCGGTGAAGACCGTGATCCAGCGCGTTGCGTCTCCGGCTTCGTTATTAAAGACGACCATTTGGTCTTCCGGCACTTCCTGAATCAGCGACAATTGCAGTTGTCCGCGGCGCTGCTCACTCAGATTAACTCGTGCTTCCAGGTCGATGATGCTGCCCTCAAGCATAAACTTGCCATCGGGTGTCAGATAATAAACCTGTCCTTCACTAACCACTTCGTACACGCCCGGAAGCGGCGATTCAGCAACTGTGGTGATCGGCAGATCCGGCGCCAGTTCCGCGAGTGACTCACGAAGTTCCTGCTCGGGTGTTTTATCCTGCGCCACGGCGGTGCCGGTGATGCAGACAAAGCATAGTGAAATGAGAGATTGTTTAAGTTTCATGCCTGTTCCTGTGACTCAGCCTGTATTCCGCATCAATTTTGACGCCGGATTTGTGCAAACGCGTGAAAAATAACGCTTTTGGTCGTCCTTCACCCCGGTAAATTGTAACCTTTGATCATGCCTTATAGACCAACCGTTTCACGCCCGGTTCATCTAATTGGTCGAATGGCGCAGGATACTCCCCAACATACAACGTGAAAACACCAGTGTTGACTTCATCGAACCCACGGCCAAAGCACCTGCCGGTCTATTTTTGCGGACTGGTTTTGCGGACCGGCTGTCAGCCTGAGTTGCCAGCCCGAACCATTAGCCCCGCGGGTGGTGTTGCGAATGCAACGTTTTCAATCGCTCGGCGGCCACGTGAGTATAGATTTGCGTGGTCGAGATGTTACTGTGTCCAAGCAGCATCTGCACCACGCGCAGATCAGCCTCGTTGTTAACCAAATGTGTGGCAAAAGCGTGTCGGAGTGTATGCGGCGACAATGCCTGGCGGATTCCTGCCTCAGCAGCGTATTTTTTTACCCGATACCAAAACGCCTGGCGGGTCAGTCCGGCACCTCGCCGTGTAACAAAGAGAAAATCGGTGTCTTGCTGGCTTTTCAGCAATTCAAGCCGTGCTGAGCGAAGGTATTCTTCCAGTTGCTCGACTGCGAGATCACCAATCGGCAGCAGTCGTTCTTTGTTGCCCTTGCCAATAACACGCAACACCGCCGCGGTCAGATTAAGCGCCGGTACCCGCAGATTAACTAGCTCACTGACCCGCAAGCCGCTTGAATAGGTCAACTCGAGCATTGCTCGATCACGCACGCCTTCCGGGGTATCGAGGTCAGGTGCCGCTAACAGCTTTTCTATCTGGCTTTCACTTAGTGAGTCGGGTAAGGGTCGGCCGGTCTTTGGCGCATCTACCAGCGCGGTTGGATCGGTGCTGATAAAGCCTTCGCGGCACAACAGTGTATAAAAACGTTTCAGGCTGGACAGCAGCCTGGCGGTTGTTCTGGCGCTGTTGCCCTGTTCGACACGGTCCGCCAGATAAGACAATACCTGTTCACCGGTTGCCTCACTCAATGACAAACAGCGATCGTGCAGCCAGTTTGCGAACAGACGGAGGTCGCTGGTGTAAGACTGTATGGTGTTATCACTAAGCCCCCTTTCAAGCCACAGGTAGTGGCGAAAGCGTTCAAGCAATTCATGATTGCCAGTCTGGGTGGCTGGTTGAGCCATCGTTCTTCCGTTCTTATTTTGCGTTTTGGCGACGGTTATTGATCGATTTCGGACCTTCTGCGGTCCGACCGACAGTGCAGAGGCAACTGCCAGCCTTATAAACGATACTCTGCTTTTGACCGTAACTGTCTGTCAAAAAGTCCATGCAGGACACCTGCACGGACACGCTGCGCTCACGCAACAGAGCGGCACGACCGCAGACGAGAAAACTTTGTTACTCTATTTTCCGCAACGCCTACGATTGGCACTCAGGCACTGCAGCAGCTTTGTGCGGTGCGATTGCATTATGCATTTGCCCGGTACCTCCAGGCTTTGCACTGGTGCATCACGGGGCATTAGCGTGTCTCGGGGCGATTCCAAATATAGCCGCAGGTTCAAATGACCAATAACTCTGAATTAAAGAATGCCGGCCCGACAGGCAACCCTGCGCTTTCAATCGACGAAGCGCGTCAGGCAATCCTCAATCTGGTATCAGTGACAAGCGAAACCGAAACGGTGGCACTCATCGATGCCGTTGACCGTGTTAGCGCAGAAGACATACAGGCACGGCATGCAATTCCGCTGTTTCGTAACTCAGCGATGGATGGGTTTGCTATTCGCCATGACGATTTCACACCAGCTGCAACGTTTAACATTGTCGGTAAATCACTGGCCGGGCACCCGTTCGAGGGCAGGTTATCCACAGGGGATGCCATTGAAATAACCACCGGCGCAATGATCCCCGATGATGCAGACACCATTGTGATTGTGGAAAATACCACCGTTGACGGGCAGCAACTAACGGTTAACCAGGTACCGGTGCGACAGCAGCATGTGCGCGTACCCGGTGACGATATCGTTGCTAACACGACCATCGTATCCAGTTTGCAGCGGCTCACCCCTTCAGACTGTGGTCTGCTTGCAGCGCAGGGCATCGATAGCGTAAGCGTTACGCGTAAGCCTCGGGTCGGTATCCTTTCGACTGGCGATGAACTGCGCTCACACGGTGAGTCACTCACCAATGGCCAAATTTATGACAGCAACCGTGTAACAATCACGTCACTACTGAGGCGATGCGGCTTGGAAGCCGAAGATTTGGGCATTGTGCAGGATGATCCCGAATCACTACAGCAACTATTGGATAGCCGCGACGATCTCGACTTTATCCTTTCCAGTGGCGGGGTGTCTGTTGGACAGGCTGACTATGTTAAAGCGGTTGTTGAGCAGAACGGCGAGTTGGTGTTCTGGAAAATCGCTATGAAACCCGGGAAACCAATGGTTACAGCCAGACTCAACACTGGTGCGCTTTACTTCGGCCTGCCGGGCAACCCTGTATCAAGCCTGGTTACCTGTGTGCAATTTGTTATCCCTGCACTGCAGGCTTTCAGCGGTGAAACCTATCAGCCAGCACTAACGGTAGAAGCCATATGCACATCGGCACTGACCAAAGAAAAGGGTCGTTTTGAGTTTCAGCGAGGCACACTCAGCTCAAACAATGAGCAACTAACCGTTACCACCACCGGTCTACAGGACTCACACGTACTGTCGTCGGTGAGCCAGGCCAATTGCTTTATCTGTCTGCCTCAGTTTTCAAAGGGTGCCACCGCCGGTGAAAAAGTACAGGTAATTCCCTTCCACGCGCTACCCGGTCTATAACGCCTTGCTGTTACGATAGGTAACACACACTAATACCCATCCACAGTCACCGGGAGAGTTATCCGATGGCCGTTCAGTCGTAAAAGTACGCAACCTGGTTGCCTACGATACACGCCAAAATGATTATCAAACGATTAGAGGGATTACTTTAAAACCAGGTCTGTATGACCATGTCAGATGCAGGTTCATGCCTTAGACAGAGTGAGGCTATGGCGAAGGAGAGAGTTTGTAGCTAAGCAGAGATGCTCGGATGGCTTTAGATTTATTATTTTAAGATCAACAACTTACGCGGCTTATGGCAGCAAACCGTACCTGATCTGCTGCCAGTTCCCCCGCTTACTAGCGCTTTTTCTTAGCGCGTCTTTTCTTACTGGACTTCTTTTTAGAAGCTTTCTTTTTAGAAGACTTCTTCTTAGAGGATTTCTTCTTGGAAGACTTCTTCTTTGAGGACTTCTTCTTTGAAGACTTCTTCTTTGAAGATTTCTTCTT
>CAYMFQ010000134.1:0-15307 GCA_964389335.1 uncultured Granulosicoccaceae bacterium
GCGCAAAAGATCGACCAGGTTGGGGCTGCGCAAAGTGAGTTGTTTCTGGCCCGGCTGGTGTTGCTGCTTGCACATAACAACGGCGATTACGAACAGGTGCGTCAGTTAATCGATGATGCTGCGGTTTCGATTGATCATCAGCGTATAAAGGCGATGGACTAATGGAGTCTGCGCATTGAACCTTCCACGCCACAGTTTGCTGCAACGGGTCGAATCAATGAGCCTTAGTGCAGCTGATGTGGAGCGGCGCATCAGCAAGATACGCAAGTGCGTTCTGACAGATTCACGGTTTATAAAGACACCGGACTTTGAATCTATTGCACCGACTGATCTGCGTCAGATCTTTAACCTGTACGATGAGCACTTCTTTGACGGCTGTATTACTCCCGCGCTCGGCGATATCCCGATAGATTTCGAGTTGTCAGGTCGGCTTACCCGATCAGCAGGCAAAACTGCCTACTATCGCAAGCCGGAACAGCGCTTTCTAATCGGTGTTTCAACAACACTGTTGTTTGGCTGTTTTACTGAACAGGACCACCGTTCCATTGTTTGCAGTGGTATTACCTGCAACGACAGACTTGATGCACTGTTGCGAGTGATGGAGCACGAGTTGGTGCACCTGATCGAGTTTGTGCTGTGGGATAAATCGAGTTGTGCGCAATCGAGATTTCATGGCATATCACTGCGTTGCTTTGCGCACACTGAGAACGTGCACTCTATGATCACACCGGTAGAGAAAGCGCGCAGGCAACTGGGCATCGCACCTGGTGTCAGAGTTAATTTTGCAATAGATGGTGAAACATTAACCGGAGTTGTCAACCGCGTGACGAAGCGGGCTACCGTGTTAGTAGAGGCGCCGGAGGGGCGCCCTTATTCTGATGGGAAACGGTATCTTAAGTACTATGTCCCGCTGTCTTTGCTTAAGCCACTTGATCCACTGGAATACAGCTAGTGTGGTTTTTTGTTGTTAACCAGCGCTTAGTTTTGTTGCCTGCTCTTTTGCTGGCCGGCCTGAGATTCTCTGGCGATTTTTTCGTAAATCTCCTCTCGGTGAACGGAGATTTCTTTGGGTGCGTTTATACCGAATTTGGTACCGCCACCCTTGGCGTCGAGAACAGTAATGGAGACTTCATCTCCGATGCGTATTGTTTCGCCAATACGCCTGGTTAATATCAACATACGAACTACCGAATTCCTTAGCGAGACTACACCATATAGGTTAAGGGCTTTGCGTGTATACAGCTGGATACAATTGTCCACAATCTCTCTGCTGACTTGTGGTAGATGTCAAGGCAATTATCAAAATGCGGATGATGATGCAGACCTCTGATCAGTGTTGACTACCTGTCTTTCATTGCCGTTACCTTCAAATCAAGCCAGACCAGTCGGTGGTCTGTGCCCGGATCACCCACGTTATACCACTGGTATGGCAGCTCCGATTGCGACGGCCAGAATACCGCGCCATCGACAATGTCCAGTCCGCGGCTGGAGGGCAGTACATAGTCAACCCGCAGTGCCCAGGTGGCAGTGTGACTGCTGGCAAAGGTATTGTCCGGTGCATTGTCAACAGCACCTTCGCTTACCGGGGTAAACGAAGCATTGACTGCGGTGTGTTGCAGCAGTTGATCTATGGCGCCGTTGGTGGCATCACCCTCGTCTGGTGATGCATTGAGGTCGCCGAGTATTACAAATCTGCGGTTGGTCGGCAGTCCACCGCTGCGCTTCATATCGTCATAAATGTAACTGTTATCCTGCGCATCGACATAATCAGCCCAAAAGCGAATTTCATCGTGATTGCGACGGCCGTTGCGGTCTTCTTCACCATCGAAAACCGGTGGTGTTGGATGGCTCGCCAACAGATGGATGACAGTGTCTTCGACATTGATCGGGATGTCCCAGTGTGACTTTGACGAAAGCCGAAACACCTTGCGAGCGGCATCGCTGTAGTAATGCTTTGGCTTGTTGTCCTCGTCGGTCACCATAGGCCACAGTGCGTCAGGCATATCCCGCCACAGGAATTGTTGAAAAGTTCGAATCTCCTTGTTGATCAAAGGAAACTGTGAAAGTACCGCCATGCCGTACTGACCCGAAAACGCGCCAAAGCCAAATACATCATCCTCGTTAACTGCCGCGTCGTTGTTAAGGTCAACACCGGCGGCGGTGCCTGTGTTTGACCCGGCGGCGAAGTGCCATGAATACGTAATTGGGTCAGTACCGGAGGCAAGTGACGGTTTCAGGTAATGATGTTTAAACAGTTCAATAGCCTCGTCGGCGTGACAATCTGAACTGTCCCCGGGTACAGGGCACGGGTGGTCGAATTCATTCAGCAAAATAACGTGAGGACGAACATGGCGGATTATCTCGGCGATTTTTTTAATCTGTGGGTGCGGGTTGTTGTCTATGGAGCTATTCCGCAGTTCACTCAATAGGTCCCCCGGACCCGAGCGATGCAGCGACGTATTGAATGTTGCGATGCGAAAGGACTGAGTCATATTTTCATCGTTGGTTTCAGCCATCAGTGAGGTTGAGATAAGCGCGAGCAGCCATGCTGAAAAGGCAATTACAGACATTCCCCACTGGTAAACGGACCCGTGTGCATGCGGGGCAGGCATGCTGCGGTGGCAGGCGCTGGAAGGCGAATAACAATATATTATGGTTTTTACCAAGTGAAACCGCATCATCTGGTAAATAACGACGATCATTCAGTTCTTACCCCTGCATTGATTACATTTTGTGCGCTCAAACCATACTTTATTTATAATGTCTGGGAGCTTGTGCTGTAGTAGATCTGCGGCGCAGGCTCCCGGCTCCACATATAAATCCGCCACTCCAAAGGGTGGAACCAATAATAAAGTCAGGTGGATCATGCAGGTAACTGATCAAAATTTCGATATCGAAGATCTTCAGGAGGCACCGACGCTGCCTCGAACTCAGAAAGTGCACCCGGTGCTCGTTGGGGTGGTGGGTTCGGTTGTGGGCCTGGCGCTGGCTGTCATGTTTATCCGCGGCAGTCTGCCGGAGATGACACCCGAACAGATTGTTGCAATGGAGGGTTATCAGGGGCAGCAGCCGCCGCGCTATATCTTTAACATCGACAGCATCGAATCTGCACCGGCCGCTCAGGGGCCGCGCGAAGAACCTGTTGTTGCAGCCGCTCGGGATGTTGTGGTTCAGTCGGCGTCCGTTGGTGTGCCGAAAACTGATACTGCTGAAGCCACCAGCACAAACTCCGGCACAAATACAACCGAGGGCGATTCGGTAAACGCATTGCTCGCCATTGAAACCGAAGAGCCCAGGGATAGCTGGGCACTGGAAATTGTTGAGGTTCCAGCGTCGCCGATCATCGTCGGCAAAGATGCGCAGGAAGTATCCGCACCTATTGTGGAGGAGTTTGACTACCGCAAGCTCAATCGTAAGCCGTCGGACAATACATCCGCAATCAGAGTGTTGCCTGTCCTGACGGTAAATACTGATAACACCCTGATGCGAGCGAAACCCTCAGAATCCGCTGAAGTAACACTGGTGATGGCCAGGGGAGCATCGGTTACCGCGTTCGAACAGTCCGGAGTGTGGGTGCACGTGGGGGCCAACGATGGCTCTTCTACAACCGGTTACATCCATCAGTCGAATATTGCAGCGGCGGACTTGAACTAGCAGTCAACGCAGTGGAACTCTGCTTGCTGTTGGCGGGAATTGGTCGCGCATGATAATTACTTCATGCTTTGAAAGTTGGTTTACAGGGTACACTGGGGCGCTGTACAACGAGCTGCGGTAGTCTGTGCGGGACGCTCGAACTGAACTCATCACGGAGAATATCCCCGGTATGGATTTTTCTGAACGACTACAGCGAAACCTGCTTACCAGCGTTGCCGAGCATCGTCGCATGCGCGCCACGGCTAACACAATGAAAGCTAAACCACCGGCGTCACAGCGCAAACCAGCGTCCGAAGAGTGGAAAAACTGGGAGCTGGCACCGGTGGATTCTGCGCCGTCTGGCCCGACCGTCACTGAAAAAAAACAAAACTCGCCAACCGGACCTTCTGCAGAAGCAGTGCAGGGTGTGCACAAGGCGTTGCGGACGATCGATAAATTTTAACGCGCGGGCGCGAGCATACGATCCTGTTTACAGTCCAAAAAAAACGCCGCGATTAACGCGGCGTTTTTTCTACCGAACTACTATAGCTTTCAGCCTTTGGCTGACTTACTCTCAGTTACGGTTGCTGCATTGGCTGCTCTTGATTTAGTAATTGTCTTATTACTAACCATTGCGACCTTTGGAATTTCCGGCAGCTCATCAGCGCGGCGCTGTTCAGCATCAAGCATGGTTTCGAGTTCCAGAATTCGCGACTGCAGGCTGCGACCAGCGGTCTTGCGCTGCTCGGCCAGTAACATCTCAAGCCGTTCGATTTGAGCGCGAAGATCAGCGTTGGATGCATCCATCTGTGCAAGCTTCTCACGCAAATCACCCAGCTGGCCGAGTGCGTCACGCAGTTCTGCATCTTTTGCCTGTGCAGTTTGCTGTGAAGCGCCGAGGTCCTGTTTCAGCGCATTGAACTTGTCTGCGCCCTCACGTTCGAGTTTACCCAACCCGGCTTCAAGCTCAGCGATTTTCTGCTCAGCGGCTGCGTTCTTCTCAGCCAGTCTTGCCGCTTCGGTGTCGCGCTGGTGTAGTGACTTCTTTGCCTGATCAGCGTCGTTTTTAAGGGCGTCGCGTTCCTGCCTCAGGTCATTGTACTTATCGTTCAAAGCGCCCTGGGCAACGTTGGCTGCCTCTGCTACGCGCTGCTGTTCCTGTAACAGGTTATCGAGCTGTGCACCGCGTGCGGCTTCTGCGGCGCTGCTGGCTTCGAACTGACGCTGCAGCTTGTCCATTTCAGCCTGCAACTTACCGCTCATATCAGCTTCTTTGCGACGCTGCTGGTCAGCCTGTGATGCCAGAGTCTTTTGCTTGTCGAGAGCGTGCTCAAGATCAGCCAGCTTCTTATCCTGCTGTGCGCGTTGCTCACCAGTCTGCTGCTGCAGTCGGTCAAGCTCACGCTGCAGGCGCGCTATTTCGCTCTGCTGTGCGGCACACTGCTTTTCCAGCTTATCGCGTTCAGTGGCGCGGTCCTGTGCTACTGCGTCAAGTGCACGAAGCTTCTCTTCACCAGCGGCGATGGTTTGTTGTCCGCGGTTAACTTCCGCCTGTCCGGCGCGCACCTGGCTTTCCAGGTCGCTCGCACGCTGAGCGTGAGCGCTATCTTTATCTGCCAACTGCTTTTCAAGCCGTGCTATGTCGCGTGCCAGTGCGGCTTCTTTTTCGTTGGCACGTTCAAGTGCTGCCGTCTTCTGTGCAATGTCGTTCTTCAGACTGGCGATAATATCTTCGAGATTTGCATTGGTCGAAGCCGCAGCGCGCAGTTCACCATCTTTGTTATCCGCAGCACGCTGTGCTTCGGCCAGTGCTGCATTGGCAGCGGCGAGGTCGTCTTCGAGGCTGGCGCGACTGGCGGCAACCTGCTGAAGCTCTGCATCTTTGCCGCGCAGCTGGTTGAGTTCGGCCTGTAACTTGATTTTGTCCTGTGCTGCTCTTTCTGCCTCCTGGCTTTTGCCCCGCAGGGCATTCTCAAGTTCCTGAAGCCGACCCTTCTCATCGCCCAGTGCACTGCGCAGAGAGTGTACCTCTGCCTCTGCGTTATCCAGGTCATGGTTTGCGCGTGCCAGAGAATCACGAAGCTGTGCCGGGATTCGTGCGCGACGCTTCTCGTCAGCGCGACGCTCCAGCAAGTGCTTCTCGTGAAAGAAGCGACGCGCTAACCAGCCAATTGCAGCGCTGAGCAGTGAGGCAATCGCCAACAGCATTGCCATCTGAAGAATAAGGTATAACATTCAATGTGCTCCAGTGGATGACTAAATTAGTCGTCCGAGTTAGTTGACAGCTGGTATTTATTATCTTCAGAGTTCCTGAACGCTTCGATCGACAAGTGAATCTCGGTGCGGCGGTTTAGTGCCTTCCCTTCTTCAGTTTCATTGCTTGCAATCGGGCGAAACTCGCCGTAACCAAATGCTGTAATCATATCGGCAGGAACTCCGTGACCAATCAGATAATCACGAACCGTACCTGCTCGACGTTCACTGAGTCCCTGATTGTAACCTTCGCCACCTGTGACATCGGCGTGGCCCTCAACCAGCACCTGCGTTACCTGGTTATTGCAAATTCCTGTGACAACAGCCGCAATTTCGTTCAGCTTGGCAAAGTAATTGTCCTCGATGGCGTAGTAGTCAACCTCGTAGTTCAATACATTGTTCTGCATGGCTGCAAATATCGCTTCGCGGCACTCACCGCTGATGCCATGGTGCGGGTCAACGTCGATATCCAGTGTCACAATCAGTGGCTCCAGTACATCGCGTCGGGTATCGATCAGTCGCTCCACTGAATTCAGGCGCTCCTGGTCGCTCACTACACCGGAAAGATCAAAGTTGGTATCGGTGATTGACAGTCTGCCTTTGTTAAGCTGGGTTAAGGCCGCAACACCGGTTTCGATTTTTTCTGCACTATGTGGCATATCCGCAGCGCCGGTTTGCACAGGGCCTGTGCTGATTTGTGTGCTTGGTGGCAGCGCATTTGGCACGGTATTTATCATGTCGACCGCATCTTCAGAGTCAACGGTACCGCTCATGCGCAGGTGCTGATTGTCGTATTCAGCATTAAACGCATAAGGTATTGTGCTGTCGACATCCAGTTGGTTGGCAGTCTTTCGAACGCCCCACACCGAGTCTGCTACTTCCGATATTTCTTCTTTTACCTCTTCCGAGGCAACCGTTCCTTTGATCGTGACATCCCTGCCATCGACCGATACGCTGACATCTGGCTGATATTTTGCGAGAGCAGCAGTAGAGCGGTCATGTATATCCTGTTCTATGCGATCGGTGTATTCAGTGGCACCAACCCAATAGACTGCTGCCAGCAAGCAACTTAGTATTGCAAGTGTAAGTAAGCGCATACTATTCAACCGTTTAGTAATATGTCAGAAAATAACTCTCTAAAAGTAACGGTTGTGCTGAAATATACTTGATGCCCCAGGACCAACGAGTGCTGGTGTAATGACAGCGCTGCCAGGCAGCTGTCACTTTGTTTAATGATTTACGCTGTGGAACAGCAGCCCATCCTGCCTCAGCCTGCTGCCTAACCAACTATACCGTGCCGACTATTGGGCGCTGGTTCACGCGATTAATAATAAAGTTTACGTCGCCGCGTATGTGTGTGACGTCGAAGCAATGACAGATAAAATCTGTCGGGAACGACCTGTCGACACTTGGTGGCTGTGATCGTGGCCTTGGCTGTGGCGGGGAGATATTGACGCGATTGGACGCGAGCGCAGTGTCAGATGTCAGGAACCAGTCGCCAACATAATTTTCACGAATAGAACAACGCCGAGTATAAAGATCAGCGTTGCCGCGACACCGGCAACGATAAAGTGAATGGGCTTGCCCTGGCTAAAGTCTCGTTCCCGATTGGCCTGCGACTGTACGCCGAACGCTGCCGCGGCAGCACTTTTCAGTGCACCCGTAAAGCCGGTACCCGAGTCAGTTCTTTGGTTATTCTCTGTCGGTTCGCGCTGCGACATTTACTTCTTACCCTCACCGGATGCCTTACGCTTGCTGCCGACGGACGTCAGGGTATCTTTCATTTGCAATAGCCTTGGCACAGCACTGCCGAGCATCAGCAGACGCTGAAGTTCCTTGGGTTTAAGCTTTTGCAGATCATGCGACCAGCGCGAAACCTGCTCCATTAGGTCACACATTTGCTGCATGCGCTCGTGGGCGTGCTCTTCGGCCTGATCGGACGGGGGCTCCATCAGAGTTTGGCGCAGTAGTGTTAACGTGGGGTCGAGTTCGCGCTTGCGACGCTCTTCCACCAGCGTGAGCGCAATTTCCAGGACATCGTCCGGTGTGGAGAAATAGTCGCGCCGATCACCCGGCAGATGCTGCGATCTGACCAGTCGCCACGATTGCAGCTCCTTCAGGCCCATGCTGACATTGCTGCGCGAGACCCCCAGCGTGTCTGTAATTTCCTCCGCATGCAGCGGTTCTTTGCTCAGATACAGCAGCGCGTAGATCTGACCCACGGTGCGATTAATGCCCCAGCGACTGCCCATTTCGCCGAAATGCAAAACGAATGCTTGTACCGAGGGGGCTAGTTTCATAGTTTTGAGTTATTTCAGTAATTTCTGAAAAAATTATAGGGGTGATGGTCCGGCAGAACAAGCACAGGTCAGGCGAAATCGAAATCGGCCGAATACCGTAGCTGCGAGGCCCAGTCCAGCGGCCGCAGGTATTGCCGGCGCTTTTTGCTGATGAAATTTCTGACAAACGCATAGTCGTTTCCGGCAATGGCGTTTTCGAGTTCTTCCATCAGTTCAAGTGTATTGTCACCCTGTTCGTACTCAATGCATCGGGCTTTGCCGGTGTCATCAACGCGAAAGTTACAGTGGTTTAGTGGCAAAAAATGCGGTCCGTGTCGGGTTGTGCTGTACGGAATGGGCAATTTTCGAAGCTCTGATTCAATGCCAATTGCATCTTCACTGCTTGGTCGTGACACAAACCAGTTGTGTGTTTCCGTACCGCAGGCTTCTATCACTTTGCCGGTAAATGTGTATTCACAGCGGCTTGCGTCAAGCAGTGCGGTGATAACCGCGGTGTGTTTTTGCAGCGACTTTATGGTGAAGGTAATGTTCATTTCAAATGCTGTGCGGCAGGCACCCGAGCTACTACGCTGCGTGGATTATGCCGCGTAGATGCTGATTCGCGTTTCCGGGTGTTGTTTCTTGAGTTAGCCGGTAAAGTCTTCATACTATGTAGTGACGGGGGCAATGCAAGGGTAGTAAACAATGAAACAATTCCTGACAAGTCTGATTCTGTTGTTCAGCATAGCTTCAGGCAGCATAGCCGTTGCCGGTAGCAACGTTAGGTCGGAATCTGGACCTGATGCAGCAGATGAGTCCGTCAGCGCACCAATACCTGCCGCCGAGCCTGTAGCCACCGACATTCAGGACACAACTGCCTCCTGGCTATGGTCTGCGGTAGCGACAATTGCCAATCTGACCGATGCGGATAACGAAGCCGGCGCCGGTAATGATCACAGCATGAGCGAGGCGTTACAGAGCTATCTGACTGAAGGTAGCCAGGATCTGACAACACTGCTCGAAAGTGCCACGCAAATGGATCTTGGTGAGGCGGTTGACAGCGCCATTGATGTCACCAGTAGTTTAATTGAATGGAGTGCGGATCAACTGTCGGACTCGGGTATGCCGGTATCGACCGATGCTGTGGAAGATCCGTTCGAGCCGTATAACCGCATGATGTTTCGCTTTAACCAGCGCCTTGATGAAGTCGCGTTGAAGCCGCTGGCAGAACACTATCACGAATACACCCCGGAGTTGGTTCGCACCGGTGTGCGTAACTTCTTTAGCAATATTGGTGATGTCGGAGTGCTTACGAACTCCGCACTACAAGGCAAGTTTGATCAGGCGCTCAGCGACTCAACGCGTGTTGCTGTTAACACCATAGCCGGTGTTGGTGGTGTAATCGATGTGGCCACCATGCTAAACATTGAAAAGAACCACGAAGACTTTGGTCAGACGTTCGGCGTCTGGGGCATACCGGAAGGCCCTTACATTGTGCTACCGGTACTGGGGCCAAGAACACTGCGCAGTGCGGTGGGAACCATTGCCGACACCGCATTGCAGGTTGAAACACTCGGCGCTGTTGGTGATATGGCAATGGCACCTGATCTGGTGTCTGAAATGCTGGCGCTGAATCTGGTCGACAAACGTTCGCAGCTGCTGGGGCAAACCGAGTTGCTCGAAGAGATAGCAATTGACCCTTATGTATTTTCGCGTCAGGCGTACCTTGCGTATCGACGTTGCCAGGTAGAGGATTGCGACAAGATTGACTACAAGCCTGCCGACCCCGAGGTTGAGCAGCCTGGTGTGCAACAGAATGAGCTGGACGAGTTACTTGAGCTTGACGAACTGAGCGAGCCCGTTGAATCGGAAACTTTGCAGGAACTGGATGAGTTAAACGAACTGGAAGAACTCGACGCGCTAAATTTACCGGAAAAGCAAAGCGAGCCGGTTGAATAACCACCTGCAGCGGGTGCTGCAGTAACATGGCAGCTCAGTCTGCAATAGATGTGGTCGCCGCTGTATTCTGCAAAGAAAACACCGTGCTCTGCCTGCGCCGCGCCCGTGGACCTCACGCCGGTGAGTGGGAATTCCCCGGCGGCAAGGTCGAGCCGGGTGAATCGTTGCGCGACGCACTCGTCAGAGAAATAAAAGAAGAACTCAACGTTGATATTGTGACAGGCGAGTATCTAGGCGAGAACCTGCACGTTATAACACCCGAGCCCCCGAAAGCCATTTGTCTGCACGCGTTTATGGTAAACGAATGGTCCGGTCTCATGGCGTTCACTGATCATGACCGTCACCAGTGGTGCGATGCGGCAGAGCTTTCCGGCCTGAGCTGGTCTGCTGCCGATATCCCGTTTGTGGAAATGCTGCAAACGAGGCTATAGCTGCACCGGCTTCACTTATCCTGTATAGCTTTGCCTGATCTCAGCGCTTTTCTTATAAGCCTCGCGATTTTTCACACGCTCAAGATAGCGACTGATGTTGCCTTCAGGAATGGCGAACTTTGCATTAGCAGCCCATCCGGCACAGTGCGTGATAATGATATCAGGCACGGTAAAACGATCACCCATAACATAGTCGTTGTCACCCAGTCGTTCTTCGAGCGTTGCTATCGACTGTCCAAAGTCATATTCACATGAACGTCTAATTTCCGGTGCACGCACTTCCTCAGGCAATACGAATGAGTTTTTTGCCATGCTCCACAGCACGCCATCGAGATCGTCGCAGGCGAACTGCGTAAAACTGTCCTGTCTGGCGCGGTCGATTGTACCTGCCGCATAGGTTAAGTCTGCGTGCTTGTCTGCCAGATACTGCACGATTGCCACTGAATCAATGATCGTATCACTGCCATCGAGTAGCGCAGGTACCTTGCCAGCCGGGTTGTATTGTTTTGCCTCAGGCGATTGCGGTTTTGCCGGTATCACTTCATAGGGCTGGTTTAACTCTTCCAGCGCCCACAGTACTCTGAACGGTCGCGCTGCCGGTGTGCCAATTAATTTGTACATAGTTGTATTCCTGTTATTTTTACCAGTCGAAGCTACACATCACCAAGAAAGCCACTGGTCTGCATTTTCCACAAGCTGGCGTAGATGCCATCGTGTTGTAGTAACTCCTGGTGAGTGCCCTGTTCAACAATGCGCCCGGCATCCATCACCACCAGTCTATCCATCGCAGCAATGGTCGACAACCGGTGCGCAATGGCGATAACGGTTTTGCCTTCCATTAGCGTAAACAGGCTTTGTTGTATGGCTGCTTCTACTTCTGAGTCGAGGGCCGATGTCGCTTCATCAAGTACTAAAATAGGGGCATTCTTTAGCAACACTCTGGCAATTGCAATGCGTTGACGCTGGCCGCCGGATAACTTTACACCGCGCTCTCCAACCTGTGCATCGTAGCCAGAACCGCCGTGTGGATCGCGCAGTGACTGAATGAAGTCCTGCGCCTGTGCACGTGTGGCTGCATCCAGCATTTCTGCTTCAGTGGCGTCTGGCCGGCCATAGAGAATGTTATCCCTTACGGAACGGTGCAGCAGCGATGTGTCCTGTGTGACCATGCCGATCTGAGCGCGCAGGCTGTCCTGTGTCACCGAACGGATGTCCTGGTTGTCGATAGTGACCGCGCCAGACTCCACATCGTGGAAGCGCAACAGCAGGTTAACCAGTGTTGATTTGCCAGCACCGGAGCGACCCACAACGCCCACTTTTTCGCCAGCACCAATGGTGAGATTCAGGTTTTCAATAACGCGCTCATCGCCACCGTAATTAAAACCCACCTCGTTAAAATTAATTACCCCATTGTTTACGGCAAGTGCACCGGCGTCCGGTTTGTCAGTCACACTGAGCGGCTTCGACAGTGTGTTGCGTCCGTCTACCGTCGTGCCGATATGCTCGAACAGTGCACTTAGTTCCCACATAATCCAGTGCGACATACCGTTCAGCCGCAGTGCCAGGCTGACTGATATAGCAATGGCACCAACCGAAATTGCCGAGTGCTGCCACAACACAATCGAAAGCGCGGCCAGTGCGAAGATAAGCGCGTAGTTCAACACGCTAATGCATAGCTCAATGCCACTGGACAAACGCATCTGGGTATAAACCGTAGCGAGGAATTCATCCATGCTGTCGCGAGCGTAGGTTGCTTCGCGCTGGGTGTGAGCAAAGAGCTTCACGGTAGCGATGTTGGTATAACTATCGACCACGCGCCCGGTCATGGAAGAGCGGGCATCGGCCTGCAGGGTGGAAACGCGCTTAAGCCTCGGAATAAAATACATCTGTACTAAGATGTATAACGCCAGCCACACCAGCAGCGGAATCACCAGCCACTGATTGGTCTGAAATACCAGCCCCAGCATCGATAAAAAGTACACCAGTACATACACAAATACGTCGAGCAGTTTTAATACGGCCTCGCGTATCGACAGTGACGTTTGCATTACCTTGGTTGCCACGCGCCCGGCGTAGTCATCCTGAAAAAACGACATGCTCTGGCGCAGCAGATAACTGTGCGACAGCCAGCGGATCGCCATCGGGTAATTACCCAGCAGCGACTGATGCGAGATCATGGTATGCAGCAGGCTCAGCACTGGCAGCGCCACCAGCAGCACCAGTCCCATCTGCCACAGCGTCGCGCTTTCGGTTGCCAAAAACGTATCCGGGTCCTTGTCCGACAGCCAGTCCACCAGTTGACCCAGAAAGGCAAACAGCTTCACTTCGAGGATGGCAATGGTTGCGGTCAGAATCGTCAGCGCCAGCAGCGGCCAGCGCATATCGCGGCTGTAGTGGTAGATAAACTGCAGCAGTGGATAGGGTGGTGTGTCCGGCGGTTTTTGCGGAAACGGGTCGGTAAGTTTTTCAAAAAAATTTAGCATGGCTGGTGTTCAGGTTTTTGAATGGGATTCTTGCGCAAGCGTCCGGCACTTGCTACAGTCCACCGAATATCGCGGGTCGATAGGGGCTCTGGAATATGTGCACCAGCCATGTTCTTCCTCGGACATGTTTTCCCTCGGAAAGGGCAGCAGGATACCCGTGTTCTGACAGGGTTTGAAACCCCGCGCGGTGATTCGACTTAACATGTGAGTTCCCGAGGCAATAAACAAGAGCAGTAAACAAGCGTTCAACGCAACGCGAACTCAGAAAATAGCGGTAACCCAGAGTTAATTCATCGGTGTGTGGCGCAGCCTGGTAGCGCACTTCGTTCGGGACGAAGGGGTCGGAGGTTCGAATCCTCTCACACCGACCAACTAACTCAACTCCGAGTTCTTTCCCCCTCTCTTTTTTTCTGTCTGAAAACAAAGCATTAAAATCCAGCCGCTTATTTCAGCACAGCCGCAGAACCTCCTGGAGGATCTGCAAACTTGTAGCGCAATTGCCAGTTTCCGCGTTTGCGGCTTACCAAAAACAAAAACACTGTCGATGATGACATGCTGCCTGCCGTAGGCCCCGGCGCGCAAAATAGGGCAGAATACAGGGATTATCCGGGGAGTCAGAAGTGGCAGCAAAAAAGACATCAACGAAGAAAAAAGCCGCACCCAAAAAATCATTCGAAGAAGCCCTGTGGGACACCGCCAACAAACTGCGTGGCAAGGTCGAATCGTCAGAGTACAAACACATTGTCCTGAGCCTGATCTTCCTGAAGTTCGCCAGTGATCGCTTTGAGGCGCGCCAGCAGGAACTGATTGACGAGGGGCAGGGTGACTACGTGGACATGGTGGAGTTCTACACCATGAAGAATGTGTTCTTCCTGCCGCCGGAGGCGCGCTGGTCACACATTCAGGCCAATGCCAAGCAGGATGACCTGGCGATCCAGATCGACACAGCACTCTTCACTGTTGAGCAGAACAACAAGTCACTGGCCGGTGCGTTGCCCGACAACTACTTCAGTCGGCAGGATCTTGACCCGGCCAAGCTCGGGGCGTTGATCGACACCATCAACGATATCGAAACGGTCGCAGACAACAAAAAAGATATCGTCGGCCGCGTCTACGAATACTTTCTCGGTCGGTTTGCGTCTGCCGAAGGCAAGCGCGGAGGCGAGTTCTATACACCCGCCTGTGTGGTGAATTTAATCGCTGACATGATCGAGCCCTTTAAGGGCAAAATCTACGATCCGTGCTGTGGGTCTGGCGGTATGTTTGTACAGTCGGTGAAGTTCGTGGAAAGCCACCACGGCAATACCAAAGACATATCCATCTACGGGCAGGAGTTCACCGCCACCACCTACAAGCTGGCGAAAATGAACCTCGCCATTCGTGGCATCTCGGCCAACCTGGGTGATGTACCGGCAGACACCTTCTTCCGCGATCAGCACCCCGACCTCAAGGCCGACTACATCATGGCCAACCCGCCGTTTAACCAAAAGCAGTGGCGGCAGAAAGATGAACTCACCGATGACCCGCGCTGGGCGGGCTTTACCGTGCCACCCACCGGTAACGCCAACTACGCATGGATACTGCACATGGTATCGAAGCTGTCGGAAGGTGGCACCGCAGGCTTTGTACTGGCCAATGGCTCTATGAGTTCCAACACCTCAGGCGAGGGTGACATACGTCGAGAGCTGTTAGAGAAAGACCTGGTCGATTGCATGGTCGCGCTGCCCGGTCAGTTGTTCTACACCACACAGATACCCGTCTGCCTGTGGTTTCTGCGCAAGCAAAAAGACAAACGCAGTGGCCAGACGCTATTCATCGATGCACGTAACATGGGCAGCATGATCGACCGCGTACTGCGAGAACTGACCGCTGACGATATCAAACACATTGCCGACACCTACCACCACTGGCAGCAAGACAAAGGTTACGAAGACGTGGCAGGCTTCTGTAAAAGTGCCACTCTCGAAGAGATTGCCTCCCACGGCCATGTGCTCACACCAGGGCGCTATGTAGGGGCTGCTGAAGTGGAAGACGATGGCGAACCGTTTGAAGAGAAAATGGCAAGGCTGACTAAAGAACTTGCCGGGCAGAGACAGCAGGCGGAGCAACTCGACAAGGCCATTGCACACAACCTGAAGCAGCTGGGGTTTGCATTGCCTGAAAGCTGATTCTCTGTACTCTAACTCTCTGTACTTTGATCCTTGTTGACGATTTGCAGAATTCGATTCGTCAATAGTGTTTCGCGGTCGTCATCGTTAAGTGCTGCACT
>CAYMFQ010000135.1:0-15197 GCA_964389335.1 uncultured Granulosicoccaceae bacterium
GGTCGAATTGAACGTGGTATGGGCATTGATTTGTCTCAGGAGATGCTGACAGTCGCGCGCGCCAATCTGGAGCGATCGCAACTGCGCAACGTACATGTCAGGCAGGGCGATATGTACAACATGCCAGTCGCAGATGAATCGGTTGATCTGGCCACACTGCATCTGGTGCTGCATTACAGCGATGACCCGGCTCAGGTCATCGAGGAAGCGGTGCGCGTGCTGCGGCCGGGCGGGCGGCTGATCATAGTCGACTTTGCCCCGCATAACGAAGAGCAGTTGCGTGTTGAGCACAAACACCATCGGATGGGTTTTGATGACGACGAAATCGAGAAGTGGCTGGGTCGCTTCGATATGACTACTCAGAGCAGCCGAGATCTGCACGGTGACCCGCTCACGGTCAAAATCTGGCCGTCGAGCCGACCGGTTACACACTAGCCGCAATCGCATGACGCACCTGGAATGAAAGGAATAGCAATATGAAAAAGGCCGAGTTCTCCTACGAATTTTTCCCGCCAGCCAGCAACGTCAGTGAACGTGCTTTCTGGCGCAGTATCGGCGCTATCGAGTCGCTGAACCCGCGTTACTTCTCCATCACTTATGGTGCACAGGGCACCAGCCAGGCCCGCAGCGTTCGCGTTGTGAAGAGCCTGCTGGAAGTGTCGGATGTACCGGTGGCGGCACATCTGACGTTCGAAGGTTCAACCATCGACGAGATCAACGAGGTTGCCACTCACCTGAAACGCATGGGGGTTGAACGCATTGTCGCTTTGCGTGGCGATGCTCGTGAGGATGCGCAACTGGCACGTGCGCGTGGCGAGTGTTATGACAACGTGGCTGACTTTGTTCGTGGTTTGCGGGCCATTCACACGTTTGATATCAGTGTTGCCTGCTATCCGGAGGTGCACCCGATGGCGGCCAGTGAGCAGGCCGACATCGATTCGCTCAAAGCCAAGATTGATGCCGGGGCGCAACGTGCGATCACGCAGTTTTTCTTCGACGTTGATGATTTTGAGCGCTTCCGTGATCGGGTGACCGCGGCTGGAATTACGGCACCGATTGTGGCGGGTATCCTGCCGGTGCGCGACTATAAAAAAATGGTGGCCTTTGCCGGTCGCTGCGGAGCCAGCATTCCATCGCGCATTAACAAGGCTTATACCAATGCCGCGGGTGACGCGGAGGCGGAGAAATCTGTCTGGCAGCAGGAGTTCAACTCGTTTATCGATCAGCTAATAGAGCGCGATTGTCTGCAGTTTCATATCTACACATTGAACCAGCCTGTCGATATGAGTCACTTCATCAATGTGGAACAGCGCCCACTGACTCGGCCTGCCGCTGTCGCGTAGGCATACAGGGCAGAACCACCGTCTGCCGAACCGCCTGCTGCTGCCGAATCACGGGCCGGTCTCTAATCTGGTAATAGCTAAAGGATAATCCCGGTGCCGTTGTTAAATGGCGATCCATGATTTGAATGGGTGGCCGACCGGTACACCGCTCTGCCATACTGCGCTGCACGACCTTCCTCGGTGGGCCCCACATGCAGCCGCGTTCACAGTTTCTGTTACTTAACATCGGGCACTTTCTCGATCACCTCTTCATGCTGGTGTTTGCAACTGTGGCCGCGCTCGCGCTATCGCGGGAGTGGAACATGAGTTACGCCGCACTGATACCGTATGCCACGCCAGGCTTTGTCGCATTCGGGATGTTTGCCGTGCCAGCGGGGTGGCTGGCGGATCGGTGGAGTAAGCACGCGATGATCGTTGTGTTTTTTATCGGTATCGGGCTTGCGTCTCTGGCAACGTCCGCTGCATCGACGCCGCTGCAGATTGGAGTCGGGCTTTTTACCATTGGTATGTTCGCAGCCATCTATCATCCGGTTGGTATTGCACTGGTGCTGGACGGGCCTGGCAACAAGGGTATGCGCATCGCGGTAAACGGCGTGTGGGGTAATCTCGGAGTGGCTATTGCGGCACTGTTGACCGGGTTCTTTATTGATCAGATGGGCTGGCGCGCGGCGTTTATCGCACCCGGTGTGGTGTCGGTGCTGCTTGGCCTTGCGTACTGGCAGCTGGTTTTGCGGCAACAGACGACAGATCAGGCCAGCGCCGACAACAAGAAAACAGCATCGAAGGCATCGCTGGTCGCATCGGGTTCAGTGCTGTTTCTGCGTGTGCTTGCCGTTGTGTTTGGGACAACGGCACTCGGTGGTCTGGTGTTTCAGAGTACAACGTTTGCGCTGCCGAAGGTGCTTGCCGAAAGGGCGGGTGACACCGGCAGTGCCGCGGCGTTTATCGGCTTGCTGGCTTTTGCTGCCTTTGCCATTGGATCACTTGGGCAACTGGTGGTGGGCTATCTGCTCGACCGCGTATCACCGCGCCTGATATTTATGTCGGTGGCGATACTGCAGGTAGTGTTCTTTGCGCTGGCTATCAGTGCTTACGGTACGCTGGCGATGGTAGCTGCCATTGGTTACATGGTCGCGGCATTTGGACAGATACCGATAAACGACATCCTTATCGGGCGCATCTCAACGCCGGAAGTACGCAGCCGATTGCTGGCCATTCGCTATACCATTACCATTTTGGTGATGGCCACGACAGTACCGGTAATTGCCTGGATACACGCTAACTACGGCTTTGAGCTGCTGTTTAAAGTGTTGATGACAACCTCGCTTGCGATCTTTGCGCTGGTATATACACTGCCGGTGGCGCTGGCGGAACCCGAAAAGACACCCGGTGTGAAGCCCGCCTGATGTAGCGTTAGTCAACCCTGTTTAACACAACAAAAAATATAGATTGAGTACACCTTTATGACCGAACCGTTTCAGCTGAGCGCACTGGACGCATTGTCCGAAATGAAAACCGGCAATCTGTCGCCGGTGGAGTTGTTTGATAGTTGTTTGCAGCGTATCGAGTCGGTGAATCCGGTGGTAAACGCAGTCGTTGCGATGGATGTGGACGCAGGCAGGCAGCAGGCGCTCGAGGCAGAAGAGAAGTATCGCAAAGGCAAGGACATCAGGTTGCTGGAAGGGCTGCCGGTAGGTATTAAGGATCTGGATGCGACTGCAAACCTTGCAACAACCTGGGGGTCACTGATCTACAAGGATCATGTGCCGCAGCAGGATGATCCAATGGTGGCCAGAGTACGCGAACACGGCGCCAACATTTTTAGTAAAACCAATACACCGGAGTTTGGTGCGGGCGGCAATACTAAAAATCGTGTCTATGGCACCACCTGCAATCCGTTCGATACAGATAAAACCTGTGCCGGTTCATCCGGTGGTACCGCGGTGGCACTTGCGACAGACATGTTGCCTTCAGCAACGGGTTCTGACTATGGCGGCAGCTTACGCACGCCGGCGTCTTTCTGCGGTATTACCGGCTTCAGACCATCGCCCGGTCAGGTGTCTTATCCTAACAGTGCCATGGCGCTTAACCCCTTCAGCGTGCTGGGGCCGATGGGGCGCAATGTTGCTGATACACACTTATTGTTGCGCGCGCAGGTGCAGGTTGATCGCCGCGATCCTTTCAGCGCTGCTGCGGCGACCATACCAGAGACTCTGGAGCCGGTTGATCTGCAGACTGTCAGGGCGGCAATATCAACGGACCTCAACTGTTGTCCGGTGGACAATAAAATCGCATCGATCTTTTCTGCGCGCACCGATCAGTTTAAAGGTCTGTTTCGAGAATACTCGGAAACAGCGCCGGAGTTGCCTCACGTACACGAGGTTTTTGAAGTGTTGCGCGGCGTGGTATTCGCCGCTGCACACCGTGAAAACCTGCAGAAGTATCGCGATCAGATTGGCGAGAACGTTATCGACAATACTGACCGCGGACTGGCGCTGACAGCAGAGCAAATATCTACCGCCTATGCACGTCAGTCAGTGGTGTATCGCAACATGCTGAACTTTTTTGATGATGTGGATGTATTGATTTGTCCGGCTGCGGCGGTCAGCCCGTATCCGCATGCACAGAATGCGGTTACCGAAATCAATGGCACCGAGATGGAAACCTACATGCGGTGGCTTGCGCTTTCCTACGCGCCGACATCCGCACTGTGTTGCAGTTGTGTGTTGCCATGCGGTGTTGATCATCTGGGGATGCCGTTTGGCATTCAGGTGGTAGGCCCCAATGGTGCCGATGCTAAAGTGCTGGCTATTGCAGCGAGCCTGGAGGCTGAGCTGGAAAGAATGGATGACACCAAACGGCCGCTGCCGGATATCAGCGCGCTGTTGTCCTGATTCGTAGTTGATGTTTCCCATAGCGGTGGTTGTCCGCTGCGGGACGTCCTTAAAAATGGTTGTAATCTTTAATCGCTTTGCATCTGTGTGTTCACGGTTTTGTATCGCAGTGCGAAGTATTCAGCTTTAACGCAGGAGGGTTGCGCAATGGCGTACTTTATCGAATTTTTATTCCGCTGGTTGCATGTCGTATTCGGTGTGGCATGGGTCGGGTTGCTTTACTACTTTAACTTTGTCCAGGGCGAGTACTTTAAAGAGGCTGAAGCTGATGCCAAGGCTGATGTACTAAAGAAGTTAGCACCCAGAGCACTGTGGTGGTTTCGATGGGCGGCTATGTTTACTTTTTTTACCGGCCTTTATCTGTTTGCTTCACTGGGCACAGGCGTCAATCAGTACATTGGGATAGGTGCTCTTATGGGTACACTGATGTTTCTGAATGTATGGTTCGTTATCTGGCCCAATCAGCGTATTGTGTGCGGAATGGTAGAGGGCGATGCTGCGGCCGCCGGTGCTAAAGCGTTGCTGGCTTCGCGCACCAATGTGTTGTTTTCGGCACCGATGCTATTTGGCATGCTGGCCTCAAAGCACGGTACGTTCGGTCTTAATGCTGGTGGTCTGACCGGTATCTCACTGCTTGATCCTGGTTTTCTCATCGCACTGCTGGTAGTGGCGGCGATTGAATTTAATGGCATCAAAGGTAATGTCAGGCCGATTGCCAGTATTGTTGGCGTTGTTCATCTGAGCCTGCTGTTAACCGCGATTATTTTTCTGGCGATTCACTTCCTGTAAAGCGCGGTTCGCGGCCCTGTTTCTACATGACGGGCTGTGACTGTGTAGTGGGTTGAATGTGTAAAAAAACGGCCGCAAAGCGGCCGTTTTTTTTTAATCTGACAACACGTTGCTGCCAGTGGCGGCGCTTTGCTCGTACAGCCACCGACCACCGTACACGGACAGATGATCCATGTCGGAGTACAGCAGTTTATCCTGCTGATAGAGCTGCGAGGGATCAGTGATCGATTCGTATGGATCGTAGAATTCCGCACCCAGTGCCTGTACCCGTTCTTTAACCACCTCGTTAAACGTTGGGTACAGTGAGTTGATTGGGCTGTCCGGTTGCGGGCAGGCCAGTCCGAGGCGATTGCAGTTTTCTATTTTCGATGGCCCGAAGTTCAGCAGTGGCGGCTGCGCCATCACAATCACTTTGTCTGATTTTGCCTGAGCGGTTTTAACCAGGTCGTCAAGTACCAGTAGTGACTCTTCATCTTCGAAAGAATTGTCCCAGCGGAACGCCAGTACCGACGTGTCGACGCCTGCCTCTATGGCCTCGATGTAGCCGGCCTCGGTTGATTCGCATTTGGCTGATTCACTGCGTAAATAGCAGCCACCCGAGGCATACATGCTGACCTGCTTGTTGCTGTCTTTTGCGAGGTTTGAGATTAATTCAAAGTAGTGCTCTGCGTGGCTGTTGCCATACAGCACAACCTGTTGCTCGCTGTTCTCGTCGCCACCGATACAGCCGAGGTTGACCAGCGACGGGCACTTGTACTTGTCGACGTGACCGAACTGCCAGGCGGAGTCAATACTCGCCGTGCTAAAGCGTTCTGGCAGGCCTTTCTTGAGGACCACGGCGGCGGCCAGCAGTGCCAGTGCAAAGCTCGGAATCAGGAAGTACAGTAGCAGGGCTTTGATACCGGTTACTTTGAGGTGCCGTAGCGGGCGCTCGACCAGATAAAAAGAAGCAATACTCAGCACCGCAATAATGGCGAGACTTACGACCTGCGCGACAGGAGGCAGGTGAAAGTAGCCATCGTTGGTGTTGAGGCTGTAGCGTGCGAAAGCCAGCACCGGCCAGTGAAAAAGGTACAGGGAATACGACAGCAACCCAATCCAAACAAGCGCACCGTTCGCGAGCACCTTGTTTACCCGGGTACCTTCACTGTGGATGATCATCGCAACTGGTATGCAAACCAACAGTGCCGAGAAACCTGGAAAGACCAACTGCTTGTCGAAAAACAACAGTGTCGCTGCCATGATCAATACGGCGAACGCGGTAAATGCCTCGGAGCGTATTTTTTCAAATGACCCTTTTGCGTGCAGAATGGCAACCACTGACCCGACCAGTAGTTCACCCATGCGTGTCGGCAGTATGTAATAGCTATAGCTTGCCAGGCTGTTTTGTGCAGACATGTAATCGGCCAATACGAAACTCGCGGCCGCAATAACTATCAGCACTGCGACAAGGTTGATCCGCAACACGCGCAAAAAGAAAATAACCACCAGTGGCAGAATGAAGTAATACTGCTCTTCCACCGACAGGGACCAGGTATGCAGCATTGGCCACTCTGATGAATCGGCAGAGAAGTAATCCCCGGTTCTCAGGGCAAACTGAAGGTTGGATACAAACCCGATTGCACCGATGACCGAGATACTGGTCTTGAAGTAATCGTAAGGCAGTAAAATGATATAACCGCCTATCAGGACCAGGATGGTCATGAAATACATGGGCGGCAATATTCGTTTCGAGCGCCGCACATAGAAGTTGATGTACGAGAATCTGCCTTCAACGAGCTCGGTGTAAACGATGCGCGTGATCAGGTACCCGGAGATAACGAAAAAGATATCCACCCCGAGGTAGCCGGCCTTGAGGTAAATCGGGTCAAGGTGGAAGAACAGTACTGACAGCACTGCAATGGCTCTCAGACCGTCAATGTCTCTGCGGTAGTTCATCGTGATGAAACACCATCACCGCAAAGTGGCGAGCACGGGGGCCGGGTGCTTGTATACGCGGCAACGCAAACGGCGCGTGGTGAATGTGTGTGGGTGTAAAAAAGCAACGAAGATGAGCCTCGGTATCTCTAACGGGATGCAGTTGTCGCTGTGTTATTCTTGACCTGACAACTTTGATGGTCTGAACAACAGACAGTTACAGCACATTTGGAGCCATTGCACCTGTGGAGTGTTAGTTCTTTAGCGTCCAATGGGTTCCCGAATATGAATTTTACAAGGTGCGGCCCGACAGGCTGTGACCGTATGGCAATCAGGTTTGCGTACAATCCGCGCAGGGGTGGTTTGTAGCTTGACAGTCTCAGGCGACGCCGGGCGGCCAAGCGCGGTAAAATCGGGCGTGCGCTGCAACCCGATGCGCGATAAGAACTGAGCGGGAGAGAACGATGAAACCCATTCTTGGCATTCTGGCAGGTGCGCTGTTGCTTGCGGGCGGCTGTGCCACCAACCCGGTAACCGGCAAAAAGGAGCTGAGCTTCGTCGGCGAAGACTGGGAACTGCAAACCGGAGCTCAACACTATTCACCCAGTCGGCAATCGCAGGGCGGTGACTACAACGCCGATCCGCGTGTCGAACGCTATATAAACAGTGTCGGGCAAAAGCTCGCAGCGGTCAGTGACCGTAAGCTGCCCTATGAATTCAAGGTGCTGAATTCGGGAGTGCCCAACGCGTGGGCACTGCCAGGCGGCAAGATTGCGATCAACCGTGGGCTGCTGCTGGAGATGCAGTCTGAAGCCGAACTGGCAGCGGTGCTCGGGCACGAAATTGTGCACGCCGCAGCTCGACACGGTGCACAGGGGATGACCCGCGGAGTGTTGTTGCAGGGCGGTGTTATGGCGGCAACAGTCGCCTCTTCCGGTCGCCGGCTGGGCAACCTTGCGCAATTGGGCGCTGGTGTAACGGCACAGTTGCTCAACCAGCGTTACGGGCGCGATGCAGAGCGTGAGTCGGATCGCTTTGGTATCACGTATATGGCGCGCGCAGGCTACGACCCGCAGGGTGCGGTCGATTTACAGCAGACCTTTCTCACCCTGTCCAAAGGTCAGCGCCGTCAGGATTTCATCTCCGGTCTGTTTGCCAGCCACCCGCCTTCAGCCGAACGGCTCGCGACCAATCGGAAAATTGCTGCATCGCTGCCAAAAGGGGGCGAAGTGGGCCGCGACCGTTATCAGGCCAATATTTCCAGTCTTATCCGGGCAAAGCCTGCCTATGATGACTACGAAAAAGCCAAAAAGGCCTTTGCCGAAAAAGACCTGACGTCCGCGCGGTCACTGGTGCGCAAGGCGATTGCGCGTGAGCCCCGAGAAGGGCACTTTCACTCTTTACTGGGTGATGTGGAAAGCGCGAGTAACAACCTTACGCGGGCCCGCAAACATTACGCGGATGCTATCAGCCGCAACGCTGATTTCTTTTACTACCACTTGCGAAGCGGTCTGGTCAGCGAGCGTGTAAAAGACTATGCGTCAGCACGTCGCTCGCTGCAGCGCAGTATCGAACTGCTGCCAACCGGTGATGCACACGCAGCGCTGGGTGATATTGCCATGGCTACCGGCCGCCGCGCCGACGCGATCAAGGCATACCAGACCGCGTCGCAGGACAGCGGTCCGGCCGGACAGCGCGCCATGGGGGCACTGGTGGATCTGGATCTGCCGGCTAACCCGGGCAAGTATCTGGTTGCGCGCACACAGGTAACCGAGCGAGGCCAGTTGCGAGTACAGTTGCAAAACCGCACGCCACGCAACCTTGGCAACATTTCGTTGCAGCTTATCTATCCGGATTCTCGGGGGCGTATGCAGCAGGTGACGCGCGGGCTCGACGGTACGGTGGAGGCGGGCAAAAGCCAGGTGATTGAGGTGCCCGTGATCGTCAACCCGAAGCTGGCTCAGAATGTACGCGCCAGTGTTGTAAGAGCCAGTGTTATTCGTTGACCAGGTAATCAGTATGAATATAGAAAATAATCGGGTGGTGGCTTTTCACTACCAACTGCAGGAAGTGGGTGGCGACTACTCAGAGGACTCCACCGGTGGTGACCCGATGTATTACCTGCATGGCTACCGCGGTATTCTGCCGGGTCTTGAAGAGGCCATGTCTGGCAGGCAGGCAGGCGACAGCTTTAGCGTGGTACTGGAGCCGGCCGAGGCTTATGGTCAGCGCGATGAAGACGGCATCAAGCGGGTGCCGGTTAAGCACCTGGTGGAACCCAAACGACCTCGCATTGGCGATATCGTCGTCGTTAATACACGTGACAGAAAAGTACAGGCAACTGTGGTGAAGCTGGGGCGGTTTAATGTTGATGTTGATATCAATCATCCCCTTGCCGGTAAGACCCTGCAGTTCGACGTGCAGGTAGTTGACGTGCGTGAAGCGACCATGGAGGAAGTTGCGCATCGACATGCGCATCCGCCGTCAAAGCAGGAATAGATACGGTCGGGCTTCCACATAGCAGCACGCGCTGCAGGTATGCTAACAAAGCGCGCTGTGTGTCGTTTACGGCCCTCGATAACGTTCGTTGTTCAGGCGCGTCTAAAACGTATCGACTGGCGCGGTGTGACTCGTGCGGCTGGCAAAAGCGTGCTACTTTTGTAGAAATGCCGTCTTTGCAATCAATCGATTGGGGTGCCGGTATTATCCGTCAACCGCAGGGTCATTCACCTGCATAACCGGGCAAGGTATGAGCGATCTCGTTGCGAACTCGCTGGACATGACTTTTAAATCACCCAACGGTGAGTCTGTCCATGCGCTGCAGAACGTTAACTTTACACTGAAAAAAGGGGAAATCCTGTCAGTGTTGGGGCCAAGTGGCTGCGGCAAAACCACGTTGTTGAATATTATCGCAGGCTTTCTGCGGCCCACTGGTGGCAGTATCAAACTCAACGACAATGAGATTGATGGCCCTGGCGTGGAGCGTGGCATGGTGTTCCAGCAAGGGGCTCTGTTTGAGTGGCTGACGGTTGCTGAAAACGTTGACTTCGGTCTGCGTATGAAAAAAAGCAACAAGCGAGAGACCGCTGCAAAGGTTGAGGAATGGCTTGAGATTGTAGGGCTACAGGGCTTTGGGTCTACGCCCACCTATCAGTTATCCGGTGGTATGCAGCAGCGTGTTGCACTGGCTCGCTGTCTGATTAACGACCCCGACCTTATCCTGATGGACGAACCACTCGGCGCACTTGACGCGTTGACTCGCGAGAAAATGCAGTCGCTGGTGTTAAAGATCTGGAAGGAAACCGGTAAGACCATCATGATCATCACGCACTCGGTTGAAGAGGCGTTGTTACTTGGCGAACGGCTGTTTGTGATGGCGCCACGACCGGGACGACTGCACAAGCAATACAACCTGCCGTTTGCGGAAATGGGCTTGCAGGGTGATCTGCGCGATATCAAAAACAATCCCGATTTTGTTTCGAATCGCGAAGAGATTCTGTCCATGATCTGGAACATGGAAGAAGAAATTATGGGTAAGTCTCACTGATGATTTCGGCAATTGCAGAATACCGGGGTATTATCGTTGGTTCGATATTTATCCTGCTTATCCTTGGGCTTATTGCGGCATACCTTTATGGTCGCCGTGTTATACGCACCGAAAAAACCGATGCGGTGTTTGGCAATCCCGAGCGCGCACTGGGCGGCTGGTACTGGGTGTTTGCGGGGGTCGCCAGCATACTGCTGATCTGGTTTTACTTCTCGTGGGATGCAGCGCGATCATTCTTCCCTGACGCTGCTAACGAACTTTGCCAGGTGGCCAAGGTTGACTCAGCCATCAACCCGATTCGCTCGGGCTTTCCAATTCATTCACGTCAGTTAAAGGGCACTTCACTACTGGCGCGTGACAACCTGCAACTTGATCTGCTTGATAGTCGCCTTGCAAGCAGCGGTTTTGCCGACAATGAGAAAGCGGATTATGCGGGCAAGGTAGAGCGATTGCGTGTGCTGCTGGCATCGCTGGCCTCACCGGAGAACTTCTCCGATGCAACCGCCGCTGAAATTCAGGGCATTGCCGAGCGTATTGATGCGGCGACTGAAAAGCTGGCCGACCCGGCTTTTCCGGGAGCCGCTGATCCGACAGAGCAGGCCGAAGCCGATGCCCAACCAGGCTGGGGTGAGTCAAATACCGAGGTACCAACTAAACCGGTCAGTGATCGCGGACGCAAGTTTGCGCAGGTAGCGGAAGAGGTTGCGGCTATTGCCAAAGATTTTGCCAAGGTGCGCAATCTGAGTGATGACTTTAAGGGCGAAGTTGCTGCTCTGAATGACGACATTAAAGCGGCGCAGGCGGAAGTTGAATCTAGTGACCTGAGCGCCGACGAAAAAGAAAGCCGCATCCGATACATCAAGCAGATCAGTAAACTGGTTAAGCGTGTTGACGACGGCACTGTGTTTCCACCCAGTGCCCTTGATCCGGTGGAAAACGCGGTGCTGCGGTTTGAAGCTGAAAAATCAAACCAGCAGGGCGCGCTTAAGTACATTGATGCGCTGGCCATGCCTTCCGGCACGATTGTCGCGGGCAACACAGCCTGTAGCGAGCAGGGCTCTGGTCGCTGGCTGCCGAAGCCATCCGATACGCTGGGTACGCTGGTAGAAATCAGTGATCCGAATGTTGGCTACAAGGGCATTCCGCTGCTGTGGTACGAGCAAAAGCCCGTGGCTGAAATGGTGGGCTTTTTTATTCCGGACTGGATCGCTGATCTGGTGCCGGGGCAGTACCCGCGACACAACCCGGACGGCAGCATTGATGCGAACCTCAAGACCAAGGTTCTGAATGTCGCGACGGGCAATTTCCCATCGCCCAGTGTGCCGGTGCCGATGGGCCATATCTGGGATTCAATCCTGCGTGTGCTCGCAGGTTTGTTCCTCGGTATTGTGCTCGGGGTGCCGCTGGGTCTGTTTATGGGCCTCTCGCGCTTTGCCAAAGGCTTTTTTGATCCGTTAATCGAACTCTATCGACCGGTACCACCGCTTGCATGGGCACCGTTGATTCTGACCATATTCGGCATTCAGGATGACGGTAAAATATTCCTGCTGTTTATGGTGGCGTTTGCGATCATGGTTATTTCAGCGCGCACAGGTGCCACCGGTACGCAGTTGTCGAAAATTCATGCGGCGCACTCACTCGGCGCTTCCAGAAAGCAAATCATCAGAGAGGTGATTCTGCCCAACTCGCTGCCGGAAATTCTAACCGGTATACGGATTTCCATTGGCGTTTGCTGGGGCACTCTGGTGGCGGCAGAGATGCTGGCGGGTACAACCGGTATCGGTTTCGTGGAGAACGTGGCGCGCAAGCAAAGTGACTACGAGATTATCTGGGTCACGATTATTCTGCTTGGCTTACTTGGATTGTTGTTTGATCTGATTATGCGCTGGGTAATTGCCAGAACCATCCCGTGGCGCGGCAAAGGCTAGTAAAAAAACACGCATCAGTCTGATCGCAGACTGATGCGGTATATGCGGTGAACTCGCGTTGTTTGTTAGATATGCATCTCTTAGATGCTGAGGCCGAGCCGGGTTTCCAGCTCTTTAACGCTCTTGGTCGCGCCCAGATTGTGGGGCGATATTTCAAGCACTTGCTCAAATGCATGCAGGGCTTTTTCGTTCTCGCCCAGTTGCTGCATGATCAGTCCGATACCTGATAACGCGCCAAAGTGGCGTGGCTCAAGCTGCAGGGTTTGTTCTATGTCTGCGAGTGAGTCCTGATAGTTGCCAAGGAGGTAGTGAATGGTGGCGCGTCGATTCCACGCTTCGGCGAAATCCGGCTGATCGTCTACAAGCTGGTTGAGCAGGTTTAGTGCGACCGTATAGCGCCCGGCTGCCATCGACTCGATGATTTGGCCCATCGAATCTCCACCGCCTTTGTCATCACGCTCGTACCACTTCTTCCAGATTTCCGCCTCAATCATGACGGCTTGCTGTGGGCTGTTGGCGAGTTTTAGTTGACCAAACAGGTCTGGCAGTGCGTCGCTTTTCTGATCGGCGATCGATGTTGCCGAGCAGCTGAGTGTGGCCGCCAGCAGCAGTGTTCGAAGTGTTCGCATCCGTCTCTCCCCAAACTATCGTTTGATTTGTATTGCACTGGCCCTGATTAATATGGCGTCCGGGATCACAGACTATTTATGAACTATTCCCTGTTTTACTGAACTTGTTTTTGCTCATGCCCGATCTGGAATGTGAATTGCGAGCGAATCGCTCCAGCATACCTCACCATATCCATAATGCAATTTCCGGTGCATTCTTAGGGGTTTATCGAGCCGATCGTCAGTTTGTACACGCCAGTCAGCGCCAGTTTTGGTTGTTACGGCGGAGGCGCGCAAGTGGATTTTGCGCACTGTGGTTTCCCCGTTAGATCTTGTCGATTTTGAAGACGTCTGGTGAGGTAGTCGAGGCCAGCATCTGCTCCACCAGAGCACCGGGTTCACTGGCGCTGATCAAATTGGCACGATGCTGCGGGTGCAGGAATTTTTCAGACACTGTGTGGTCGAGGAAAGCGAGCAACTGATCGTAAAACTGGCTGATGTTGAGCAAGCCGGTTGGCTTGGTGTGCAGGCCAAGTTGTTGCCAGGTGCAAATTTCGATTAACTCTTCGAGTGTGCCAATACCGCCCGGCAATGCGATAAATCCGGCTGCCATGTCTGCCATTGCGGCTTTGCGCTCATGCATATTTTCCACCACGAGCAGTTCGGTCAGGCCGGTGTGTGCTATTTCATGTTTTTCCAGATGCCTTGGTATGACACCGTAAGCCTTGCCGCCGGCGGCAAGCACAGCATCTGCTACTGCACCCATTAATCCAATGCTTGCGCCGCCGTATACAAGGTCAATGTCTCTTTCGACCAGTGCTTTGCCAAGCGCATGCGCGGCTAGCAGGTAGTCATCTTTGGCCCCTGAGCTGGACCCACAAAATACGCAATATCGAGTCATGATGTTCTGTTCTGTGATGATTTCAGGTGGTGGATAGTTTGCCAGCAGACAGCAGCGCAAGCACTACTACGATCAGCATCGATGCGGCCATGGCCATATTTATAAGACGCTGTGTGCGTGCGTTGAGGGCCAGGCGCTTGAGGCTAATGCCGGCAGCCAGCCACAGCAGGTGAATGGGGATCCAGATCGCGTTGATGATGGCGAATTTTATCAGCGTCTCCAGCGCGATACTGTCCGCGTAGAGACTGAAGCCGGAAAATAAGGTGGTGTTGACTGCGTAGGCTTTCGGATTAATCGTTTGCAGCAAAATACCATTTCGAATACCGGGTTCCCTCGCGCTTTTAATAAAGGCGATTTCGGAACCCGATAGTGCAATCCGCGCTGCCAGACTTAAAAGATACAACGCTGACAGCACCAGCAGAGTCAGGCGCAGCCATGGTAGTGACAACACAATTGCTGCCAGGCCGCTGACCACGGCCAGTGCCACCAGGTTGGTACCAATGAACAGACCGGTCAGATAACGCAGACCGACCGTTCTGCCAAACGCGGCGCCAACGCCTGCAGTCGACAGTACACCGGGTCCGGGCGTGATCAATAAGAAAAATACAGCGGCGGAAAACGCAAACATTCAGGTGGGTTCCGGGAGCAAAAGCGGCATGCCTATTGTGACAGGATACTGCCGCACTTATAGGCAAATTCGCAGGCGACGAAATATAGGTGAAATCGCTTTAATTTTTTCTTTAGTTACCGTTAGTTAGGAAGACAGCGGAGAAAACCCCCGAACATGGATAATCATCGAATTTCAGTATTGTTGCTCGCAATCGCGCCTCTCACACTGCAGGGCTGTGGAGGTGCAGACACGCTGAATGTTGATGATGTTAAAGAATCGCCAGCGGAAATTACTGAGTTTGCAGAAGCAAATCAGGACACGTCACCGGCCGTTGGTGTGGAGCCGGAATCAGGCGTTGCCAAACCCGTCACTGAACTGACCGAAGCAGACCGGACTGATGACTGGTCCTACGAGCTTATACCGGTATTAAGGTTTATTGAACCTGTGATCGTGACAGTCGAGCCTGAGTCGTCACCGAGTGTTTTGCAGGATGATGAGCCTGCTGATGGTAAAGACGATGTCGTTACACCTGTTGCTGACGCCGATCATAGTGACTACGTCGATGCTGGTGATTCCGAATTGGGCAACGTTGATGATACTGCCGATGCCGATGCCGATGCCGATGCCGATGCCGATGCCGATGCCGATGCCGATGCCGAT
>CAYMFQ010000136.1:0-15138 GCA_964389335.1 uncultured Granulosicoccaceae bacterium
CGCGCTGCTGCTAACGGCTTTCGCTGCCGTCGAATGTTTCGCCTAGCGAGAACGGGGAGTGCAGGCGCATGCGGGCGCGATCGGTGGAGATGATGGCGAGCACGACGATGGTGACGATGTAGGGCAGGCTGGACAGCAGCTGTGAAGGGATGCTGGCACCCATGGACTGGGCGATGAGTTCTCCCAGTGAAACCATGCCAAATAACAAGGCGCCGAATGCAATGCGGCCGGTCTTCCAGGTGCCAAAAACCACCAGTGCCACGGCAATCCATCCGCGGCCGGCAATCATGCCGTCGGCCCATAAAGGGGTATAGATCGTCGATGCATAGGCGCCGGCGAAGCCTGCCATCAGTCCGCCGAAGGCGACACAGCAATAGCGAATCAGAAACACCGGAAAGCCCAGTGCCTGTGCGGCGTGCGGGTTTTCGCCAGTGGAGCGAATAGCCAGTCCAAGGCGTGTGTGTTTTAACGTATAGCCGATTGCGATTGCGATTAAAAAGGTTAGATACACCACCAGGTTTTGCTGAAACAGGGCAGGGCCAATGACAGGCAGTTCACTCAACACAGGTATGTTGATGCCTGCGGTAGACGGGATGGTCAGGCTTTCGTAGTCACGACCGATCAGCGCCGACAGGCCCAGGCCGAGAATGCCGACGGCTAAGCCGGTTGCGACCTGATTAGCCAGAAAGGTGATCGCGGTAACTGCAAACACGAGAGACGTCAGCACACCAGTCATACCGGCCAGCGCAAAGCCGAGCACATGATTGCCGGTCTCGTAGGTAACGACAAAACCAACAGCGGCTGACACAGCCATCATGCCTTCAACACTGAGGTTTAATACACCGCTTTTCTCGGCCACCAGTTCGCCCAGGGCCGCCAGTAGAAAAATCGTCGCGGCGCTAAAGGTACCGGCCAGGAAAAATTCAAGGGTGCTCATGCGACGGTACTCTGAAATCTGCGGGTGTCCAGCATCATGTGCTCTGCTGTGCGGCGCCGCGCAATGGTCGGATTTGATAGTTAACCAGGGTATAAACGGCCAGATAAAAAATCAGCAACAGACCCTGAAATACATGCACAGCACTGATTGGCAAGTTGGCTGATACCAGTGCCACATCACCGCCGATCTGCAACACGGCCAGAAAGAATGCGGCGAATATGATACCTATCGGATTCAACGCGCCCAGGTACGCGACAATAATGGCGGAGTAGCCATAGCCGGAGGTGACTGAGCGTTGCAGTTGACCGATTGGCCCGGCAACCTCACTCATGCCTGCGAGGCCCGCGGCAAAACCTGCCAGCAGCAAACTGACCCATACAGCCTTTTTAGAACTGAAGCCCGCGTAGTTGGCGGCGTGTGGTGCGAGGCCACCTACCACCAGTTTAAATCCACCGAAGTGGCGTTCCATAAACAGCCAGATGGCAATGGTAAAGGCGATAGGAATAAAAATAGATGTATTCAGCCGAACGCCTGGAAATAACGGGCTGAACAACGCCTCGTTTTGAAACATCACTGTTTGCGGAAAGTTAAAGCCCATCGGGTCTTTCCATGGACCCAGCAACAGATAGTAAAGCAGCTGCAGCGCGATGGAGGTCAGCATCAGTGTGACCAGAATTTCGTTGGCGTTAAAGCGCGTTTTTAAAAAAGCGGCTATCGCCGCCCACGCCATTCCGCCGAGCGCGCCAAGTACAATCATGGCCGGCAGCATCCAGCCCGACGTGCTGTCGACAAAGTACACAGGCACCGAGGCTGCGGCGATAGCGCCAATAATCATTTGCCCCTCTGCGCCAATGTTCCAGACCTTGGCGCGAAAGCCGACAGCCAGGGCCTGAGCAATTAGCAGCAATGGCCCGAACTTTAGAAACACCTCAGTTATCGAGTAGAAGTTGGCAAACGGCGCAATAAAGAAAGAGTGCAGTGTTAACCCAACCGGCTTTTTTAAAATAAACAATAACAATGAGCTGGCAACGACAGACAGCGCAACGGCAATCAATGGTGTTAAAAGCAGCATCGCCCGTGATGCACGGGTACGCCGTTCAAGCTTAAACAGCATGGTTATCACCCGAGCCGGAGTGCTGTTTGTTGTGCACAGAGTCAATCATATACTCGCCAATATCGTTTGGACTGACTTCGTTAGTCATTAATGGAGGAGAGAGTTCGCCGCCGTTAATAACATGCAGTCGATCGGTAATTTCGAATAGCTCGTCCAGTTCTTCCGAGACCACCAGTACGCCAATGCCTGCGTCTCTAAGGTCCAGCAGCCGTTGCCGGATATCGGTTGATGCGCCAATGTCGACACCCCAGGTTGGCTGAGCGACGAATAAAAGCTTTGGCTTAAGCAGTAACTCGCGACCGATAATGAATTTCTGCAGGTTGCCGCCGGACAGAGAAGCCGCTGTAGCCTCGGTGCCACCGCAGCGCACATCAAACTCACGAATGCAGTTATCGGTGTAGTCGTGCATTGGTCGGTTGCGAATAAAGCCACTTCGCAACAAGCCTTTATCGAAGGCCGTTAACAAGGTGTTTTTGGCCAGGGCCATTGGAGGTACTGCGCCACGGCCAAGGCGCTCCTCCGGTACAAATGCAAACCCGAGCGCACGGCGCTCTGCAGCATCGAGACGGGTGACTTTTTGTCCCATCATGGTGATGGCATCGGGTGCGAGTTGCCGCTCGATCTGCTCACCTGAAATCAGCCTTGAGAGTTCCTGTTGTCCATTGCCGGATACACCGGCTATACCAATTATTTCGCCGCCGTGTACCTGCAGATCAATGTTGTGCAGGCTGGTGCCGAACGGATCGCCACTGGGTACTGATACCGATGACAACTGTAGCAGTGGTGCGCCGTTGGCAGGTGAGGCGGATCGCGCTTTGATGCTCGCAACCTCGTGGCCGATCATCAGCGTGGCGAGCTCCTGAGTGCTCGCACTGGTCGGATCGACAGTGCCTGCAACACGGCCGCCTCTAAGCACGGTTGCGGTATCACACAGCTCGCGAATTTCCTCGAGCTTGTGTGAGATAAACAATATTGCTACTCCGCTTTGCTTAAGCTTGCGCAGTGCATCGAACAGGGCGCTGATATGCTGAGGGGGCAGCACCGAAGTAGGTTCATCGAGTATCAGTAGTTTAAGATCCTGCAGCAGGCAACGAATAATCTCTACGCGCTGACGTTCACCTACTGACAGCGAATGCACCGATGCATCCGGGTTGACCGGTAGCTGGAAGCGCTCACCAATATCTTTGATCTGCTGAGAAAGCGCCTGTCGGCTGCCGGCAATCGTGAGCGAAATGTTCTCAACCACACTTAGTGTTTCGAACAGTGAAAAGTGTTGAAACACCATGCCGATACCGAGCTTGCGTGCGGCTGCCGGATTGCGCAGTTGCACTCGTTGCCCCTGCCATAGCATCTCACCGGAGTCGCCCTGTATCAGGCCATACACCAGCTTCATCAGCGTGGATTTACCGGCGCCATTTTCACCAAGAATGGCGTGTATTGAGCCACTGTGAACATCCAGACAAATGTCGTCATTGGCAACCACGGCGGGGTAGCGCTTGGTGATGTTGCGCAGCGACAGCAGGGCTGGTTCGGTGTTGGACATAGTGACAGACTTGCGTGAGGGCGCCGCGGATATTCGCGGCGCCCGGTATGGCGGGTTACGTTGGTGCGTTACTCAGGCCTATTACTTTGGCAGCGGAGAATTAACGCCTTTGACGTGCCAGTCGATCCCAAGGATGGCGCCATCGTCAAGACGCTCTCCGGCCGGGACGATTTCCTTACCAGCCTGGTCTACCAGTGGACCGTCGTAGACGTGGCGCTCGCCGGAGGCAATCTCTTTATGGGTGGCTTCGATGCGTGCCATCATTTCGCTGCTGATGTCGGCGCTCCAGTCTTCAACCACAACCACATCGTCGTTCATACCCAGCCATTCGTTTTTACCTTCAAAGTTACCTGCCAGGTGTGCGTCAACCGAGGCGACAAAGAACGGTGCCCAGTCGGTTTTAACCACACCCATGTATTTGGTGGGTGCATATTCTTTCATAGAGCTGTTCAGGTTAAACACATAGGCTCCGGCTTCTTCCGCGACGGTAACCACTGAGGGTGTGTCCTGCGCGTTAGAAAACAAAACGTCTGATCCACCAGCCAGTAGTGCCTTGGCGGAATCCTGTGCTTTGGCCGGATCAAACCACGAGTTGATCCAGATAACATCGACGGTAATCTCAGGGTCAACGCTGAGTGCGCCCAGTGCAAAGCCGTTGATAGTTGAGATCAGTTCCGGAATCGCAAACGCGGATACTACACCCAGCTTTTTGGTTTTGGTGAGCTCTGCCGCCGCCATACCCATTAAGTAGGCACCCTCGTAGTACTTGGCTGTAAACGGTGAAAAGTTCTTGGCAGTCTTGTAGCCGGAAGCATGCAGGAATGTGCGTTCCGGGTTGCGCTGTGCGAGTTTCAGCCCCGCGTTCATGTAACCGAATGAGCCGAGTAACAGAAACTCGTGTCCGTCACCGACCATTTTGTTCATGATGCGGTCTGCATCGGGGCCTTCCTGAATGTTTTCGATGGTGCTGACATTGACTGCATCACCGTATTTCTCTTTCACCGCTGCGATACCTTCATTCAGCGCATGTGACCAGCCGACATCCGCAATCGGTGATGGCAGCAGTACACCGATTTCCAGTGTTTCTGCTCGTGCTGTAGTGGTGAAAGCAGCACCGAACAGAGCGGCGGCTGTTGCCATTGTCGTAAGTGCTTTTGAAAAACGTTTCATCAGAGTGGGTAGCTCCTGTTTAGGTATTTAATAGCGTACTGCGAGATACTACACATGTGGATAAACCACACGTTCAACGTGTGATTGTGCTTCTGTAAATAGCTGTGCTTCGTCGAGCCCGGGAAACTCGCCATCGCGCCAGACAATTTTGCCGTTAACCATGGTCAGATCGACCGGACTGGATATACCAACTTTTGCAATCAGGCTTTCCGGGTCGTGTACTGCGCCGATGTATTCAACCTTGCGTATATCGAGCGCAAACAGATCTGCAGCCTGTCCTTCGGCGAGGCTGCCAAGCTCGGGTCGACCGAGCAGATCAGCACCGCCGCGCGTTGCATAGTGTAAGAATGTACGTGGGCTCGGTACCGCATGATTGTGTTGCGATGCCACCAGCGCCTGCAGCATGTAAGCGCTGTGAATACAATGCATCAGGTTGGAGTTATCGTTGGATGCAGCGCCGTCGACGCCGAGACCGATGCGAACACCGGCACTGTGCATCGCTGCAATAGGTGTAACCTCTGCGCCAACCAGATACACGGGCTCCGGACAATGCGAGACCCCGGTTTGTGTACGTGCGAGGGTTTGAATTTCGTCGTCATTGAGTTCCCAACAGTGTGCCAGCCATACATCCGGCCCGACGAAACCGATGTCTTCGCACCAGTCAACGGTGCGTTTGCCACTGCGCTCGCGAATCACTTCGCTCTCTCCCTCGCCAACATGGCTGTGCAGCAAAACCTGTTTGTCCCGCGCCAGCGCCACTGACTCGGTAAATGTGTCGAGGTATGAGTTAACCGGCTGACACGGCGCGACTGCCACCTGCCGCATACTGTAGCGGGAGGCATCGTGGTAGGTATCAATCAAGCGCGTGCAGTCGTTGATAAATTCGTCGGTGCTCTCACGCATTTCGTCAGGGATTGTGCTGCCGGCAGAGCGCGGCAGAGAATTGCCTCCACGGCCTGCATGAAAGCGCATGCCCAGAAGCGCTGCGGCGTCGAATTGTCGGTCAACCAGCTGCTTGCCGGCGTGGCGTGGAAAGTTGTACTGGTGATCAAACGCGGTGGTGCAGCCGTGCTTGATCAGATCGCCCATGGCGGCTATCGATGCATGATAGAAGCAGTCTTCATCAAGCTGTGAGAACAACGGATAGATGAGATCGAGCCACTCAATGACCGAGTACTTCGTCCAGTCGAGGTGAGCGTGATTGCGCACAAAGCACTGAAAAAAGTGATGGTGGGTGTTAATCAGCCCGGGGTAGATAAAGTGACCGGTCGCGTCGATGACATGAGTATCAGCGTCAAGTTCGGACTCAGGTATTGATGCTGCAATGCGGGCAATCGACTCGCCTTTTATTAATACATCGGCATCGCGGTGCACGGTGTGGTTGTCGTCGCAGGTAACAATCGCCGCACATGACTTTAACAGTAGGCTGTTGCTCATCAGTCTGGATCTGTACCTGTTGCGGCTGGCACCGGGCCATCCGGGTTGCGCAACTCATGCAGTTCATAGATACCGGGTATGGTCACAAACCCGTCCAGGCTTCGCAGCGCATGCAGCCAGCTGCGAATGGCCGGGTATTCATCGTGTTCGATGCCGGCGTCCGGGCTAAGTGCGGCGTATGGGAAGCAGGCGATGTCTGCGACCGTTGGCTGATTGCCGGCCAGCCACTGGTGTTGGTGAATGCGTTGTTCAGTAAGGTAGCTTTCGAGTTCGCGCAGTACATTGATTGATGCGGTGCGTACTTTTGCTGCATCAAGCGGTTTATTCAGCATTGAGTGCAAGCGCAGCTCTCCAACGGTTGCACTTAGGCTCCCGGCAAACCCGAGCCACTGCAGTATGAGCGGTATTTTTTGTGGATCGTTTACCGGCCACCAGTTGCCGCTATCGTCGAACTGCTGTGCCATCCATACCAGCATCGCCGGAGTTTCGGTGAATACCTGATCATCTTCAGTGACAAGAATCGGTAAAGTACCGGCCGGGTTGATTTGCAGTAGCGGTTCGGTTTTGTGCTCCTGACCCGGATGAAAATCAACCGCTATTGATTTGTAGTTTACCTGCAGCAGACTTGCGAGCAAACGAATCTTGTAGCAGTTGCCTGACAGCACATAGTTATAAAGCGTAAATGACATCAGCGTTGCTCAACTGCGCCGTAGTATGCGCCTCTTTTTTTGAGCCAGCGTCGATACGATACCGAGGTCAGGTCTGCGCGGGTTGGAATTTCCTGACCCGGGTCCAGCGGTAGTTTGCGTGGTATCTGGTTTTCCAGTATCGAGCGATCCTGCAGAAAGATAAACTGCTGAAAGTGAATGAGGTCTGCCATGCTGCTGGTGTCGTCGTACAATGCCATCCACGGCCATACATCGCAGGTTTCTTCGTCTATAGGTTGCACAAACAGCGCTATAACGTCCATGGCATCCGCCCTTTGCGGACAGGTTTTATATAACACTGCAACCATTGGCGCTGGTACGCGATAAACGTACTCCGTTTCGATACCGCCCTCGGCTGACTTGGCCGCCTGCGGTTGATAAAAGCGAATGTTGCTGGCGATAACCTCGTCTTTGCTTTCGTCAATTTTTACGTCGTATTTGTACACCTCAGTGTGTGGTTCTGCACCGAGGACATCCGTGTGCACGAATGGAAAGTGTGCAATGTCGAGGAAGTTTTCCACCGCCCGCAATGGTGAACACGCGACGCGCACCACACCACAGGGTACAAACGTACGATCAGTCTCGGCGACTTCGTTAATGCTAAAGAGCGGCAGCGGATCATCACTCAGCGTTACCCACCAATGATCAAACGCACGCTGTACTGACAACGGCTTGCCATCGTTGGTGCTGGCGCTCAGGGTGTCGCCCCCGTCAAGTAATAACGGGGTCCCGAGTAATTGAGTATGTCGCGACTGACCTGAGGACAGTTCGTTAGTCATCGCGACGGGGTACCAGTACTGTTGAGCGTGTTGGAGACCACTCATGCGCTGGTTACCGCCACAGCTTGCTCGGACTGGCGTCGTAGTGATTCAAGCCAGCGAGAGACTGCAACGCGTTTGGCGGGCTCAGTACCGGCAGCGACAAGCGCATGGGCTATCACTGGTTGCGCTGGCACGGATTGCTGATCGTTCGGCGTTGGTGCCGCGGCTTGTTGAAACGCAATAATAACGCCGTCGGTGATCCCTTCGATGTCGACTGACAGGACCCGTGGCGACTCGGCCAGTGTGCTTACCTGTGACGTATCTTTTTGATCCGATAGTGTTTTAAGAACAGTATCGAAATCACACTGTACTGTGATGCTTCGAACCGCATCAGTGTCGCCTGGCAGCGCCACCGGCTTTGCATCGCCGGCAGGGTTTGTCCAAATCAGGCCGTCCTGTTCAAGCACGCTGTAGATAGTTGGCTGAACGGTTCGCGGGGGAGTGAGTTCCGGGTGTGCTGGAATATAGTGGCAGTAGCCTTCGCAGTCGTAGTGCCATCCATGATAGGCGCAAGCCAGGGATTCACCGCGAACGAAGCCGTGTGACAGACGCATACCCCGATGCGGACAGCGGTTTTCCCATGCGGAAACCACACCGCTTACACTGCGCCAAACGGCGATATCGAATTGTCCGATGACTGCCCGCATAACCTGTCTGGGTGCAAGATCACTGGACAGGCCGATAGGCTGTGTGGTCATTCAGAAATTCCGTCGCGATAGTCAACGGTTAGTATGTTACGAATTGGCCGGGTTGTCGATAGATGGAAGTTGGTGGCGTAACTTCGCGCCGCTCAATGGTAACTACCTGGGCGGTGATTGGGCCCAGGCTGCAGGCGACTTCCATTGCCTCTACCAGGACGCGATTACCACTGATCAGAATGTCGATACGACGGTGACTGTGCGAGCGAACCCAACCACGCAGGTCAAGTTTTGCCGCATGACGCGCCACCCAGTCAGCCATGTTGGCGTCGCGGAAATCGCCGTGCAGGGTTAGTTGCAGAGTCAGGCTATCTTCCATGGAAAGTAAGGCGTACCGATGCGGCGGAGGAGATGACTAACGCACGACCGCGGGTCTGAGTGTAAGTGTTGTTGATGTATCGAGCGCGTGTCAGTGTTTGTTGTATCAGATCTGTTGCACTTTGAACGGCGAGGCAGCAATAATCATATACAGCCTTGTTTTGAATATCTATCTACCGCGCAGACTTGTTCTCTTTTGCGTCAGTTGAATTGCCGTGTGGTGGTTCTTTATCTGCGCCGAGCGTGGCTGCTGCGTGCAACAGTTCGGCCTTGCGTTTTCTAATATTGTCTGCGATCAGCGGTGTTATGCGCTGGCGCACTGAGTGGCGTCGTGCTCTGCTTTTAAGGTAAAGCCAGGCTTTGGCTCGACGAATATGGCGGCGGATGTTAAAGCGCAGGTAAATCACCCGATGATCATCTCTGATGATTGGCACTACGTCAGCAATCATCGGCAACAGTGTTTGCGTCACGAAGTTGCCGATAAAATTGGGTACCAGTTTTAGCAGCAGCGGACCGATCAGTCGCCATGCATGATGAGATAACCGCCATAGCAGCAATACCAGTTCCCACGCCAGATCAAACAACAGCACGGATATACCGAGCATAGCCTGTCCGGCAATTACCAGAATAAGGCAAAGTACCAAACCGAGTGCCAACCGCTTCTGGCGTTCTGTGCGGTGTTTCCACCAGCGCAACAGACTCCCGAGCCAGGTCTTGCGCAACCGATACATGGCAAAGCGCGGTAAAAAACGGATGCCGCGTCGCTCGTGTACGAACAGTAAATTGAATAACACGCTAACAGCAACAAAGCGCGCGGACAGGCTAAGAAGAAAGCGGCCGGTATGCCTGGCCATCTTTTTTGCAGACCAGGCTTTCCAGCCTCCAAGGATGGTGCTGAGCAGCGCTGCAAATTCACTCAGCCAGCCGAGGAACTTTGCACCGGTATGAGTCCACAGCCAAATAAGCAGTGCGGGGAGTGTTTTGAACAACAGCGGCTTGAGTAACAGCCAGAGTTTCAGAACAGGGGCGAGCAGGGCGTCAAGGCCCACAATAAACAGGCTATACCATGATGCGACCAGACAAATAAAAATAATGCTCACCCACGGCAGCAAAAGCAGCGATACCGTCCGTCTCAGTTCGATGAGCAGGTACTGCAGGGTATTGCCAATTCTGTCTTTGAGTGTTTTCAGTTGTCTGCGATAGTTTGATTAAAAATTCAGGTTTATCAATAGTATAGTCGGGCTGAATAGTGAAATCTCAAGTGCGGACGAGCCTCTGGGTGCGCCAAAAGTGTACGAAAATGAATGATCTGTGAGCTGTGTACACAGTGACAGGCCACTGTGAGGCGAAGGCGAGAGTCGTTGGACTCGACAATCACCCGGTGGCAATATTGACGCCCTCCGGCAGTGCGAGACGTAGCATGCAGATTTCATGTGACTGTGGTCAGTTTAAAGCGGAATTATCAGCGTTTCCGAGGCACTCACCAGGACGGTTGATGTGCTACTGCGACGATTGTCAGCAATACCTGCAGAAGCTTGGTCGCACCGAGCTGCTCGATGAATACGGCGGTACGCAGGTGATTCCGGTGTACCCGGCCGACGTCACTTTTTTACAGGGGGGCGAGCTACTGCGGTGCAATCGGCTGGCTGAGCGTGGTAACAATCGCTGGTCAACAACCTGCTGCAACAGTCCTATAGCCAACACACCTGCAGGTCTGCCGTGGGTAGGCATATTTCACCAGGCTTACACGCGGGAAGATGCGGGGTATCTGGAAAAACTCGGTGGCATCCGCAGCAGAATACATGGTCTGCACGCGCGCGAAGGCGCACCCTTCAGGATTTCACCGAAAATAAGTTTCAGGGATTTGCTGGTGGTTATGCCGTTTATCATCAAGGGCAAGATGCTGAAGAAACACTTGCACTCGCCATTCTTCGAAGACGACAACCGCACTCCGATAAGCAAGCCAATTGTTCTTTAAGGTCTTTAACTAACGATCCTTAAACAGTGTTTCGCCTTTTACAAACCATGCAAAGCCAAACGACACCAGTGCGATAGTCTCCAGCCAGAACACGACATCAAGTGCGTTGCGAACTGATTCGGCTATGGCGTCTTCTGCCAGCAGATAGATAGCAATAAGCGCAAGACACAGCAGGATGACTACCCCGCAGGTGCGGTAAATGATATTGCGTTGTTGTTTCTCTGGTGTCGGATTATTCGAGCGGGTAAACAGACACAAACAAAAAAACGCCAGCGCCAGCAAGCAAACAGCGGCAAATACCGGGTGCAGGTTATAGCCCGTCAGCTCGATACTTAATCTGGTAAACGCAGGCAATTCGGCATGCGCGGGTGTCTCAAGAGGATTGTTTGTCGGCACCAGTGCTGTGCCAATCGCGCCGATCGCAGCAACGTTGGCAGTTATGTTATCGCGGCTTTTTGGATAGCCGCGATACGACCACAGGAACACACCGATCACACACAGTGTGCCGACAAACACGTCGCGCATATCTGTGTAGTAGTAGGCGCTGATCGATGATTCGATACCGCTGCTGCCCAGTAGCCAGTGACCGACGATCAACACAAAGGGCAGTGCCATGCCAAGCACACCAATTGCTCGACGCAGCATCAAATAAGAGATCGTTAACATGCGGGCATGCTCCTTTCCTGCAGTGATCAATGATAGCGGGATACGGTGCGCATAAAAAAGGCCGCATTGCGCGGCCTTTTTTGCTCTTGCTTTAAGCCCTCGGCGCCCTCGGCGCAAAGGCCTCCTAGTTGCGAGTCACGGTAACTTCCAGATACTCGGTTCCGGCGGCGAAGTCGAAGTTCGGATTCTCAGAACCCGACTGACCGGGGTGCGCGGTGATAGAGCCGTTTTCGTCATCACCCAGGTTTTCGCTGGTACCGTCAGCGCTGCATGGCGCAACCCAGTAGTTGAGTGAAAGTACGTTGGTTTCTGACCCGGCGTCGTAAATCGGTGCGGTAAAAGTTTCAGAGCCCTGGTCTGGCAGTGAACGAGAATCAACACCACTGAACCCGTCGTTGGTGCACACCACCATACTGAGAATGGTCAGTACCTGATCGGCAGTCTCCACGTCAAGAGTGACGCTTGCGGTCGCACCAGGCTGCAGCGGTCCGGGATTGTTGGGGTCGGCAAACGCGACAGCCGAAGCGCTTGCGGCTCCCTGTTGTTGTTGTACTGCAGCCAGATCAACCATCGGCTGGAAGTCACCGTCTTCAGCGATAGAGATCAACTGATCGATGGCGGGCTGGCCAACTTCAAATATGCGAATACCGTTGTCGGCGCTGGGTGCATTGTGCAACACGACCACCGGTGGTGTCATCGGCTGAAACTCAGCGGTGTTGGTCAGCGAGATCGTCACCGTGCCAGGCGAGGGCGCAGTGGTACCAGCCTCAACCAGCTGACTGCGAAGTTCACCGGCCGGATTTTCTTCGGTGTGAACATTCACATACAGTTCACCCGCTTCGAACAATGCAATACCGTCGGCATCCAGAGCCTCGCCGTCCGGCACGGTCCAGACGGTACCGTCGTCATTGCCTGTGAGGTTAACCACGATCGGTCCGGCAACACCGGCTGCACCTGAATGGATATGTGCTGCTGAAGGCTGGCCTGAGGTGCCCGAGACGGTAACAGACCCGCCGATGGCGCCAGTTTCAGTATCGACTGAAAAACTGCCCTGACCGGTTGCACCATCGACATTGGCCGGCGGTACGGTGGTGGCACTGTCCAGCGCTACCGAGATTGTCTCCAGATTAGGGTTCAGTTCACTGTCACCACCAGAGCTTTCACCATCCCCGTTACCATCACCGTCTGCGTTACCATCACCGTCACCATCTCCTGCGCCTTCCTCGGCATTTATGCCTTCAACGACCACACCGCCGTCATCAGAGTCACAGGCCGCAACCAGCAGGCACAATGCAAACAGGCTCGCCAGTCGAGTCGATTGCCAAGTGGTTCGTTTCATATATATCGCCTCATCGATAGATATTTAATGGATAGATACTACGGAGAGGGTTTGTCGATGATTCACAGCGTCTGTCAGACAAACCGTAACAGTCGGTTTTTGCAATGCCGAAATGATGTAGCGTCCGGTTTCTGTCCAGACAAAATGAGTGTAGAAGTCAGGCGGGTAAATGCAAATCGGGCGATGAGCAGCTGGTGCGTCGGGAATTTGCGCTCATTACTATAGAGGAGGGGCCGGGCTCACGGATTGTCAGCCCGGTTTTGTATCGGTATCGCTGTGGCAGTCAGCAGTCAGGCTTCACACTCGTCTTCGAACTCCAGTGCTGGCACTGGCTGGATCGATGAGCCGGCTATGCCGCGCACTGACTGGTACATGTTGCCTGTGTTTAGCAGGACTTTCTCCAGTTGCTTTTCGCGTTTTTTCCAGTGTCCCTGCATGGCGCGCTTTTCCTTGTCGAGGTCACTTTTCATTTGGGTGAAGCCTTCAACGATGCCTTCGACCTGCAGTCGAAATTCGTTGCTTTGCAGAAACTCGTACAGCATGGCCATCTTGTCGCCGCGGTTTTCGTGGCTGACACGCGCTTCGTCGAGTTGAATCAGGTGTATGCGCAGTACCTGGCATAGTCCTTTGAATTCCTCGAAGTTACACACCCAGACGCCCTGGTACATGCCCATGCGTTCCATGCCGGGTGGACGGGCACTGCTGACCAGCACGCCTACGTCGGTGTTGCGCTCGCGTATGTCAGCCTTGAACTTCTCCAGCCAGCTTGGTTGAAAGGCTTTGGTGCGTTTTGACTCGTAGTAGATGGTGCCGCACTTTTGTTTGGTGGTGGTGTGGATTGTTTGCACGCAATCACCGCCGTTGGCGCCTTTCTTAATTTCGTCGATTTCATCGTGTGGAAAGGCTCTGCGCAGCCAGTCTTCAACGGCTAACTCCTGAACCTCGCCCTGCGCCTGCATGGAGCCTTGCTCGGCCTTTTGCTGAGCTTCAATGAGCTGCTTGTTAAGCGACTCGATCAGGTGCTCTTTTTCCCTGATTTTGAGTTCGTTTTTGTTCGCCTCGGCTTGTTGGATGGTGAGGCGCTCCTCTGCCAGTCGGCTGTTTAACTTCGCTTCGTTCTCTGCTTCCAGGCTTGCCTTGAGTGTGTCTTTCTCGCGCTGCAGCTTCAGAATGGCGGTTTTCGACTCGTTGAGTTCTTTCAGGCGCTCGGCGTTGTCAGCCAGTTCCTGCTGCATTTGTTCGACACTGCTGCGGGTTAGCTCCTCGGCCTTGCGTCGCTCTTCTTTTGCGATGGCGGCACGCGCTTCGCCAATGCGAGCCGACACGCCAGCGTCGATTTTGGCAGCGATTTCCTGCTCCCGGCGCTCAATCTCAAGCCGTTGCGCCTCGACGCTCTGCTGCGCGTTTTGCAGTGCGGTCTGCTGCTCGGCGAGTTGTTGCTGGTATTTACGGTTGAGTTCAGCGTCAAGCTGACGGTAGAGGATGTCATTGACATCGACGTTATGCCCGCAGTTGGGGCAGTTGATGTGATTGTCGGTGTGCTTCATGGTAACTCCTCATTGCTAAAGCCAGCGCGCAATGCCTCTTTGCCTGCTTCGCCAGAATCCAAAGGTGAGCTCTGGATTATCTGGTGTGGAAACAGGCTGAGACCGCAACATGTAGTGTAATTTCGAACCCGCTCGTGGAGGCGGGAGACTACATGACAGTTTTGTCACAGTGCCAGGTGCGCAGCGTAGCCGCGACAAACCCCCTGGTTACGCTAAGTAGTATTGCAGTGTTGTGGCTCAGAAGGTGAGCCAGTGAAGGAGAGGTACCGTGGCGCAGACTGCTTAGCGGTGTTTGTATTGCGTTGGGCAATAGGCACGCAACACGTGAGCGGGGCGCCGACTATCGTGCTTGGTTTGACGACCGGACACTCGTGCGCGCCAGTTGTTGAAGGATGATCGCCGCAGCTCGGTACGCATCAGTCTGATGACCTGTGGCTCCGTCAGCCCATACAGCCGCTCGATAGCGTCGAAAGGGGTGCGATCCTCCCAGGCCATTTCAATAATTCTGGATTTATCGGCGTCGTTCATTGTGGGTTCGGCTGACATGTTCACACAGTTACGGCCACCCGGTGATAGCCGATCACCCGCCCGCACGGTCTGTGGTCCGGTAACCTTTCCTTGTACAATCGGCGCAACAAAAGTGAACAACAAAGGCTGCCATGAAGGTCATAGACGGTTTCGGTCGTATCGGTGAGGAAAATGCGTTTGCAGTGCTGGCTCGGGCCAATGAGCTTGCCGAAAGTGGTAAAAGCATTATCAACCTCGGGATCGGTCAGCCCGATTTTCCAACCCCGGATAACATTGTAGAGGCGGCGATTAAAGCGTTGCGCGATGGTCAGCACGGTTATACACCTGCGACCGGT
>CAYMFQ010000137.1:0-15128 GCA_964389335.1 uncultured Granulosicoccaceae bacterium
AAATCGTGGGTAACGAACAGAATGGTTTTGCTTAACACACCCTGCAGCCGCAAAAACTCATCCTGCATTTCTTTTCTGATCAATGGATCAAGCGCTGAGAACGGTTCATCCAGAAACCAGATATCCGGTTCTATCGCCAATGATCTGGCAATCCCGACGCGCTGCTGCTGGCCACCCGACAACTGTCGCGGAAAGTAGTTTTCTCTGCCCGATAAACTGACAAGGTCAATCATTTCCCCAGCACGCCTGATGCTATCCTTCGTGCTGATTCCCTTTACCTGTAACGGGAAGGCTATATTTTCAAGCACTGTTTTATGTGGTAGCAATGCAAAACTCTGGAATACCATACCCATTTTGCTACGTCTTAATTCAATAAGCTGTTTATTGTTCATAGCCAGAATATCCTGGCCTTCAACATAAATTTGACCGGCTGTGGCATTCGTCAAGCGCGAGATACACCGCAACAAGGTTGATTTACCGGAGCCCGACAACCCCATGATAATCAGTAGCTCACCCTGATTAACTTCAAACGTCGCGTTGTTTACACCAACAATACAACCGGCTTCCTGGAACCTGACCGCGTCAACCTCACCATTTGCCTCACGTAACATACGCTTTGCATTGTCGCCGAATATTTTATAGACAGACTCACATCGAATAACCGGTTCGCTCGAATTGGTAGCTGCTGAAGACATAGGTAAGTTGTTAGCTCAGTTTTCAGGTGATGATTTTTTGTTGTATTACGTACACTACAAACAAAGAACCCCCTGGGCGAAATCGCGCCAGGGGGTTCTTAACTACTGGACCTGGTTCTGCACAAAACACATGCAGACATCAAACCCTGACCTATTTAACCCACGGCATCCATACATCTTCGTTGTCAGCTAGCCATTTGGCTGCGGCGTCTTTGTGATCCATCTTGTCGATGTCTACAAGTGCCGCCATCTGACCGATCTGCTGGGTAGAGAAGTCGACCTTTTCGAATGCAGCGTAGGCAGCGGGGTGAGTTTTAGGGAACTTTTCGTTAGCTGCTTTCTTCAACCAGCCTTTCGGAGAACCGCACTTGCCGTCTCCACCGTCTTCCTTGCGGCAACCGTCGTAGTACTCAGGGAACTCAATGAAGGTAAAGCCATCGGCGTCTGTGAAGTTAGGCGTCCAGTTGAAAACAATAGTGCCTCTGCCTTCTTTTTTTGCAGCAGCCAGTTCAGCCCACAGTGCATCTGCACCGCCGGCAAATTTCACCATCCAGGTGTCAGCAAGACCGAGTGCTTCCAGTCTTTCAGGCATAAGGTCACCGTGCCAGCTCTGCGGGCCTTCAAGCCAGCGACCTTTGCCGCCAGAGTCCGGCGTGGCAAACACCTCATGGCAGTCTTTTAAGGCTTCCCAGTTTGGCAGACCCGGGCAAAGATCCTGCTCTATTACCCAGGTGGGCACGCCCATTTCTTCAAGAGTAGTGGCAGAGTGAGTACCAGCGTCGATTACGCCGCCTTTATCTATCGCGTTCTGGAAGGACTTGCCGAAAGTAGACTGCCAGACTTCGTGTGAAATTGTTACGTCACCCACACGAATGGATTCATAGACCGCTTGAGAGTCGGCGGGAACATATTCGACATTGCTTCCCATTTTCTCAAACATACCACCCAGCACATAAGCCATCACAACCTGGCTTGACCAGTTGTGGATTGGTATAACAATGGGTTTGCTACTGTCGGCGGCTTTGGCAATACCGGTAGCTGAAAGCAGCGAAATACAGCTGGCCGCTATCAGTGTGCGGAACATCTTCGGTGTTGATAGACTCATATTTATTCCCCCGTTGGAATTGTATAGACCCGCAATCAAACCTGGTGCGGACTTAATGGCGCGTTTCCAATTTTACAATTGAGCGCTTCAAAAAGTGCCACTGAAACGTACCATTATTGTCCCTGACAGACAATTAACTGCGGCGAAAAATGTAATATTGCGGCGTTAAAACCAATGCTGGACCAATAGAGCTACATAGCGGAATTGAACTTGCGGAATACCCTACACTCAGCCGGGTGGTTTGACGCCAGCCCGCCATACGGGGACAGTGGCATTACGACCGACGACAAATTACTCGATGCAGCGCAGCCATTACGCAAGGCGCCAATCAACTGTGACAATCGCTAATCGGCCATTTCAAAATACTGGATCAGCGCCTCGCAAAGGATTGCAATGCGCCGTACAGCTTTGGATAGTGTTATTACTGCTGCCCGTTTTCTTTGCCGCTTACAGCAGCGCAGCCACATCAGTCGAAGCACAGCCGACTGCAGCCGGTACCACTCTGGAATCTTCGGATCCGGTTCTACTAGTGCTGAATGACTGGAGCAGTCAACAGGTGTTGTCGCACATCGTGGCCAATTTGCTGGAAGCCGCCGGCCATAAGGTTGAGTTTGTAGCGTTCGATTCACAGCTTCAGTTTCGCGCGCTGGCAGAAGGCGTTGCGCACTTTCAGGTGATAGCCTGGGAGGGCCCGATGCGCGATGCATTTACACAGGCACTGCGCAACGGCATGGTTGACGCCGGCACTCATGCAGCGATCAGTCGCGAGGGCTGGTGGATACCGGATTACGTGCTGGAGTTGTGCCCTGCAGCGTCAGACTGGCGCGGGCTGAATGCATGCGCCGCATTATTCGCCACCGAAACAGCGCAGGCCACCGGACGCTTTTTGGGTCCTCCGGCGGACTGGGGGAAAAACTACGCTCAACTTATTGAAGCACTGCAGATGAATTTCCGCGTCGTGCATGCCACTGATGCGAACCAACTCTGGACCACTTTACAGTTGGCTGTTGCAGAGACACAACCGATCGTACTATTTAACTGGACACCCAACTTTATCGACGTCGCGTTTACCGGTCGCTTTGTGGATTTTCCGGTGCCCACTGCCGCATGCGCATCAGACCCCGCCTGGGGACCAAACCCGGATGCAACCGGTGACTGCGGTGAACAAAGGGAGTACTGGCTAAAAAAGGCAGCCTGGGGCGGCCTGCAGGCAGCACGGCCTGATGTATGGAAGCTGTTACAGCAGATAAACTTCACCACTGAACATATTGCCAGCGCAGTTTATATGACCGATGTAGACGGGCTGTCGCCATCAGAAGCTGCCATCGAATGGATTGCCGAACACCCTGCCACGGTAGATGAATGGCTCAACTAACAGAACCACTGTACAAAGAGACAATCAACGACATGAGTACCAGCGCGTGTACCTACGATGCCAGTGATATGTAACGCGTTATCATTTGCGGCCGGGTCGTAATTTGAGATACTAGGGTGACGATGTTCGTTATTAACTCAAACGGGGAAATTTATGAATAAACGAGTTGCGATTATTGGCGCCGGTCCGTGCGGCACAGCTGCGTTGAGAGCGTTTCAGTCAGCAAAACAAAATGGCGAGGATATCCCCGAAGTCGTCTGTTTTGAAAAGCAGGAGGACTGGGGCGGTTTGTGGAACTACACATGGCGCACTGGTCTCGATGAATACGGCGAGCCCGTACACGGTTCGATGTATCGTTATCTGTGGTCTAACGGCCCCAAAGAGTGCCTTGAGTTTGCGGACTATACGTTTGACGAGCACTTCGGCAAGCCTATCGCAAGCTACCCGCCTCGCGAGGTATTGGCCGACTACATAAAGGGCCGTGTGGAAAAAGCCGGCGTTCGCGACTGGTGCCGTTTTCGGCATCCGGTGCGCAACGTCGAGTATCACAAAGACGCAGACAACTTCACCGTAACCGCCCACGATTTAGTAAACGACAAAAGCGTGAAGGAAACCTTTGACTACGTCATTGTTGCCAATGGACACTTCTCCACGCCCAATGTGCCTTACTTCGATGGTATGGACAAATTCGGCGGACGGGTTTTGCACGCACACGATTTCCGCGACGCACTTGAGTTCAAAGGCAAAGACGTCATGGTGATTGGCTCGAGCTACTCCGCGGAGGATATCGGTTCGCAGTGCTGGAAGTACGGTGCAAAGTCACTCACTGCCTGTTATCGCACCAACCCGATGGGCTTCCACTGGCCGGACAACTGGGAAACCAAACCCCTGCTTACGCGCGTCGACGGCAAGACCTGCCACTTCAAAGATGGCACCAGCAAGGAAATTGATGCCATCATTCTGTGTACCGGGTACCTGCACCACTACCCGTTCATGGCGGATGACATCCGACTGGTCGCCACCAACCGCATGTGGGTACCTGACCTGTACCAGGGCGTCGCCTTCACTCCCAATCCGAAAGTGATGTACCTCGGCATGCAGGATCAGTTCTACACATTTAACATGTTTGACGCACAGGCCTGGTGGGCGCGCGATCTGATCATGGGCAAAATCAGCATGCCGGCGGCGGCGGAGATTCAAAAGCACGAACAGGGCTGGCTGGATCGCGAGGGCAAACTCGAAACAGACGAGCAGTACATCCGTTTTCAGGGCGACTACGTGCAGGAATTGATCGATCAAACCGATTATCCAAGCTTCGACATCGAGGGTGTCAACGAGACATTTATCGAATGGGAGCACCACAAGCACGACGACATCATGGGTTTCCGCAACAACGCTTACAAATCGCTGATGACAAAGTCGCAGTCGCCAACCCACCACACTCCGTGGGCTGAGGCAATGGATGACTCGATGGAAGTCTACTTAAAGAACTGACCGTGCATTGGCAACCGGCTCTCATGGCCGGTTGCTTTCATCTGCACAAAAGGCCACCTGCCACGGCAATTGTCGGTGTTTTACAACAGTTAAACGAGCATAAACTGCTGACCGTCGGCCTGAAGCCCAATCAGCACACAAAATTACCTGTTGCAACTGCCCCAGGGTTGCTTTTACAACTTTTGATCGTAACCCCTTGATTCCCGGCGACCGTGCGATATTTTTCACAATGGCGTTGGCAATAGCCGGCTATCATCACGCAAGTTTGTGCGAGTTCACCTTTTCTCCGCACCTAATCGCCGGATATCCATTACAATGACCAGACCAAAGTGTGTCAGCGAAGGTTCATCCTGGCACCTTAAACTTATTGAAAAAAAAGCACATTTGAGGTTCGCGTGAGCAGCTATCAGGATACGCTACAACAAGGAGCCACCGTCGGCTGCTACCAGATCGAAGAAGTGCTGGGCCGTGGCGGCTTCGCAGTTACCTATCTCGCCATAGATCGAAATCTCGACGTCTACGTCGCGATAAAGGAATACCTGCCACGCGAGATCATTGCGCGTGACGCATCCGGCATGGTGCAACCGCGCGAATCCGAATTCGCCGAAGACTACCAGGTCGGGCTGGAAAACTTCGCTCGCGAAGCCAAGACTCTGGCGTTATTCAAACACCCCAATATCGTACGTGTGCACCAGGTGTTGCACGAAAACAACACCGCCTACATGGTGATGGACTACGAACACGGGCAGGAGCTGGCAGAAGTACTTGAAACGCATGGCAGCCTGGCTGAAGAAGACATCCGCGCCTATCTGGAGCCCGTACTCGACGCGGTTGATGAAATCCACCGTCAGGGTTACGTGCACCGCGACATCAAACCCTCGAATATTTATCTGCGCGACAACGGCTCGCCGGTGCTACTCGACTTTGGTGCCGCTCGCTACACCATGAGCGAAACCACACAGCAACTGACAGCAGTCGTCACGGTTGGCTACACGCCAATCGAGCAGTACAACGTGTCGGACGCAGATCAGGGTCCGTGGACCGATATCTACGCGCTGGCAGCGGTAATGTATGAAGCCATCACTGGTGAAATGCCGGTGGATTCGGTTACCCGCGCCTCAACTGCACTGACCAACGCTGAAGACCCGCTGGTGCCGGTGCAGAATAAATCGCGCCACCCGGGTTCTACCCCGTTTTTCGAAGCCATTGACTGGGGCCTTCGCATGGACACCGAAGAGCGTCCACGCAGCATTAACGAGTGGCTCGACGCACTGAATGGAACCGTGCAGCCAAACGCGCCAGTGGCAGCCGCCTCAGCTGAGCGTGGCGTCGCTGCGGCGGCTGGTATCGCTGCCACTACCGGTTTTGCAGCGACTAGTGCAGCAAGGCATGAAGCAGACGAGGTTGAAGCAGGCGAGGTTACAGTTAACAAAGTCGCAGCCAGCGCAAATACAGAATCCGGCGCTCCGAAAGGCAACGCGGCGCTAAGCAGCGCTGACGGCACCGCATCAGCCAAGACGCCTCCAAAACCTGCAGCGCAAAGGCCGCGCAAGTCCAAGCTTCGCACCAGATCCACTACGATCGCCGCCGCCGAGACTGATCCGGAGCAGCGGCGCACCAGTGTTGAAATGGTGATGCAGGATGTCGATATGGAGCACTACCCCGACGTTCGCATTGAACCGAGCTTCAGTGAAGCGCTCGACGATGAAGACATTCCGGTGCTGGACCGCGATGCAACAATGCGTCGACCGGATTCGGGCCTGCCGATGAAACCCTCTCCGCGCCCTGCCTCTGCGCGTACCGAGGGTACAATAGCGGACGCACCATCGCTGGAAGATAACTATCGATCTGACGATATCAAAGCCGTAGCTGCGCAGCTATCCGAAAATAACAACGGCAAGACCCATACACAGCAAATCCGCGATGTTGTGCGACGCGATATCATGAAGCGTGATGTCGACACTGAAGCCGAGCCCACCGAGGCCCTGCAGACTGAAAGCGAACCCGCCGACAGCTTCACTCCCCCCCAACCTGATGCACCGCAGCGCACCGGGCGCATTTTAACGCGTGGCAACGCCGGACTGCGCAGCGACGCCGTTGCGCCAGGTCGGCACACTGATGCTAACGATTTCGACAATCGCCCGGAAGCGATGGAGTTCGACGAAAGCGACTGGGACTACGAACCGCCGACACCTTCACGCTGGAAGTGGCTGCTGCCTGCCGCAGGCTTGGCAGCTGTGTTCGCGGCGTCGATGGTTTATGTCAACCGTCCAGACCTGTTCCGCTTTAACGATTCACACCTGCCGGAACTGACCATTGATTCAGCGCTGGCGCAGGCGCAGCAACAGGTGGATACCGGCAACCTGATTTTTCCAGCCGGCGAGTCAGCACTCGACTATTACCAGCTGGTGTTGGGCAGCGAACCGAACAACGCACAGGCTCTGGCAGGCGTGCGCCTGATAGAGCAGCAAGTCAGAGACAGCATTGTCCAAAACGTGGAAGACAACAGTCTGTCCGAAGCCAATCGGCTGCTGTCCAGGGCCAATCGGGCCGGACTGCGCGTCGACAACATCCCGGCGACCGGGTCTGCCGGTGACACCGCCGTGGAGAGCACAAGTGTCACCGCTATTGATCAGGAACTGTCACCGTATCTGAAAGACCAGCTTGCGAATATCGAGCGTCAGATCGAACTGGGCGATGCTGATGCGGCACAGGCATTGTTCGCCGAAACAGACAAATACCTGCCCGACACGGCAATGGCCGACGCACTACAGGCACGCATTCAGGCACTGCGATCAGGCAGCAGAGAAACGGCAATCGCCGGTGATAGCGAGATTCGCCTGGAACCGCTCGATAGCGGGTCAGCGGCCGATCAGGTTCCGGCAATCACAGATGCTACTCAGGCAACGGTCGGCAAGCCCTACCCCAATACCGAGATACCCGCCTCGCGCCCGACTGCGGAGTCTCCCGACACCACTGACGAACAACCAGTCGTCGAAGACACGCAAGCAGCCAGCCCCTCCACTGACGACACCGATGCAGTCGCAGAGCCGGTGGCTGCGACAGACCCGCCAACCTCTGAGACCACAGCCGCGCCAGCTCTGGAACCCGCTGCACCCGTCAGTGCACCGCGCCGAAGCTACATAGACGGAGGCGGAGAAAGTGCTCGACACCTGAATCAGTTGCGGACAGCAATCGAGTCGAAAAATATTAATCAGGTGCTGCAGGTCAGCGATAACCTGCCATCCGAGCGCGTGGATTTTCTGCGCCAGATGTTCAATCGCTATGACCGTATCGACGTGATTATTGATCGTATTCGAGATCAATCCGGCCAGTTAAGCGCCAACCTCAATGTCTCTATGTTTAACCAGCGCAACGACGGCAGTTTTTACTCAGCCGGGCGCTGGAACGGTGTCACTGTCCGCTCAACCAGCGTCGATGGTCAATGGCAGAAAATTGAGTGGTAATCTAATACGGAGCGGTTGCGGCTGTGACCAGCGAACATTCAGCACTGTCAGCATTATGGGCAACCTTTGATCTGCCGGCATCCGTTCTTGAGCAGGTTCGTCTGACCGGGCCTGCACACCCCCTGCCATCATCTTTCCACGTGGGTACCGCGGCGCAATCATCTATTGCTGCCGCCGCAGCCGCTGCGTTGCTGCTCTACCAAACCCGGACCGGCGACCGCCAGACCGTTACCGTAGACAGCATCAGAAGTGCCATGGAGTGCACAGCTGTTTTTCGCATCGATGGCAAAACACCTGATCAATGGGCGCCGCTCTCCGGCCTGTACCAAACAGCAGACGGCTATATTCGCATCCACGCTAATTTTGATCATCATCGCGATGCCGCACTGGCCTGTCTGGACCTACCAATAGGCCCTGAAACCAGTCGCGAGCAGGTCGAGGCGCGCGCGTTACAGTGCAACAGCGAGACACTCGACGCAGCCATCACAGATGCCGGCGGCGCCTGTGCCGTACTGCGCAGTTTCGATGAGTGGGATGCTCACCCGCAGGCACAGGCTATTGCCACGCTGCCGCTGATCGAGATTGATAAAATGGGGGACGCCGCCCCTCGACCGTTGCCAACACTGAATAAAAACACGGCACCACTCAATGGCGTGAGAATCCTTGATCTGACGCGAATTCTGGCAGGCCCCATCTGCGGCCGAACGCTTGCCGCCTACGGCGCTGATGTGATGCTGATCAATTCACCAACGCTACCCAATATTGAATCAATTATAGATACCAGCCGCGGAAAGCGATCAGCGTTGATCGATCTAAATAGCGCAAACGGCCCTGCGCTGCTGGATGCGTTACTGCAGAGCACGCGCGTATTGGTGCAGGGCTATCGCCCCGGCGCACTTGCACAGCACAACTTATCCGCCGAGGCTCTGGCCGCGAGATTCCCGGGCATCATTACCACCAGCCTTAGCGCGTACGGACGCACCGGTCCATGGCAGCAGCGCCGTGGGTTCGACTCACTGGTACAGACGGCAACCGGTTTTAATGATGCGGAAGGCAAGGCATTTAACTCTGCGACACCCAAGGCGCTGCCAGTGCAAATACTCGACTATGCGACCGGTTTTTTAATGGCCTTCGCAACACAGGTGGCACTGTATAAACAATCAACAGAGGGCGGTAGCTGGCACGTGCAACTTTCGCTGGCACAAACCGGCGCATGGTTGCGTTCGATGGGTCAGACGAGCAGCGGACTTGCAGTAACAACGCCGACCATTGACGAGTATTTACACCCTTACACTTCCGGCTACGGGAAGCTGGAAGCGCCGGCACACGGCGCTGAATTTTCTGACACACCCGCCCAGTGGAACAGGCCATCCAATGCCCCGGGCTCGCACCCGCCGAGCTGGGACGCAAGCTGACAACACAAGAGCACCAGCTATCCTGCGAATGCTCTATTGCCTGCATATGCCGACAGCGCCCACTGCATAAATTGTACGGCAGCGTTTGTTAACTGTGCCGTCTCGGGCCACACCAGATAGTAGCCATACTGAGTCTCGACCGTTTTATCGAGCACCACAACCAGCCTGCCGTTTTGTAGATCGTCATCCACCAGATAGCGCCAGCCGAGAGCGATACCCTGTCCGTTTCTGGCTGCATCAATCAACAACGGGTAACTGTTGATTTGCAGCGCCGCCTGCCCTGCTGGCAGGTGCAGGTCATTGGCACTCAACCAGGTTTGCCAGTTCATCCAGTTCCAGTGCTCATCCTCCAGCGCCAGCAGCTGGCCATTGAGTAAATCGGCGCAGGATCTAACAGGCGCCATGGCCTCCAGATAGGCCGGGCTGCACACAGGAAACACCTCTTCCGCAAACAGCTTGCGAGCCTGATAACCGGGCCAGTGACCATCGCCATGGATAATCGACAGCTGGATATCGTCACCGAGACAATCGCGCTCGTCGTCCGAGGCAACCAGCCGCAGCCGCACACTCTCGTGCTCACGCTGAAACCCGGGTAGTCGCGGCATTAGCCACATCGCGGCAATGGACTGATCAGCCGCAATCGTCAGGCGCTGGCTACCGGGTGGCTTGCGCAGATCGTGTGTTGCGGCGGCCAGATGTCGCAGCGCGCTGGATACTGTGTGCTGGTAGCTGCGCCCGGCGCTCGACAACCGCACGGCTCTGTGCGTGCGGATGAACAGCGCCGTGCCAAGGCTATCCTCGAGGTTTCGAATTTGTTGGCTGACAGCGGCCTGCGACAGATTCAATTCCTCCGCGGCCCGGGTAAAACTCAAATGCCGTGCAGCCGCCTCAAATGCCACCAGCGGATCGAGGGGGGCAGTTCCTTTTTCAGCTTTTGCATAAGCCTGACTTATCCAACCAAAGTGCAAATTATTGATTGAATAGCGTTTCGCATCAATCTAGCCTGTCGATAATCGATAAACGTTCGCCGGAGAGTTACCCCATGCTGACAGATACCCTCAAACGCGGTGCCGCAGACGCGCCATTTTGCGAAGACCCGGCTGCATCGTTCACCCTGCCCGCTCGCTTTTACCTCGATGATGATATTTACCAGCGCGAGCTAAACAGCGTTTTCTATTGCAATTGGTGGTATGCAGGGCATGTCAGCCAGCTTTCGAAAACAGGGGCGTACCTGACCACCAAAATCGGTGATCAGAATATTTTTGTGGTGCGCGATCGTCAGGATGAGCTGCGAGCGTTTTACAACGTGTGTCAGCACCGCGGCCACGAGTTACTCGATGGTGCCGGTCGCACCAATGTGATCGTTTGCCCCTATCACGCCTGGTCATACGATCTGGACGGTACGCTGGTCGGTGCTCGCAATACGGAGAAAATGGCGGGCTTTGCCAAGTGTGATTTTTCGCTCAAGCCGGTGCAGGTGGAGGTGTTCTGCGGACTGGTGTTCATCAACCTTGACCTAACAGCCGCACCACTGGCGCAACAGGCTGGCAAGCTGGAAAGTGAAATCCGCAGCTATTGCCCGCAGGTCGATGATCTGGCATTCGCACAGCGCGACACCTACCACGTCGACTGCAACTGGAAGGTCATGATCGATAACTTTCTGGAGTGTTATCACTGCCATACCGCGCATCGGGATTTTGTCGATCTGGTAGACATGGAAAGCTATCGCTCCGAGTCGAAGGGTATCTACTCGAGCCACATTTCAAACGCTGCCAAATCGACAGACAACTCGGCGTATCAGTTTGAAAAGGGCGAGGTCGACTTTGGTTATGCAGGCTGGTATCTGTGGCCAAATTTGACCATCTGGGCCTACCCGGGGGAGCCCAACATATCGGTATTACAGATGATTCCCGATGGCGCAGGCAACACGATTGAATACCAGGACTGGTTTGTTCCGGAAGGGAAACCAACACCACAGCTTATCGATGCAATGAAATACCAAAAGGACATACTGCAGCCGGAGGACATTGGTTTGTGCGAGAGCGTGCAGCGCGGACTAAAGTCGCACGGCTATAACCAAGGGCGCTTTGTTGTCGATGACGATCGTTCAGAGTTGTCGGAGCACACGGTCCACCACTTTCAGCAACTGGTTGTCGAAGCGCTGGGGGCAGACTTGGCGGATTGATATCTGCCTACATGACAACACCGAACTAATTCGGGCAGGTACCGGTAAAGCCAGCGCTAAGCACTGCCCCGGTACCGCTCTCGCGAGACAGCCACGCGACATCATTGCCACTGGTTTGTCTCAGTACAAGAGTAAGGTCACCAGTCGTTGGTTGCGTCAATCCACTGAGACTGAATTGGTATTGCTGACCGCTTTGCCACAGCGATGACAGACTTCCGACTGCCACACCACCTGATGGAATATCGAGCTCAGCGTCATCTGCTTCACTCCATTGCAGTGCATCGAACTGGAATACTTCGATGGCGCCGTCGCCTGCGTCATCACCAACCGTCATTGAGAGTGTGGCAGTACCGGACAGCATCGCCGATGGCGGCAGTGGAAAGCCGAGTAAAATTTGCCGGTCTATGCTGTCTATACGCAGCTGTGTTGAGTTAAAAACTTCCGTGCCCTGCACATGAATATCGCGATTAACCGCAACGTTACTGGTCGATGCCGGTTCGCAATCACCCATACCAGCGGTAACCGTTGTGCTAATTGGCAAACTGGCATAAACCTCCGTTACATTCGAAGGATTGCGAACATTAACCGTAAAGGAAAGCTGGCTGCCTGCCTCTGCATCCGCAGGTACCACCCATTGAATGGTATTACTATCGCTGTTCCAGCTAAACTGAAACTCGGTGGCCGACAGTTCAAACGCCGCACCGCCACAATCGACAAACCCGGTCATTGATAACGTTGCGGTCGAACCTGCGGGGATTTCCTGAGTGGGTACTTCTCCAACCGTGCAGGTAACTGCACTATTGCCTGAATCATCAACCAGCGGGTTGCTGCCCTGCTGCCGTTCAATGTAATTCAACACGCCATCCTGATCAGTGTCGATCTGCAGATTAAAATCACTGTCATTCAACTGCACCACCTGCCCATCTGAGTCTACAGAGACCGTGCTTTGAGCCTGCGCCACGGTGTATTCAAAACCATTAAAGTTATCTTTTAATTCAACATTGAGCGCAACGCTTGAACCCGCTGCAGCATTGCTGACAGCAGTAAAAGTGTTGGTATCACGGCTTAAGTTCACTGTCTGGCCATTGATCCGAAATTCACCGTATAGTGTTTGCGGGTTCTGAATTTCGGCGGGCACACTAAACACGGTACTAAACGTCACGTCAGTCGGTTCGGGTTCAGTTGGCTCTGTTGGCTCTGTTGGCTCTGTTGGCTCTGTTGGTTCGGTTGGTTCAGTGGGTTCGGTTGGCTGTGTCGGAGAATCGCCGTCAAATATACTGGTGCCAGCTATCACCTCAGCCAAATCAGACTGACTGTCACCATCGCGATTGCTTAGCTGGTAACCGTTCTCTGCAAATGTAATCAGCTGTTGCTCAAAAATCGACGCGAGCTCATAGCTCTGTGTTGCAACGGTTAGCTGTTGTCCGGTTACTCGTTCAATAAACAGCGCAGAGACTGGCACCGGCGCTCGATTAACGGTAAAGAAACTTCCCTGAAACTGATTACCGGAACGCTGCAACACGCGAATACTATTGCCAACAGTCGCCTCGACACGGTAACGATCGCCATTGTTGCCAGGTACACTCGAAGGCAACGCAGCCTGTACGGTGACATTGACCATGGGCGGAGCGTCACCGGCATCACGCGGGTTTGTGTTCTCTTCACGCTCGGTGATGTTGTTTACGGAGTCACCATCAGCATCGTGTGAATCAAAGTCAAAAGCAGACCGTCGCAGCGTTACCTGATTATCCGAGGTACCTGTGCTCACATTCTGTGACTGCGTGGCAAGCACCAGTTGCTCGCCGTTAACCTGCTCACTGAACTGAATACTGACAGGCACGACGCTGTTGGCCGGCACAGAGACATTGCCGGTGAACGCACCGTCGCCATTCAGGTTCAGGCTGATTTCAACACCGTTCACAGTAGCCGTCGCTGTTACCGCGCCGAGATCGACGGCGCTGGCATTACGAATCCGCTCCGGCGCGGTGATAGTTAGATTACCTTCACTGCTATGGTCATTCGTAGTGCCATCGCAGGCAATCATCGCAACGGACAGCAGCAGCAACGCACTGATGCGAGAAATCCGGTGCAGTTGCCGGCTTGCAGTATGAAATGAACGTCTGTCAGGCATATTACTGGTCACAGCGTTTACGACCCGCGCTACTTTTCGCGTTTGTTCCCGCGTTAGTTAGCGCTGGGAGCGTCAGTGATTATGGTTAGTGTAACGGTATCGTTGGTGCCCGGATCGGTAGCGCCACCACCTCCTCCACCGCCGCCGGCACTACCGGCAACTGCACCGAGTAACACCAGTGCTCCGAGACCAATGATTAGCGTTCGGGTACTTAGTCCGCTCGACTCTGGCGCGGGCGGCGGTGCCGCAACCGGCGTTGTCACCGGGCGGTTGTCTGCGATAACTGCCGCAGGTTCAAGCGGTAGCACAATGGGTGCGTATTCGAAGCCGCGGCTGGTCATGTTACCGGCTGCATCGCGGGCCTCAATGTAGTACTGCAATCCGGGATAAGCACTTTCTACGGTTTCGACCGCGATCATGTACTCGTCAAGCGAGTCAAACAGCGCACGCATTGGAATCTGGGTGAAGCCACCCTCATCGTTTTGACGGTAGTACAACGTGACAGACTCAACCTCGAAATCGTCTGAGACACGTGCCAGAAAGGTTTGTAGTTCTCCGGCAACACCGGCACTGTCTGCCTGGCGGTGAATCAGCACCGGCGCCTCGGTATCCGCTTCCTGTGCCGCAGCGAACCCGGATGCCACCTGGCTGACCGCAATCAACACAGCAAGCATCAGGCGGAAATATCGGTTAATCGTGTAAATCATGGTCTGCTCGTGGTTGGAATCGGCCAGCGAAAGTGTGAACTATTCCCCATTGGCCCGCAAACACTTGTCGACACTCTGGCGCAAACCGGTGTGTCTGTCAGGCACGCATCCAAGCAATAATCGGAGCATCGGCGCCCCGGAATTCAATGGAATCGTGGATTTGTGATGTCAGGCGGGAGCTACTTTGCGGGCAAGAGTGCTTTCAGGTCAAAATCCGGGTCCGCTGCCTGAGAGGCATCGGGCGAGACGCCAGCCTCAATCAGCTTGCGTGCGAGCATATGGTCTCGTGGCATATTGACAGAATCAACGGCCAGCAGATTACCGGCACGGTAGTGGTAAACCGAAAAGCTGCCGGACGCGGGGTCGCCGCGCACTACAAACTGCTCGGCGTCGAACGACAAACCCGTCATCTGCAGGCTGTGGTCGCCCTGATCGGACCAGAACCACGGTACTGCAGTGTAAGGTGTCAATTCGGCAGTCTGACCTGTTTCGCCGGCGACGATATTGGCGGCAATCACCCGTGCCTGGTCAGTGGCATTTTGAATTGATTCGAG
>CAYMFQ010000138.1:0-9600 GCA_964389335.1 uncultured Granulosicoccaceae bacterium
AAACCGCGTTACAGCAACCGTGTATCCGGCCAGTGCCCTTGTCTGACCGCATCGGTGATACAAGCGCCCGCAATCTCCATCACCACTTGCTGTGCAGTGGTGCCGGGGCGTTCTGCGTTGGTCGCGATACAAAGTTGTCGGCTGACTGACGGGTCGATGACCGGGCGGCAGACCACCTTTTTTTCACGCCATAAAGGCAATGCTGAAAATTTTGATATCAATGTGGCACCGAGGCCCAGCTCCAGGCCCGAGTACAACGCGGGCAGTGATAAACACTCATGTCGAATATCAATCGGACGATTGCGAAACAGGGTGACGCGGTCAATCATACCGCGCAGTATGTGATCGCGGCCTGGCAGTAACAGCGGATAGGCCAGCGCCTGCTCAAGCTTTATGGATTTAGCGGATTTCCCGATAAGTGACGGTGCACCAACCAGACAAATATTCTCCTCGAACAACGCTTTGGATCTGACACGTCGGTCATCACCTGCGTTAAAACAAACAGCGATGTCTGTCTCTCCATTGCTGACTGCCTGCAGTAGTTGAGGACTAAGCCGTTCTTCAATCCGCAGTGTGACTCGCGGGGCTGCTTCGTTCAGACGCGACATCAACGGTCCAATCAATGCGGGAGCGACGGTCAGTGTGATGCCTATGCGCACCAGTCCACCTGGCTCCCTTGCATCATCGCGAACATCGTTAGTGGCCGTTTCAACAGCGGCGAGTATGGCGTGTGCGTGATCGAGAAAGCGTTTGCCACTCTCGGTAAGTGTGATGCCTTTTGAGCTGCGTTCATACAACACAACACCGAGCCGTGTTTCCATCTGGCTGATGTGATGACTCAGTGCGGATTGCGCTACGCCAAGCTCAAGTGCGGCGCGTGAGAAGCTACCGGCTTCGGAGATCGCGGTGAAGTATCGAAGCTGGCGTAAGTCAAAGTCCATGCGACTATCTGATTATTAGATGACTGCTATCCATATATACTATTTTCAAGATGGAGGCAATCAGGCACACTGGCGTGTGAAGTGTCAATTCACACAGCCGTGCCGAGGCATACGTTGCTGCAGCGGCGCATCAGGAGGAAAAATGATCATTCGCAGACTACTCGTGGGAGCAGCGCTGGTAGCCAGCACCGCCTTAACAGCCATTCCCGCCTGGGCTGACTGGCCAGAGAAGAACATCACCTTTGTAATTGGTTTTCGGGAGGGCGGTGGCACCGACACGATGATGCGTTACATCGGTAATCGACTGGAGGAGAAGCTTGGGGTGTCGGTCGTTATGGAAAACCGCTCTGGTGGCGGAGGCACGGTAGCATCGTCTTACCTTAAAGATCAGCCGGCTGATGGTTATACCTTTGCCGCGGCAATTACGTCGACCTACAGCTTTAACACGCAAAGGGATGACCCGCCATATCAAATCGATGACTTCACCTACGTTGCCGGTGTAAATCGCTATAGCGAAGCGTATTTATCCAAAGATAAGGACTGGTCCAGCTTCGAAGAGATGGTGGCGTTTGGTAAGGAGCGCGGGCACTTGTCCTATGCGTCACTGATACCACTCGATCGACTGGTTATGCAATCGATTGCGAAGAAAGCCGGATTTGAGCTGGATATATTGCCAACCAAGGGCGGATCAGAAGCCCGCGCAGCACTGCTCGCCGGCGATGCAGATTTCACCATGGTCGGCGCATCCGGCTTTAACATGATTGGTGAAAATGACGTGATCGGACTGGCAACTCCAAATCCGGAACGTTTGTCGACATTGCCTGATCTGCCAACCATCAATGAACTCGGCTATGCCGGTTACGTGGTGAACTTTGGTTCGGTCGTGGCGCCTGCCGGTTTGCCTGATGATATCCGCGATAAAATGTCTGCTGCCATTAACGAGATCACAGCCGAAGAGGGCTTCGTTGAGCTGGTGCAGGGACGGCTGGGTGCTACGCCGATGCAGATCAGTGCATCCGAGCTGGACGGCATGGTGCGCGAGCAGGCTGTGTTGTTTAAGCAGTTGAAGGACGAACTGGAATAACACGACTGGATCGATGGCAACAGTGGTTGTTGCCATCGTCGTTGTGTTGACCCGATCTGCAACAGACCTGCCTAATGCGACCTGATGCGATAGCCGGTGTGCTAAGTATTTCGCTTAGTGCACTTTTATGGATCTGGCTGATTCCCGTGTGGGTGGAACCGGATGCTGATCTGCGACTGCCGGTAAGCCTGGTGCCGCAGATAGTGGCCATTGGCTTCGGGCTGTGCGGTGCGGCGCTGCTGATCAGATCAACCGTCTCGGGTTACGACAATACCGTGCAAAAAACCACCGGTTTTGCCTCCGGTGAGTTGCAGGGCCTTGTGGTGATGATAGCCATTCTTGTAGCCGCAACTGCCGCATTTCAGTGGCTGCATTTTTTATTGGTTGCACCGGTGGTCGTGCTGCTATGCATGTGGTTATTCGGACCACTGCGGCCGCTCAGTGCCCTCTTGACTGCCACACTTGGACCCTTGTTAATCTGGGTGCTTGCGACTCAACTGTTGGGTCGGGCGTTGCCATGAGGAACTTTCGATAGACACCATCCTGGCTGGTATCGCCGCTGCGTTCACGCTCTGGACGGTGCTGTCAGTGGTGGCCGGTGTGGCACTGGGTATCGCAATTGGTGCGATACCAGGGCTGAATGCACCGATGGCCATTGCCATTGCAGTGCCGCTTACCATGACGATGGAACCGCTGGCAGCACTCGGTATGCTGGTTGGTGTTATGAAGGGTGGTGGCTTTGGGGGCGCTATTTCGGCCACACTTCTGAATACGCCGGGTGAACCCTCAGCAGTTGCCACGGCACTGGATGCACACCCGTTAGCACGGCATAAGAAACAGCCGCGCAAGGCGATGAAACTGGCGCTTTATTCTTCTGTCGTTGGTGATACCTGTTCTGATATCACCTTGTTTTTGTTGGCAGCACCACTGGCGGCAATTGCCATTGGCATGGGGCGTGTCGAGCAAACCTCCATTTTATTGTTCTCTTTCACCATTATTGCGCTGTTGTCGGGTCAGTCGATGTTGCGCGGGTTGATTGCCACGCTGTTCGGCGTGCTGTGTGCGCTGGTGGGTACGATTGGCGGCGGACTGGCAGAGCGCTTTACCTTTGACATCGTTGCGTTGTCTGATGGCTTGCCACTGCCAGCGGTAGCGATCGGTATACTGGCGGTACCAGAGGTAATGCAGCAAATTATTCACGGTCGCACCCGACCAGCAGATGCCCCGGTTATCGAGGAAAGCGCAAAGCCGGAAGACTGTCGTGTATCTCTGGCCGAGTTCTGGTTATTGCGCTGGGTGCTGGCTCGCGGTGCCGCGCTTGGTACATTCATCGGTGCATTGCCAGGCCTTGGGTCCAGCGTTGCGGCGTTTTTGAGCTATGGGGTGACCATGCGCGCCTCGAAAACACCGGAACGCTTTGGCAAAGGGGCGCACGAAGGCATAGCCGCCACAGAGTCAGCCAACTCTGCAGTGAATGGCGCTAACCTGATACCGCTCTTAACTTTGGGTATACCAGGCAACGTTACCGCAGCGTTACTGGTTGGAGCGTTTATTATTCACGGCATTGACCCGGGTCCGCGAGTATTTCAGTACGATGCGGTGCTGATCTATGGTCTGTTTACCGCAATGATGCTGGCTAATGTTAGTACCTTTGTATTGGGGCGCTTAGGGCTGTCGTTGTTTGCACGTGTTATTCGCGTGCGCGGACAGATTCTTTACCCAACGGTACTGTTGCTTTGTATTGTCGGTGTGTATATGTCGTCGTCTGCAGGGATTAGTGCGGTGTATATCATGACTGCGTTTGCGGCCATTGGCTACATCATGCGTAAGTTCGACTATTCCGTGGTGTGTTTTATTATCGGCTTTGTACTGGGCGATACCTTTGAGCACAATTTGCGCGGCGCAGTTACTATTCTTTATCGCGATCCGCTTGGTCGTGCGCTTGAGCATCCATTTGCCATTTTTATGCTGTGCGCAACTTTTGTGTTTCTCGCGTTTATTCTCATCGGTCAGTTGCGCACCGGGCGCAAAGCGCTGACCGACCTACCTACAGAGAGGCAATCATGAATTCGGCAGGAGCTGATCTGCGGTCACTTATCATGGCGCCTGAGATAGCAGTATTACCGGGTGTGCACGATACCCTCAGTGCGCTGGTGGCAGAATCATGCGGCGCCAGGGCACTGGCCACAGGCGGCTATTCAGCAACCGCAAGCTTGCTTGGGCGACCGGATAGTTCGCAGTTGTCGCTAACGGAGCTGGCGGACTTCTATGCCAGAATTACCGAGCGTGTTAGCGTGCCGCTACTAGCAGATGCCGATACCGGTTTTGGCAATGTAACCAACGTTGCCAGAACCGTGCGGCTGATGGAGCGGGCCGGAGTTGGCGGTTTTTTTATTGAAGATCAGGTCTTTCCCAAGCGCTGTGGCCATATGGCAGGCAAAGCCATCATTGGTGTAGATGAAATGTCGGGCAAGCTTAAAGCAGCGCTTGATGCGAGGCGCGACGACAGTACTGTCATTATGGCGCGCACCGATGCCATAGCCACTGATGGATTTCAGGCAGCGCTCGATCGTATGGCCCTGTACCGTGAGATTGGCGCGGACCTGTTGTTTATAGAGGCGCCAACAACCCTCGAGCAGTTACAGCGTATACCGGCAGAACTCAGCGGACCGTGTGTAGTCAATCTGATTGAAGGCGGGGCTACACCATTGTTATCGGCAGCCGAGTTTGAAGCGATGGGGTATGCTGTGTGCGTTATGCCGGTGACCTCGACACATGTCATTGCCAAGGCACTTCAAAGCTTCTACGACAATCTGCTGCACCACGGTGATCTGCGTGAGGCCGAGCACCACAGCATGGGTTTCAGTGCCTATACCGATCTTGTTGGCTTGCCACAGCAGCGTGATGCAGAGCAGTTCTATATGGATGCAGGCCTCGCCTACAGCGCGCAAATGGCCGAGGCAAAGCCTGCTGCGGGTACAGCAACCGGGACAGATGTGCAGAAACGGTAAAGGCAGGTGAGAAATGAACAGTAAACCGTTTGACTCAGGCGATAACACGCCTCTGAACGGAGTGCGGGTCGTCGATATGTCGCGCCTGGTTGCGGGCAATGTACTGACTCATATGCTGGCTGACTATGGCGCTGATGTGATTAAGATCGAGCGACCTGGCGTTGGTGATGATCTGCGTCGATTTGGCACCAATGAAACCTGGTGGAAGGCTTATAGTCGCTCCAAGCGTTCACTGACCCTGAACCCACGAGCCAAAGAGGGGCAGGAAATCCTGTTGCGCCTGGTGCAGACGGCAGATGTGTTTGTCGAGAACTTTGTTCCGGGTACGCTGGAGAAATGGGGTATCGGCCCTGACATGCTAATGGCGCATAACCCCCGGCTCGTTATTGTGCGTGTGTCTGGCTGGGGGCAGAGCGGACCCTTTGCACATAAGCCAGGCTTTGGCAGTCTGGTTGAAGGCATGTCGGGCTTTGCATCAATGAACGGTTTTGCCGATCGTGAACCATTGCTTCCGCCGCTGGCGCTGGCTGATATGATTGCCGGACTGGCAGGCTTCGGAGCTGTATTGGCTGCCATGCGTACGCGTGATGCGACTGCGACGAGCGTTGCGGCAACGGGTAGTCAGCCACAGCAACAGGCTGATGACAACGACTCTGTAAAGCGAACCGGGCAAATCATCGATCTGTCACTATTTGAGCCACTGTTTTCGATGCTTGGGCCAATGGCTACTGCGTTTGGCATTGATGGCACTGTTACCCGGCGCAGCGGCAACTGGGGTGATGTCGCCGCGCCTCGCAATGTGTATCGCTGTGCTGACGATGGCTATGTCGCTTTGTCTGCCACCATGCAGTCAATGTGGGAGAAGCTGGCGCATGCCATAGGCCAGCCCGAGCTGATTGATGATCCGCGTTTTTTGACGAACCCTGAGCGGGTGCGGAACAGGGAAGCGCTCGAAACCATCGTCGGTGCGTTTTTTGCCGAACGCAGCGTTGCTGAAAATCTATCCCACTTCGAGAAGCATGGTGTCACGGTTGGTCCTATCTGCGATATTAGTCAGTTAATGCAGCATCCGTTTATTCAGGGTCGCGAAGTTATACAAACCTATGCTGACCCGGACTACGGCGAATTGCCAATGCATGCGCCGTTTCCACGGTTGTCGGAAACTCCGGCTACAGTGCGCGCAGCGGCACCTGAACTGGGCCAGCATACAAAGTCAATACTGACCGAACTTGGCCTGACAGACAAAGAGATCAATCAGCTGCAGGAGAATAATATTTTATGATGCGTTCGTTGCTGTTTGTACCGGTATTGAGCGAGCGATTGGTGCAGCGTGCCGGTGCTCGCGGTGCCGATGTGATTGTGCTTGATCTTGAAGCTGCAGTGCCGGCAGAGCTTAAAACGCAGGCTCGAGAGCAACTCGCCACAGCGGTGCCGTCTTTGCGGGAGCAGTGTGTTCCCAATGTTGCTGTGCGCGTTAATCTCTTCGAGCAGGGCGCAGAGGCAGATATTGCCGCCGCGTGTGCGGCCGGTGCCGATACGCTGGTGCTGCCGATGGCAACGTCAGTTAACACAAAGCGTGCGGCACAACTGGCTGGTGCTGGTGTGCAACTGATCGCACTCATTGAAGACCCACGGGCTGTGATGGAGGCATTGGCGATTGCGGAAGCGGCCGATTCGGTGATTGGCCTGGGACTCGGGGTAGAGGATTACGCCACTCAAATGGGGACATTGCCCACGCCGCAGTTGTTGGTGCCGGCAGCGTTTCAGGTTATTCAGGCAGCGCGCGCCGCGAAGATCGAGCCACTGGTGGTTCCGGATACGATCGCCGACTATACCGATATAGAACGTTTCCACAACGCTTCGCAATCAGCACGAGCGCTGGGTGCAAGCGGCGGCTTTTGTATACATCCGTCGCAAGTGGCCGTATTAAACCAGGTGTTCACACCTGATGCCGCAGAAGTTGAGCAGGCGCGGCGAATTGTTGAGGTGGCTGAACAGGCGCGCGAGCAAGGGCTTGCTATAGCCAGCATCGATGGTCAGATGATTGATGCTCCCATTGAAGAACGCGCCAGAGCGCTCCTGGCACGCGCCGAACAGTGTTAGGCCACAGGGAGTAACGAAGCGGGATTTGAAATCACAGGGCAGCTCAGGAATAACCAAAGCGGGTTGCCCTCGGCGGCCGCTCGGTGACAAAGTCACTGAATCGAATGGCAGGCGCACGTAAGCTTTTGCCTTACGAATAAGGATTGCCGAGGACCGTCCGCCATGAGAACTCCCACGCTTGTACTGGCGTTTGCCGCCACTCTGTTCGGCTCTGCATTGCACGCACAGGATTTTGATAAAAAACAGGCTGCTGCGGATGCCAAACAGGTGGTTCAGGGTTTCGCGAAATCACTCAAATCTGAATTGCTGGCGGCAATGCAAAAGGGTGGGCCAGAGCATGCGCTGGGGGTTTGCAATATTGAAGCGATGCCAATCACAGCGAAAGCGGGGTCAGCCAATGACTCTATGGTCAGTCGCGTCAGTCTCAAAAACCGTAATCCCGACAATGTGCCGAATGACTGGCAGCGCGAAATACTCGAGCAGTTCGATGCTCGTGCTGCAGATGGCGAAGGCATCGCACCAATGGCTTCTGTGACTGTCGCGGACGTCGATGGCAAAAAGCAACTGCGATTCATGAAAGCGGTTCCCACCGAAGCACCGTGTCTTGCCTGTCACGGGCAAACCCTCTCGGCTGAAGTACAGAGCAAGCTCGATGAACTGTATCCCGAAGACAAAGCAACAGGCTATTCACTTGGCGATGTTCGCGGTGCCATTGTGGTGATCAAGGACTACGAATAGCGGTTACTCAGAGGTATCGCAGTTAACCAGCGGACGAGTGGTATTCTAACGGAGGTATGACACCATGAACGACGATGTGAAACTCCCGAGTGAGCTACAGCAACTCGACAAGGCAATATTCGACAAGTGGTTTGACGAGCGCTATGCAGAGAAGCTGAAGGAGCAGGAGGAAAACGCTACAGGTCGCCTGTCAATTATCGCCACCAAAGGCACCATGGATATGGCATATCCGCCGTTTATCCTCGCTTCAACAGCAGCGGCACTTGACTGGGAAGTATCTATATTCTTTACGTTCTACGGCCTTGATCTGTTAAAAAAGGATCTGGATCTTGAGGTATCGCCGCTAGGTAATCCGGCCATGCCAATGAAAATGCCGTTTGGTCCCGAGTGGTTTAAGGATATTAACTGGCCGGTTCCGAATTTGTTGATGAGTAATGTGCCTGGCTTCGAGAAGATTGCCACTGGCTTGATGAAGCGCACGGTTGAGTCGAAAGGCGTCGCCAGTGTGGGTGAATTGCGTGATGCGTGCATTGAGGGTGGGGTGGATGTAGTGGCGTGCCAGATGACTGTGGATCTGTTTGGTCACAAGAAGGAAGATTTTATTCCCGAGATATCCGAGTGGGTTGGTGCTACGACGTTCCTGCCTTACGCTCAAAAATCTGACGTGTGTTTATTTATTTAGGAGGTGCGTGGTAGAAGTCCGTGTCATGAGAGTGTGACCGGTTGTGCCTGAAATGAAGTTGTTCCTGCGCGATGATAATAAAGGTGATTTCAAGTGCAATCCGGCGCACTTGCAGTAGCGGAGGTTCTGTCGCGCAGGCTCCTGGCAGTTTGTGGTGTTACTCAGCTGCAAGGCGCGTGAGACTGTCGATGTCAAGTAGTTCGACTGCGCCGCGAGACTGATGTATCCACTCTCGTCGCTGAAACTCGCGCAACTGTCGTGAGATCACTTCACGCGCCGTACCAAGCTCCACAGCCAGGTGCTGATGGGTTGTCGTTATAACGGTGTCAGTGCCTGCCAGCTCAATTAACTTCTGCGCGAGCCTGACATCAACACGCTGAAAGGCAACTTCCTCGACCATAGCAAAAAGGTCGGTAATTCGTTTGGCGAATGCACCGAATACAAATTCGCGAAATGTTCTGGACTCGGATAACAAACGGTCGCTCAGGTCACGTGAGATCGCTATTGCCTGTAAATCGCATTCGGCGATACCGCGTGCGGAGTAATCTTCGAATGCCAGCAGGCAAGCAGTTGTCATAATGCAGCTTTCGCCGGCGTTGATGCGGTAAAGCACAATCTCACGACCTGATTCAGATACCTGGTGTACTCGCACACTGCCTTCGAGCAGCAACATAAGGCTGTCGGGCTGAGTGCCCGGACCAAAGAGCCGTGTGTTTTCCGGAATCTCAACCAGCTTGCCGTGTTCAAGCAGCAAAGATTTGTAAGGCTCTTCCAGACTCGACAGGCCCGGAAAGCGCGGTATCCAGTCCATAAGAAGTAGTGCAGACGTGCTGGCTAAAGTTAATGCAGTATAGCGATTTTTATCAGGTGTGGTGTGATTGTTGAGCATTCAGGTGGGAGGCCAACTCCGTTGAACGAACATGTTGCTTTTGGTTGTCGTGAGAAGTGCCTGGGTGTGGCTTGCTAAGTATAGGAGTTCGCCGATCGGGGATCATCTCCCACCGGCGAATGTTGATTGCGTGCATGTAGTCAGGTGGGAGG
>CAYMFQ010000138.1:9700-13007 GCA_964389335.1 uncultured Granulosicoccaceae bacterium
GGTGGGAGGACAACTCCGTTGCACGAACATGACGCTTGAGTATGTCGCGTTGGTTTGTGTTTGAAAATCAACCCTTCATATGTGACCCGGTCGGATCGAACAGTGGGCCGATGGTAACGCTTGCGTCGAAAAGTTTGCGCGCTATATCAACTTGTACACGTGTACCGTTTTGCAGCGGTTGTTTAACATGAGCCAGTGCGACAGGTTTGCCGACACGATAGCCATACGCACAGGTTGAGGTTTGTCCAACAATTTTACCTTCAAGATAGATGGGCTCATGTCCCAGTGGAACGGCGTTGTTGTCATCAAGCGTCAGGGAAATCACCTGATTGACTACACCGTTATCACGTTGTCTTTGCATGGCTTCAAAGCCAATAAAGCCACCGCTTTTTCGGGTGGCGAATGCAAGGCCGGTTTGCAAAGGCGATACATCGCCATCAAGTTCGTGGCCCATGGCGCAGAATCCCTTTTCAACTCGCATTGAAGTCTGAGCGAACAATCCGGCTGGTTGGGCTCCTGCGGCGGTCATGGCCTGATACACGGTCAGCGCATCCTCTGTGTGACTGGTGATCTCCCAGCCTGCTTCTCCCACATAGGACAATCGCGCAGCAGTAACGGCCTTGCCTGCAAGTTCTGTATTCATGTGTTTAAAGTAGGGCAGGTCGTTTAATTCGGGTGCACCACATTCAATGGCGATACGCGCGGACTCCGGCCCCATCAGTCCCAATACCGCAAAGTCTTCGGTGCAGTCTGTCACGGTTACGTCGAAGCCATCTGCATGCCTGCGAAACCACGCCAGGTCGCGCTTAATGGCGCCGGTGCCAACCATAAGACGATAGTGTGTGTCCGACAGGCGTTGAGCGGTGATATCGCTTTCGAAGGTTCCGCGCTCGTTTAACACGGCGGTATAGATAACCGAGCCCGGTGCTTTTGCCATATGGCCTGCACAGGTTTTTAGTAAAAACGCTTCAGCGTCTTTACCTTCGATGTCGATTTTGCCAAACGAAGACGCATCAAAGATAGCTGCAGATTCGTGAGCGGCTTTTACCTCCGCTTTTACATTTTCAAACCAGTCAGGCTGTTCAAAGCGCAACACGGGTTCTGCGGATTTACCGAAGTAAAGCGGTCGCTCCCAGCCATAAAACTGCCCGTTGTGCGCACCGGCTTGTTGATAAGTTTCGTGCAACGGCAGTAAACGCAGGTTTCTTGCGGTTTTCAGTTGCTTAGCCGGGTAAGCGATATCGTAGTGCGTACCAAGTATTTCCGGCGCCCGAGCCATCAGGTGATCAAGGTTGTTATAAACTGGCGCAAACCGCTTTGCATCAGCTTCGGTCAGATCATAGGGCGTGTGTCCGTGCACAATGCAATGCGCCAGACTCATACCGGCGCCACCACCTGAGGCTATACCCACCGAGTTTAAGCCGCAGCCTAAAAACAGTCCTCGTGTCTCTGCAGTTTCACCGAGCATAAAGGAACCGTCCGGGGTAAAGCTCTCCGGGCCGTTTAACAACATCTTCACTTCCGCGGTCGAAAGCGGCGGCAGGCGATGCAGCGCGTTCATCATCATGGGTTCGAAATGTTCCCAGTCTTCCGGCAACAGTTCAAACTCGAAATTGGCGTCGAGTCGACCGGGTGCCAGCGGCTTACCCATCGGTTCAAAGCACCCTACCAGCAGTCCGCCGGAGTCATCGCGGATATACAGGTGGCTGTCATGGTCGGATAGGGTCGGCATGTTGCCAGTGATGCCATCGATGGGTTTGGTCAGTAAGTAAAAGTGCTCACAGGCCAGCGCCGGTACTTCTGCTCCTGCCATTGCACCTACTTCGCGTGACCAGAGACCGGTGCACAGTGCGATGGCGTCACACCGACAGACACCTTCGGTAGTTTTAACAGCCTTAATACGACCGCGTTCAGTTACGATGCCGGTCACACCCGTGTTTTCGAAAATTTTAGCGCCATGGCTTCGGGCCCCTTTGATAAGTGCAGCGCACACATCTGATGGCGACACACGCCCGTCATCCGGTGACCATACTGCACCCACTACATCATCGGCGCGCATCAGCGGCCAGCGTTCTTTAGCCTCTGCGGCAGAGATGGACGTGGCATTGATCCCGTAGGCATGAGCCAGAGCTTCCTGCCGCTTTATGTGTGTCAGCCGGTCAGGGTTAGTGGCAATAGATAATGATCCTTTTTGAATCCAGCCCACCTGCTGTCCGGTTTCCTGCTCAAGTTGCGAGTAAAGATCAACCGAATATTGAATCATGCGTGTGAGATTTTGCGAATGCCGCAGCGCGCGTACCTGTGCGGCGGAGTGCCAGGTGGTGCCGCTGGTCAGCTTATTGCGCTCCAGCAGTATGGCGTCGGTGACACCCATTTTGGCCAGGTGATAGAGCGTGGAGCAGCCCATGATGCCGCCGCCGATCACTATGACAGATGCCTGTTCCGGAAGTGAAGACACAGCCGTTATCCTCCGCGCTTGTTTTTATACAAACGGTGTTTGGCTTATATGGCGAGAAGACGCTTTGGGCTATACCGCTGCAATCGTTACTGCAGCGGTATATTATATTGATGGTTACTTCTTTTTGACCTGAAAGCCGTCTGGTGTATCCACCACCTCGTAACCCTTCGCTGCCAGTTCATCACGCGCAGCATCAGCGGCGGCCCAGTCTTTACTGGCGCGTGCTGTTTGCCTGGCTTCAGCCAACTGCATGATTTCATCGGGCACGGCTTGTGCGGCGGCTGGCTGCCAGTCAGACAGGTTAAGACCCAGTACCTGGTCAAACCAGTTAACGGTGGCTTTTTTATCGGCTCCGCTGAGGTCTTTGTTCTTAACCAGTTCCCATACCAGTGCAATAGCCTGGGAGGTGTTTAGATCATCGTTAACGCAGGTAAGAAAACGATCGCGGTAGTCGCTTGAAACTTCGCCACCTTCCGGCCAGTCAAAGTACGCTTCGCGCAAACGATTGAGCGCGGTTGTTGCGCCGTCGAGGTTTTCCCAGCTAAAGGTAATGTCGCTGCGGTAGTGCGCCAGCAGACATAAAAAGCGATAGGACAACGGATCGTATTCGCGCTCCACTAAACTGGCAGTGCGCAGAAACTCGCCGGATGACTTAGACATCTTGGCTTTGTCGGTCTCGAGGAAGTAACCGTGCATCCAGTAGTTAGACAGGCGGGTGCCATAGCATGCCTGGGCCTGGGCAATTTCATTGCTGTGGTGAATGGGAATGTGGTCTTTACCACCACAGTGAATGTCGAACAGTGGGCCAAGGTATTTGGCCGCCATCGCCGAACATTCAATGTGCCAGCC
>CAYMFQ010000138.1:13107-15122 GCA_964389335.1 uncultured Granulosicoccaceae bacterium
ACAGTGGGTGTTTTGATGTTGAGTAGCTTGAGGTCTTCAAGGAACGCATCGGTATAGATTTCGGCAATTTCCCACGCGGTTTTTCCGGTGCGCTTGGCGCCGGCCGCCATCTTGTCTTCGCCATCGTCAGCATCGGATACCAGGTGGCCTACATCAGTAATGTTAACCACGTGGTTAACCTTGTAGCCATTCACTTCGAGTACACGTCGAAGTACATCTTCGAACACGTACGTACGCAGATTGCCGATGTGCGCGTAGTTGTAGACGGTGGGCCCGCAACAGTAGAGTCCCGCTTCGCCATCAGTGATCGGTTTAAACTCGCGCGCCTCGCGGGCGTAGGTGTCATACAGAGTGATTGTCATGTTGGCTTGTATTGCGTCCAGGCGTTATGAGCAATGTGTTATTAAATTACGGTTGACCGATTATTCGTCGAAAACAACGGTAATGCGACGGTTTAGCTTGCCTTTTTTCTCTACCTTTTGCACCCGAACTTTGCCTATTTCACCGGTTGAGGCGACATGTGTTCCACCGCAGGGTTGCAGATCAACGCCTTCAAAGTTGACCAGTCGTACCCTGCCGGTGCCGGTCGGAGGTGCGGCTGACATGGTGCGTACCAGTTCCGGGTTGGCGGCCAGCTCTTCATCGGTTATCCAGCGCATGGTCATCGGATGGTCGCCGTCGATGAGTTCGTTGAGTTTGCCGGTAACCTCTTCCTTGTCGATGGTCTCGGGCAGGTCAAAGTCGAGTCTTCCGCGACCGTCCTGGATACTGCCGCCGGTGACGGGTGCGGGTATCACCGCGCACAGCATATGCATGCAGCTGTGCATGCGCATCAGTCGATGGCGTCGGTCCCAGTCGAGTTCCAGTTCGATTGTATCTCCAACCGCGAGGCCCTCAACTGCCGAGCTATCCGCGTCGATCGCGTGAATGTGGTCGCCGGAGTCGCGATCTTTAAAGGCGTTGGTGATGGCAATTTTGCGACCGTCAGCCGTAGTGCAGGTGCCGCTGTCGCCCGGTTGTCCGCCACCGGTCGGGTAGAATATGGTTTGATCAAACTGCAGGCCACGCTCATCGCAACCGGTTACGACCGCCGAGCATTGTTTGACGTAGGCGTCTTCGCGAAAAATTTCTGTCGTCATTGGTTTTCGGTTAGGTTGAGGAGTTTGATGGCAGTATTATCACACAGGTCGCCGGCCTTACGCAGTTTGCGGGTGGCCACACTAATTTGTCGGCTATGAACGATGGGAATGACGATGTGACTGTGCTTGAGATAATTGAAATTGGTCACCCGACACTGCGCCAGCGGGCAACGCAGATGCCGGTCGAGGACATCAAGTCGGCTGAAGTGCAGCAGTTTATCGATGATCTCATCGCCACCAAGCGCCACGCCAGCGGCGCCGGCATTGCCGCCAATCAGGTGGACGACACGCGGCGCATATTCATCGCGGAGGCGGAGCATAACTCACGTTTTCCGTTCCGACCCGAGTACCCCTTAACAGTGCTGATCAATCCGGTGGTGACATTTCTAACCGACGAGCGCTTTGGCAACTTCGAAGGCTGTCTGTCGATTCCAAATCTGCGAGGGGTCGTGCCACGCTGTCCACACATTCGCGTGCAGGGTTTCGACCGCGAAGCGAAGGCGGTGGATTTCGAGGTTAGTGGTATTTGCGCCGGCATCTTTCAGCACGAGGCCGATCACCTCGACGGTGTGATGTTTACCGATCTAATCGCCGACCCCACCACGCTGTGCACAGCCACAGAGTTTGAGCGACGTTACGTCGACCAGTTTCGCCAGCGCATTATCGAGGTTGAGGCAGCGTGGGGTGGAATGTCAGGCGAGTGATCCGCATTTTTATCGGAGAAATAAGTGTCTGATTATCGCGCCTAAGTCCTTTAAGGCACTTTTAATAACCCTAAAAGGCACCTAAATGCGCTCTTGCTCTTGCTCTTGCTCTTGCTCTTGCTCTACCAGCGTCTAATCAGTTTTGAGATTGATCGTGGAAGTGGGTCGTCGC
>CAYMFQ010000139.1:0-9475 GCA_964389335.1 uncultured Granulosicoccaceae bacterium
CTAGGCCGACAAGCGCCATCGGTGCGGGATCATAAATCGCGCAGCCAGGCCTGCGAGTTTTTTGTCCTCGGACTCGAGCAATTGTTCCCGCACCTGACGCAGTTGGGTGCCCAGGTAAGTTTCGAGCCAGAACCAGTCGTTGAGCTGCCGGCTTGATGGAGCGCTACCGTCGGACTGGCTGAGGGCGGCTTCGTGATAGCAGGCCTTTATATCATCCAGTGCCAGTCGCAGCATCAGTACATTTGAGATGCCCTGGCGCGGTGATGCACCGGCGGTGCCGTTGGTCAGCACGTGGTCGATTAGTTCGGCACACTGCGCAATTGGTATTTTGGCGACACCAACACTGGTGCGGCCCTGTGCCGCAACGAAAGTTTCGTAGTGCGGTTGCAGACCGGCCATTTCCGCAGCGACGCTCGACGGATTGTCTGCTGCTGTGGGTGGCTGCCACGCAGGGTCCGGGCGCGCGCGTGTGTCGTCGTGCTCGTAATCCTCAATAATCCGGCTGGTGGCAGTTTCAATGAGTTGCAGCGCGCTCAGCAACACCTGCTTTTGTTGTGCGCGGTTGCCCGGTGCGCCCAGTGGTCGGCCAAGTTCAAACGGCACCCACAGTGCGCGTGGTGGCTGCATTTTTTCCAGATGCAAACGAACCAGACCCACCACTACGGTGCTGATGCCATGCTGTTCAAGCCAGTGTGCAATCGCGCTCACGGCGCGAGTACAGTTGGGTCAAACAGGGAAGAGGCAGGCAGTGTTGATACCGTGTGTTTTAAGCTCCGCTGCTAACTCGTGTACCTGCGGTTCCAGTAACTCGGGTGCAGTGGCACCCATGAACGCATAGTGGGTGTCTGCTGCGTGTTCAATAATACGCTGTTGTTCCAGTTCGGCCAGAAGCTGACGCGGAAACACACTATTGGGGTCTTCTGCAAAAGCGCTGCGATCAAAGTTGATTGATACATGGTTGATCAGCAGGTCGGCATCGGCGACGCTGTTATTAAAGCGTCGATAGCCGTTTGCGTTGGCCGGTACGTTATCGTCGTTGCGCTGCATCAGGCCAGCCGATGAGATCAGCGCCACACGACACTGTGTCATTGGCCGTGGTGGAGTAAGTGCCGGGTTTGCCAATGCATTGCACTCGAGCGTCTCAAGATGACGCCGCTCGTTTTCAACGCTGTCTTCCAGTCTTGCCATAGATGTTGTGCCGTATCGTGCTGTGTTTGTGAGTGTTGTACTGTCTTAGTGAGTATTGCAGACTCACGGTCTACAAGCGAGAATACCGGCCGGTATTCGGCCAATCTCAGGTGCCGCAGGTTCGTGACTATCCTTTTACGCTATCCATTCCAGCGCTGTTACTACGCCACTCGCCAGTCGGCCACAACCTCGGTTAAACCGCGTTGATTGTTGTCACCGCGGGTCACGTCGACCATGGTAAAACCAGTCTGGTGCAGAACCTGACCGGTACTGATACCGACCGTCTGCCGGAAGAGAAAAAGCGCGGCATGTCGATTGATCTCGGCTTTGCCTACCTTGCGCATGCTTTTGCTGATGGAGCCGGCGCAGATACTGGAGGTTCTGAAACAGCGGGTGACCGGCAGATTGCCTTTGTTGATGTGCCCGGCCATGAGAAGTTTGTGCGCAATATGATTGCCGGTGTGTCAGCAGTCGATATTGCTCTGCTGGTTATTGCCGCTGATGATGGTCCGATGCCACAAACGCGGGAACACCTGGCCATATTGCAGTTGTTGCAAGTGCCGCAGTTGATTGTGGCAATCAGTAAAGCCGATCTGGTTGATCCGCAGCGACTGGCTGAAGCACGCCTTGAAATTACTGAACTGCTTGCGCACACCGAGTTTGCCAATGCGCAGATGATCGACACATCAATTCATGATCCCGCGTCAACCGAGCGCGTTAAGTCGGCATTGATTGATTGTCTTTCAACGCAACAAGCACCGGAACCTGACGACACAACCTACTTCCGTATGAGTATTGATCGGCGCTTCTCGGTAACCGGTGCGGGTACTGTTGTAACAGGTACAGTGAGTTCCGGCGTTGTCAGTGTGGATCAGGAGGTGTATGTGCTTGCAGGGCAGGTGCCGTTGCGAGTGCGTGGTATCCGTGCGCAAAGCGAACAGGCAACCCGTGCCGTGGCGGGCCAACGCTGTGCGCTGAACCTGGCGGGAGGGGATCTTAAACGTGCGCAACTGCAGCGTGGTGAGTGGATAACCGGTAGCGCCATGCACCGACCGGTGCGCTACTTTGATGTGAGTGTCAGCCCGTCTGAGCCAGGCACCCTATTAAAGCACTGGACGCCGGCACACTGCCATGTGGGTGCCGCTGATATTCCGTGTCGTATTGCATTGCTCAATGCAGAGCAGCTCGCCTATGGCGAGACTGGCTATGCGCGGCTCTTGTGTGATCGTGATGTGGGGGTGGTACACGGTGATCGCTTTGTGCTGCGCGATCAGTCAGCGCGTCACACCATAGCCGGTGGTGCGGTCATTGATCCGTTGCCACCACGGCGCGGCAGATCGCGACCGGAGCGACTGGCGGTGCTAGATGCCATGCATCAGCCCACCAGCGCGCAGGCGTTACAACAGTTGATCGCAATGCAGCCAGCCGGTGTATCGATCAATGAATTTTCGCTGCAGTTTAATGTGCGACCCGATGCGGTTTCTGCGCTGGTTGATGGTCGCGACGATGTCGTCTGTACGAAACCCGCGGCTGATGCGTGGCTGCTATATCAAACGCACTGGCAGTCCCTGCTCGAAACACTGCAGCAGTCCCTGCAGGCGTGGCATGAAAAAAATACGGAAGCGCTCGGGGCTGACGCCGAGCAACTGCGTCGACAACTGTCGCTGCGGGTTGCCAGGCCGGTGCTACTGGATGCGTTGGCGCATCTTTGTAAAGACGGCGTACTGGTCAGGCGAGGGGCGGTGTATCGGGTTGCTGGTCACAGCACCTCGCTTGGTGCCGAGCTTGAACAGCGCTGGGCACAGTTGCAGCCGTTGTATAACGACGTGAGTCCGGTGGCACCGCGCGTGGTGGAGCTTGCTGAAGCGTTCGACATGACTGCGCCGGAAGTGCTGACCATGTTGAATCGTTTTGTCGCTCACGGTCGCATGTATCGCGTCAGTGAGAATCGATATTTTCTGCCCGCAGACTTACTCAAACTTGCACGTATTGCAGAGCAACTGGCCGAAGCAGAAACGCTGACGGTGGCGGCTTACCGCGATAAGTCAGGTATTGGTCGCAACCTGGTGGTGGAGTTGCTGGAGTTTTTTGATCGGGTGCAGATGACCCGGCGGCTGGGGCAATTCAGAACGATGTTGCGTGCGGCGGACGAGGTGTTTGAAGAGTGAGTGGCACGGTTTGCACCACTCACAACGCTGTACTGTGTGCTTAACGTTGCTTTAGCGCGCCAGTGTGGTTAACAGCCGCCCGGCCAGTTGCATTAGATCGCGATTGCCATCGCTGTAGCGACCATCGATATGCACGATGTAATTGCCAGCGGTTGCTGTCACCACTTCAATCGGGTATTCCGACTGAATCATGCCGTTATTCATGCGGCCACTTGCCGTATACATATCAATGCGCAGCGGATGCTTGTCAGCGCGATCAATGTCGGCCGTATGCTGACCCGTATCCCAGTCCTGCAGCGACACCAGGGTGCCATTGAGATTGTTATAGGTTTTAGACGTTGAATCGAAGATCAACTCTGCTGTGTTTCTGGCCGTGTGAATGGTATCGGTTTGCAGGGCAATGATCGCTATTGGAATCGGTGTATCGCTGTCGCGGTCGTAGTATTCGTGTTTGGCTGTCGCCAGTACTTTCGTGGTGTAAAAATCCACGATCGGTCGGCGCGCCTCGGGGTTGACGCTGAACGCTGCTGCCGCCAGTACATTGCGCTTGAGCGTACCCTTGCGACGTTCGCTCCATGGCTTGGTCGAGCTTTCAATCGCGTTCGATAAAATAAGGTTGCGCACTTCGCGCTCGCGATTGGGGAAAGAATCCGGATCGATAATCTGGATTGAATCACGCGGTGGTGAGGTGAAAGCGGTTTGAACCAGTGCCTCGCCATTCGGTCGATTCATTAGTGCATCGATAAAACGCTCACCTTCCTTGTAGACAAACTCGAGGCTTTTAAAGTTGCGATTTTGCACATACTCAAGGGCAGGGTCTGTCGGTACATCAACCTCGAACATGTAATTGTTCAGACCAATAAACGCATTGCCGCAACCGGCCAGTCGACACAGTCGACGCGTGTGCCACTGTGCGTGTCCTTCAATGATGGTCGACTTGGCGAATACTTCCTGATACGACGTTCCGCGGCGATTGTTAAACGCGTGGTGGCGCACGTGGTCACTGGCGTGGATTAGCTCGTGAATCAACAATGCCTGCACTGCGGCTTTGTCGTCAGCGGTGCGATTCTGCATGTGTGCACTGGCGCGAGCGGCGCGCAGGTAATCCGCCAGGTTATCGCGGTGCATTAATATCTTGCGCTGCTCCGGCGAGTAGATTGCGAGCACGGAGGCAGTTTGTGTATTGAGGATATTGTCGACCAGTGACTCTGCGAAATCAGCGTTGGTCAGGTCGTGGCTCAGCGCACCGAGCAGACTGGTTCGGGCGTGCCGTGCAATGGTTTGCTCGTCGGCAATTTCTGCCGGCAGGTGGCTGAGGTCAACTTGCTGATCGGTGGCAACCAGATCCCGTGCTTCCTCAAACCAGGCCATGACCTGCTGGGTATCGAGGCCGGCCAGATCTGTCGGGACCGCCCGGCTGTCAATGGGCTGTTCTGCACTCGCACCCTGCACCGGTGTGGCCGTTTGCATGCCAGGTGCACAGGCGGCCAGGCCCAGTGTCGCGAGCAGTACGCCTGCTGCAACGGGCATACGCATGCTGCCGGGGCAGGGTATGATAGTGCTGCTGCGCTTGTACGTGTCAGAGACATGGCAGCAAGCACGGCGCAGCGCTAAGAGGAATTCTTCAGAGGAATACATAGAGTCGCGATGTTTCTTTTAGTCGATATCGGACACGGTTCGGTCAGGTTGACCGGCGCGCATCGTTTTCGCGACTTGTGTGTGGATACATTGAAACAGGTAACACTTCCGCAAATACATGGCTGGCTTTTCCAGTTAAGCCACCCACCCCGGATAGCGTTATCATTAGCGAACTCGCGATAAGTAGAGCTCGACAATTTTGTTGTGGTTGCTTTGTTGTAGTTGCGCGGTTCTGGTCAGAAAGGTGGAGCTTTCCGCTTAACTGCCCTGGACAGATGCTCAAATGGATTGCAGATGTAGCATGAGGCCAAAGATTACCAACATGTCACAAAGTTATCGTAAATCAGGTCGCGTTAAAACCGTTTCATCAAAAAAAAGTTGGCGCTGCGCGACACGATTAGCCCGACCCGCGCGAGCAGCGCTGTTGGCCTGCGCCACAGCCGCTCTGCCGGTGCACTTGTCGGTATCGCAGGCTTCGGACCAACCGGTCAGCCCGTCAGTCGCGGCGACTCTGCAGCAGCAGCGAGCAACTGTGGAATTTCGTGTACGTGGCACCGGCACCAGCTTTCGCGGTGCGTATGACGAGCTCTACTCCGAGCACAACTGGCAGCACGCTGGCGCGTTTTTCGTGCAGATCCCTAAAACTGTGAAGGCACAACTGACTGCACGAGGCGTCACTGACATTGCGCGGCATTTCTACGGCCAGCAGATCAGGGCCACCGGTATCGTCCAGCAACTGTCTTTCGGCGACATCGAGCGCTCGGTGCTGATTGTCAAAGATGCGGCTGACCTGGTGCGTCTGGCTGAATCAGCCGTGACCCCGACCAGCGCGTACCTCAGCCGCAATGTGGGTGGCTTTAACGTGCGCGTTCACCCGAATGTGGCTGCACAGCCGGCGCTGCTGGCTGATGTGACCGCCAGTATCGACCGGCAAATAGAAGCCCTCGCGCAACAGATACCGACGTCGCTGATTGAGCAACTGCAGCAGGTGACAATCTGGGTTGAAGCCGGCAAAGATCGCGAGCGCGTGGCATTTTTCCATCGATCCACTGACTGGCTGATTGCATCGGCTGGTAACAGCGACAAGGCGGGGGACATCGAGATTGTTGACGCCGCGCGGTTTGTGGCGGATGAACGTGACGGGCGTTCTTCAGCGCTGTTGCATCAGCTGGCGCACGCTTATCACATTCGCATCCTCGGCGCTGATCATGAGGGCATTCTCAACGCGTTCGAGCAGGTACAGCTGCGCCAGATGTACGATCAGGTTGGGCACGTTTCCGGGCGCACGGGTGTTGCCCACGCGGCGCTGGATGCGTTTGAGTACTTTGCTGAATTGAGCGAGGCGTTTCTGGCTCGCAACGACTACGAGCCATACGACCGGGCAGCGCTCAAAGAGCACGACCCGCTAGGGTACGCACTGGTATCGCGGTTGTGGCTAAGCCCTGCGAATTAAGCCCCGCGAATTAAACCCGGTTAAATAAATCTGGCGAATGATTCGCCGCCTAAGTCTGCCCCAACACCCGCTTAGATCTGGCTGTTACGCCTCGCGAGTTATCTGTGCTGCAGCCGACGACCCAACAGTGGCAGCAACACCAGCAGGAACATCGCACCACCACCGCCGTTACCGCCTTCGCCGTCAGCGGCATTCTGAGAATCGCTCGCATCCGTGTTGTCGACTGCTGATTCATCGACCGGTGTCGCCGGCGAGGCAGCGATGACTGTGACGTCGGCAACGACTTCGTTATCGCTCGTAACCAGTTCCGGCTCAATAGCGCTGACTGATGCAATCAGTGTCGATTCGCCGGCACTCAGGGCGGTGACCACAAAACTTGCGGCAATCGATTCACCCGGCGCCAGCTCAGGCAGGCTGCACAGCACATTCGCGTCACTGGAGCTGCAGTCGGCGCTTGATTCGAACTGCAGATTGTCTGGCAGCACCACGCCCGCAGATGGTTCAGTAGCTACGGTTGTTGTGTCGGCATTGGTGACAGTCAGCGTGTATTCGACGGAGTCGCCGGCAACGACAGAGTCAGAGGCCGAGCTCATGGCGAGTTGCAGGTCCACCGTAGGTGTCGGTGGCTGCACGCTGTCGATCTCAAGGCTGACCGAGGCACTGTTGTCGCTGGCATCGTCGTCGGACTGATCGGCGGTCACCGCCACGTCAATATCGGCGGTACCTGCAGACGATGCGGTGCCGGGCAGTCTGATTGACGCCGACTGGTTCGGTGCAATCTCCGGCAGCGCGCAGGTCAGATTGCCGCCGCTTTGCAAGCTGCACTCGGTCGGCGCATCAACTGTTACAGAGGCCGGTACTGCGATAGTGACAATCGGCGCTGTGGCGGTGACAGTGTTGCTCTGGTTGCTGATGTCGATATCCAGATTGAAGTTGTCGTCCACTTCAAGGCTGCTGCTGTCGACGCTGGCGCTGATCTGCAGGTCGACGCTGACTTGCACATCATTTTCCAGAGTCAGGCTGCGCCATCGGCCACGCGCGAATGCAAAGGCATCACCTTCCGGGATGAGGCCATTGGATACTGCGTTTGACTCAATAGAAAGGGTTGCGCCGGCCGGCACCTGGATGTCGGTAAAGGTATGAAACTGTTCTTCGAACTCCTCGGTGGTGGTGTCGTTGACTACCGTGGCAACCACCACATCGTTGACCAGCAATCGATACTCGCACTCGCCGTCTTTTTCGCCGAGCGTGTTGATGGTGACATCGTAGCTGCCACCAGCGCCGCTGAATGTTGTTGTGGCGCGGGCGAATTTATCCCGGTAGGCCTCCAACGATGCGTTGATCGCCAGTGTGCCGCGCCCGTCTTCGACGTAGTAAGGCACTTCTCCGGACTCGGTGGACGGAAAGTCATCCAGCGCCTGATATACAATCGTTTCGGCGCGCAGCATTCCGCTCAGCATTAAAGAGGCGAGCAGCGCAAACACACTGAGAGAGACGCTGGTAAATACCCGGCTGGATTTCTTCATAGACTGGCTGAAATTGTGGATTTATAGGTATCCTGTGCGACAGCGCGCCGCAATTCTTGAGCGTTTCCTGAACGAGTTCGCAGTTGCTGCGGACACGCTCAGTTGCCTGCAAATGATCCGGAGACCCGACGCTTAATGTCCGAACAAGCAAGAACCAACAGCAACGCCCGCAATATTTCGCTCGCTAGCGATATCCTGCGCCAGCGCTTTGGAGAACGGTTTCAAACCGGCGCTTCCATGCGCGAACAGCATGCACACACCACTACCTACATAGAAAATCAGCCGCCTGATGCTGTCGTGTTTGCACAGAACGCCGAGGATGTCAGCTGGATTGTCGGGGTCTGCGCTCAACACAACTGCCCGGTGATCCCGTTTGGCACGGGATCGTCGCTGGAGGGGCAGCTTAACGCCCCGGACGGCGGCGTCAGCATCGATGTGTCGCAGATGAACCAGATCATCGAGGTCCATCAGGAAGACCTGACGGTAACTGTGCAACCAGGCGTGACACGCAAGGCGCTGAACGAGCACCTGCGCGACACCGGGCTGTTTTTTCCGATTGACCCGGGTGCTGACGCAAGCCTCGGCGGCATGGCAGCAACGCGCGCTTCGGGTACCAACGCGGTTCGCTACGGCACCATGAAAGACAACGTGCTGTCGGTGAAAGCGGTAATGGCGGACGGGCGGGAAATCAGTACCGCCAGCCGCGCCAAGAAGACTTCGGCCGGGTATGACCTCACGCGTTTGCTGATTGGCTCCGAAGGCACGCTTGGCGTGTTTACCGAGCTCACGCTGAAACTGCACGGTATTCCGGAGTCTATCGCCGGTGGCATCTGTCAGTTTCCGACGGTGGAATCAGCCTGTCAGGCGGTCATTCAAACTATCCAGTACGGTATTCCGATTGCGCGCATTGAATTGCTTGATGAAATGCAGGTGCGCGGCTGCAATGCCTATTCAAAGCTCGATCTGGCCGAGAAACCGACGATGTTCGTTGAGTTTCATGGCTCGGAAGCCTCCACCGGTGAGCAGTCGACGCTGTTTGGCGAGATTGTCACCGATTGTGGCGGTTCGGATTTTCAGTGGACCACCAAAGAGGAAGATCGCAACCGGCTGTGGCAGGCACGCCACGATGCCTACTGGGCAGCACGTGGCTTGCGTCCGTCGGCGGATGCGGTGGTGACTGATGCGTGCGTGCCGATTTCGCGGCTGGCGGAATGCGTGGAGGCCACGCGTGTCGATATTGAGGAACACGGTCTGCTGGCGCCAATAGTCGGGCATGTCGGCGACGGGAATTTTCACACCACCGTGCTGATTGATCTGAACGACGAGAAAGAAGTCAGCGAGGCGCGTGCTTTTGCCAGCCGCCTGAGCGAGCGTGCCATCAGCATGGGCGGCACCTGTACCGGTGAGCATGGCGTGGGGCAGGGCAAGAAAGCCTACCTGCGGGATGAGCTGGGAGATTCGGTCGATTTTATGCGTATGATCAAAAATGCACTCGATCCGAA
>CAYMFQ010000139.1:9575-15064 GCA_964389335.1 uncultured Granulosicoccaceae bacterium
CCGGCAGTCCGGCAGGCGGACAAACAGCGATAACTGTGCGTTAGCTCGCAACTTCCGCGTGTTGCGGGCAAATTTGGCCCCGTTGGTGACAGGAAAGTCGTATTGAGTGACGTCCGGACGCGCGCAGTCACCCAAAGTGTGCGCCGTGCAGGGATGCAGATATCGCATTACAGGGCTGGACCTAACGCCTACCGCAGGCTGTCGCTTACGTCGGTCAGGCGATTTCGGCAATGTCCAGAAGTACGCCCAACTATGATGTGACGATTGACTAACCGTTTAAGCGAGGCCAGCCATGACATTCGATGATCAGTCAGACATAGACATCGATGACGTAATTGCCAGTGACCAGGCACACGTCTGGCACCATCTGACACAGCACAAACCCTTCGAGACCGCCAAGCCGCCTGTCATGATCAGCGGTGAGGGCATGCGTATCACGGATGCCAACGGCAAGGAATTTCTGGATGCTGTGTCTGGTGGCGTGTGGACCGTCAATGTCGGCTACGGGCGCGAGCGAATTGCTGATGCCGTGCGCGATCAGCTGGTCAAGATGTGCTACTTCGCCAACTCGGCCGGTAACGTACCGGGTGCCATGTTTGCGAAAAAACTGATCGAGAAAATGCCGGGCATGAGCCGCGTGTACTTTTCGAACTCGGGGTCAGAGGCTAACGAGAAAGCCTATAAGATGGTGCGGCAGCTGGCGGCCATCGAAAACGACGGCGTCAAACACAAAATTGTCTACCGCGACCGTGACTACCACGGCACTACCATCGGTGCGCTCAGCTCAACCGGACAGTTCCAGCGCAAGGCGCAGTACGGACCATTCGCGCCCGGTTTTGTTGAAATGCCGCATTGTCTCGAGTATCGCAGCGAGTACGGCAATGTCGATGACTTTGGTGAGCGAGCCGCCCGCGAGCTTGAAAAAGTAATCCTGCGCGAAGGGGCAGAAACCGTTGGCGCAGTAGTGCTTGAGCCCATCACGGCAGGCGGTGGTGTAATTACTCCTCCGGCGGGCTACTGGGAAACCATTCAGCAAATCTGCAAACAGTACGATGTGCTGCTGCACATCGACGAAGTGGTCTGCGGCGTTGGCAGAACCGGTAAGTGGTTTGGCTATCAGCACTACGGCATCAAGCCCGACTTTGTCACCATGGCGAAAGGCGTGGCCAGCGGTTATGCCGCTATCTCATGCACAGTTACCACAGAAGAAGTGTTTGAGCGGTTTAAAGCTGACGCCAGCGATCCGATGGGCTATTTCCGCGACATCAGCACCTTTGGTGGTTGTGCGGCCGGTCCGGCAGCGGCGCTTGAAAACATGCGCATCATTGAAGAGGAAAACCTTGTTGAGAACGCGGCGAGCATGGGTGAGTACCTGCTCGACAAGCTGCGCGATCTTCAACAGAAGCACCAGATGATTGGCGAAGTACGCGGCAAGGGTCTGTTCGTCGGTATGGAGTTGGTTAAAGACCGTGCTACCAAAGAGCCAGTGGAAGAGGCGATACCGGCGGCGATTGCAGCTGACTGCATGCAGCAGGGCGTGATCATCGGCCGCACCAATCGCAGCTTTGAAAGCTTCAACAATACCCTTTGCCTGAGCCCGGCGCTGATCTGCACTCAGGCTGATATCGACGAGATCGTCGAGGCAATCGACGGCGCTATCACGCGCGTTAGTTAGTACATTGGGGCGCACACCTGTGCGCCCTTTATTCAGTGCCAGCAGTCTGCAGGCATTGAAAGGCGGGCAGGGGTTTGGTTAACCTAACCGTGCCAGATGGAACCTGCCAGCATGCCAACACCTCCTGCCAGACCGGCTATTTCCGATATAAAATCCGCAACCGAGCTTAAGCGCTGGTACTGGCTTAAGTCTGAGCTGGTGGCGTTCGCACGCACCTGTGGTGTGCCGTCAGACTGCAACAAGCCCGAGCTGTTGACCCGGCTTGGCCAGTGGCTGGATACCGGCACGGTTACGGTGGCTAAAAAGGCACGAGTCAGTTCTGCCTTTGACTGGGGACGTGAACCGCTAACGCCTGATACGGTTATTACCGACAGTTACCGCAATACCCAGAATATGCGGCGTTTTATGCAAACGCACGCCGCAGCGCACTTTAAGTTTTCCAATGAGTTTATGGCATGGATGAAAGCCAGTGAGGGCAGGACACTGCGCGATGCGGTTGCATTCTGGCTGGAGCTGGATGCGAAAAAAAAGCAGGGCTACCGCGAAAAACCTCTGCCGCAGAATCAATACAACCAATTCAGCCGCGATCTGAGCGCCGCAGTGCCGGGTATTGCGGCTGCGGAAATTCGCAGAATCTGGGCGATCAAGCGCGCCGGCCCAGGGCCACACGTGTACCGCAGCGGTGATGAAAAGCTGTAGCGCCGTACGCGCCCGGCTCGGTGTTACCAAAACAGTGCATACGAAAATTGCATTGTTTACTTCGGGTACAATCGGACTAACCCGAAGGTAAAGAGGCCATGGATAAAAAGATACTGGTTGCCAAGCCCCTGGTGGTGCTGCACGGCGATGAAATGGCGCAGATTGCGTTCGAACGCATACTGACTCAGTTTGTTAAGGACCCGCTCGATATTGAGCTGGTCGAAATTGATCTGACGGCCGAAAACCGGCTGCTCAGTAATGGCGCCGCAGTGCTTGCCGCCGTATCCGCGCTAAAAGAACATGGCGTTGGTATTAAAAACGCCGGTATGACAGTCAATCGCGATCAGCTTGATGAGCTGCTGGACAAGCACTCGCAGATTAAGGAAGAGAATCTCGACCGGCTGGCAACCAAGTCACCCAATGGCGCCATTCGCAAAGGCATCGGCGGCAACATCATTCGTGAAGATATCAAGTTTCGCAATCTGCAGGTTAACAAGCCTGACTGGATTGGCAGAGACATTGTTGTCGACACGATGGAATCGGGTGGTATTAAAGACAGCTTTAATATGCTGTCGACCGCTACTGGTATCGCCAAGCTGATATTCGTTGGTGCCAGTGGCGATCCGGTCGAGCTGCATCGACGACAGCTTAACCTGGGCGACCCATGGCTGCTGGCCACCAACGATATTGCCGAGGTCGAGCAGTGGGCTCATCAGTTTTTCCAGCGTGCCCTGGATGAAAAGCGCGATATTTATCTGGGTCTGAAAGACACGGTGATACCGGGCTACGACGGTGTTATGCGCCAGACTATCGAAGATATCTACGAGCGCGACTACCAGCAAAAGGTTGAGAGCCTTGGGCTGTCTTATCACTACGAACTTATCGATGCGCAGGCGGCAAGGATTGTTGCAACGCCACCGGAGCGCGCAATCTGGGGTGTGCCTGATAACACCACCGGCCGCAAGCTGTACAAGCTGATCAATAGCCTGAAAGAGTATGGTATGCCTACGCGCAAGAGCCATGTTTCTATTTCGCGTATGAGTGCGGGCGGCGGTGATCAGTACGGTAGCTTCAACGCACCGATGGAGGAAGACGGTATCCTCAAGGTGGTGGTCGACGGGCAGGAAAAGCATGCGCGCGCGGTGCGAAAGAACGACCCGGTGTTGTTTATGTCGAATGACCGCGCAGCCATCAAGGACTGGGTCAGTCAGGTATTTCGGGACGCATCACGCAATGACAAGGAAGTGTACTTTGGACTGAAACGCGAATACATGGAATACGACGAGGTATTCAGTAACGTGATTGCCGAAGTGCGAAAAGAGCTGGCGCAGGCCGATACTCCACCGCCGTCTTTTATGATCATGCGACCATCAAGTCAGTTAATAAAAATGATCACCGACCCGCCACGCAATGCGTTGTATCCGGCGCAAAATCTTGATGGCGATATTTTTTCGGATATATCAGCGGCGCTTGGTGGCAGCCTCGCTACCGCAAGTTCCATTATTCAAAGCACCGACGGTACCATGCTGTATGAAGCGCCGCATGGCACTGCGCACGATCTTTATCTGAAGTATCTTGAGAGCGATGGCAAGGTAGCGTTGTTTAATTCATCCGCGCTGTTGTTTGCTGTGGCAAATGCGCTGGCGGAACTTGCCGACCGCGAGCAAAACGACGAGTTACTCCAGTACGCCAATGCGTTGAAGCAGGCGCTGATTGATACGGTAGATCAGGGCACCATTACCGGCGATATCAAAGGTAAAACCACGGACCCTGATAACGAGAACATTGTCGATATGAATGGTTTTCTCGATGCCGTTGAAGCTAATCTGAAAAAGATCCGAAGCTAACTTAATAACTGGTGATGATGCCGTATGAGTGACATTGTAGGTGGCGTAAAAATAGATGCTGATCAACTGACGACAATGCTTGCGGCAGCCTTTGTTAATTCCGGTGCGTCGGAAGACGAAGGCCACGCCATCGCATCCAATCTGGTTGAGGCTAATTTATCCGGACACGACAGCCACGGGGTTGTACGGGTACCACGTTACCTGCGCGACATGCAGCGTGGCCATATGAAGTATGGCAAAACGGTTGAGACCGTTATTGATGGCGGTGCGTTTGTATTGCTCGATGCACAACTGGGCTTTGGCCAGGTAACCGGTAAACAGGCGATGGATATCGGTTTGCAAAAGGCAGCGCAGCACGGTGTGTCTCTGATCGCGTTGCGTCGTGCGGGCCACCTTGGGCGCATTGGAGCGTTTGCCGAGCGGGCTTGTGCTGCCGGCATGGTGTCTATTCACTTTGTCAATGTTGCACGCAGCATGCTGGTGGCACCGTTTGGAGGTTCAGAGCGACGCATGTCGACAGCGCCGGTCACCATTGGTGTGGTCAATCCACACGGTGATGATTTTGTGCTCGACTTTGCCACCTCAAAAATTGCCGAAGGCAAGGCACTTATCGCACAAAAGGGTGGTCCCGCGCCACCGGCGGACAGTCTTGTTAACGAGCAGGGGCAGTTAACCAACAGTCCGCATGCGCTGTATGGCGATGTAGCCGCAGGTGAGGTACCGAATCCGCGTTCCGGTACCGGTGCGCTGGTGGCGATGGGTGATCATAAAGGGTCCGGCCTCGCGATAGCCTGTGAGTTGCTGGCGGGTGCATTGACCGGTTCCGGTGCCAGTGGCCCGGGGGAAGGCCCCTATAACGGCATGCTGTCGATTTATATCGATCCAAAGGCCATTGACGATGGTCACGACTTTGCCAGTCAGGTAAACGATTATATTTCGTTTGTTCGCAGTGCCAGACCGGTGCAGGGCGTAAGCACCGTCAAGGTGCCGGGTGATCCGGAGCGCATTGCACGCGATGAACGCGGGCGGTTGGGTGTGCCGTTGCCAACGGAAACATGGCAAAGCCTGGTTGATGCAGCGACCGAGTTTGGAGTTGAGTTTATACCAACTCCGTTGGGGTAGGGGGCGCCTGCGGCGGCTGGTGGGGTGTCGCCTTCGGCTGCTAGTAGGGTGTCGCCTTCGGCTGGACCTACTTTTAACTCTTTTCAAACCACACGGGCTAAAAGTAGGCAAAAGTCTCTTTCGCGGATAATCAGCCCTGCGGGTCG
>CAYMFQ010000140.1:0-14871 GCA_964389335.1 uncultured Granulosicoccaceae bacterium
TTGTGTTACGCCAACGCACTGCGTGATGCCTATGCGCACCGACTGCAAACGCTGGGTGATCTCGACGACAGCGCAGCACCCGGTTGTACCACCCATATCACGGTGGTGGATAAAGACGGCAATATGGTGTCTTTAACGCAAACGCTGCTGTCGGTGTTTGGATCAAAGGTTATGCTGCCGCAGAGCGGCATTCTGATGAATAACGGCATGATGTGGTTTGACCCGCGTGCCGACAAGCCTAACTCGATGGCACCGGGCAAGCGCCCGTTATCAAATATGTGCCCGACACTGTTTAGCACCGCCGATGAAAGTTACTACGCGCTAGGTGCTTCCGGTGGCAGACGGATTATGCCTGCGGTCATGCAACTACTTTCTTCGGTAGTTGATCGCGATATGGATATCAACACAGCCGTACACACGCCACGCATTGACGTCAGCGGTTCCGACCAGGTGTGTGTCGATAGCAGGCTGGAGGCTGAAGTCGCACAACAACTGGACGCCGCCGGCCACAATGTACTGGTGGTACCTAACGGAGTTTACCCGGCTATGTATGCCTGCCCTAATATTATCGGGCGCTCTGCCTCTGGTATTAATACCGGTGCCGCTTTTGTCGCGTCGCCGTGGGCTGAGGTGGCATTGCAGGAAGCTTCGGGTTCACACGTATGAGACAGAACCCGGGTAATACAGGACTATTAAAGCAGCTATTTAAGAAGAACCGTTCATGAAGCGCCGACTATGAAATACACGGCGCTGGGTGCGCTGATGCTGTCTGTTTCGCTGCTGGCATTTTCCATACAGGATGCAGTTGTAAAGCTACTGTCCGAACAGTATGCGGTGCTGCAGGTACTGACAATCAGAATTGTTTTTGTTCTGTTTATCGTGCTGGGCATATGTCTGCTACGTTATGGCGCAGGTGCACTGCGCACACGCTATTATAAAATTCTGATGCTGCGTGGCTTGCTGGCCTTTCTTGCCTTTACCACGTATTACCTGGCACTGGCGGTAACGCCAATGGCCAGTGTGGCTGCTGTTTATATGAGTGCGCCATTGTTTGTGACGGCACTGTCTGCGCTGCTTCTTAAGGAAAAGGTTGGCGTGCACCGATGGATGTCGGTGATTATCGGGTTTGTAGCGGTACTGGTGGTCATTAACCCGACCGCTGAAACATTCCGCATTGAATCTGCGCTGCCATTACTGAGCGCGTTGTTTTATTCAATGCTGCCGATCATCACGCGCCATATTGGCCAGCAGGTCAGTGCTGTGGTGATGGCTACCTACAACTCCATTTCCTATACCGTACTGTGTTTCGCGGCGGTGGCGCTGATCAGCACAATCTCTGTCGATGAAAACGCTGCGCCGTTGCTACTCTCCATTACCCAAAACTGGTCGATGCCCACCGCCTCCGATGTGCTGTGGATGGGCTTCACCGGCATCTTTTTCACCACCGGCGTATTAAGCATTACGCAGGCGTATCGCATTGCTAATGTTAGCGCCATCGCACCATTTGAGTATACGCTGCTTATATGGACAGCACTGATTGGTTATATCGTCTTTGGCGAGGTGCCTACACTGCGGACTGTCCTTGGCGCCATCGTCATTGTTGCGTGCGGTGTGTATATTCTGTATCGCGAGTCGGCGGCAAAAAAAGCTGCTGCGCTGTCACTCAATCAACATGCTAATCAACAGGCATAGCAGCCGACCGATCAGCAACCCAAGCATGGATTATCATGATTAACGACAAAGTTGATGCCCCACAACCGATACCACTACTGGGTTACACCGATAAGTTATCAGTTCGCGCAGGCGATACGGTTGGCTTCAAGGTTTCGAGCCTGAGTGATGCGTCCTACTCTGCGGAGCTGGTGCGTGTTATTTGCGCTGACCCCAACCCGGATGGACCGGGCATTATTGAAGAACCGGTGTCCAGCAGCATCAGCGGTAGTTATGAAAGCCGTGAGCAACGGTTTTATCCTGGCTCATGGATACGGACGGATAAACCGCTGCAGGCAGAGAGCCTGTCGTCTTTTTCAATGGCAGCCACTGTGTTCCCAACGCTTATACAGGATGGCGTGCAGACGATTATGGCGTGTGGCGATATCTCGCTGAAGCTGCGCAACGGCAAGCTCAGCGGTGAGCTTGGGGGCAGGGTGGCAGAGGCAGAAGCGCCGTTGCAGGTGCGGCGCTGGTATCACGTGAAACTGGCGTGGAATCAGCAGGATCAAACACTGTCGATAACTCAGCAGGTGGTGAACAGTTCGGCAACTGTTAAACGGTATAGCAGCGCTTGTCAGTGTGAGTCACTTACGGTGAATGCACCGGTGACGATTGCAGCACAACTGGTCGACGATCATGGCGAGCAGTGCTTCAACGGCAAAATTGAGGCACCAAAAATTCATGGCAGTTCCACCGGCGCAGATGCCCTGTTAGCCCACTGGGACTTCAGCGTTGATATAAGCTCGTTATCCATTCACGATCAGGGGCCGCACAATCTACACGGCACGATCATCAACATGCCGGCGCGTGCGATGACCGGTAGCAACTGGGATGGCACTGAGATGTGCTGGCGCCATGCACCGGAGCAATACGGTGCAATACATTTTCACGACGACGATATTATCGACTTCAACTGGCAAACGGATTTAAGCTTTACCATTCCCGATGATTTGCCGTCCGGTATTTACGCCGCCAAAATCACCTGTGACGGTTACACTGATTCGATGCCGTTTTTCGTATCACCACCACGCGGTAAACGCAGTGCGGATTTAGCGGTACTGGTGTCAACGTTTACCTACAGCGTCTATGGCAACCATGCCCGCCCTGACTTTACCCCTGCATGGAAAGATCACTTTAAGGCATGGAGCGCGTATCCGTGGAACCCGGCGGAGTATCCGGAATACGGTATGTCGACGTATAACTTCCACCACGATGGCTCCGGTATTTGCCATGCGTCGCACAGGCGGCCGTTGTTTAACTTAAAACCGGGTTATGTCACGTTTGGTTATGGACCGGGATCCGGGCTTAGGCACTTTCAGGCCGACTCGCATTTAATTGCATGGCTGCATAACCAGGGTATTAACTACGACATAGTGACCGATGATGATCTGCATCAGTACGGTGTGGATTGCCTGCGCGGCTATAAGACGGTAACCACCGGCAGCCATCCGGAGTACCACACCACTGAAACGCTCAATGCGCTGCGCGACTACAGCCATGGGTCTGGCGGCAATCTGGTTTACCTGGGCGGCAATGGTTTTTACTGGAAGGTTGCACTGCACCCGCAACAGGAAGGCGCCATCGAAATTCGTCGTGCCGAAGGCGGCATTCGTGCGTGGGCCGCTGAACCGGGTGAATACTATCAGGCGTTCGATGGCCAGTATGGCGGGCTGTGGCGACGCAATGGCCGGCCACCGCAGGAACTGGTGGGTATCGGCTTTTCAGCACAGGGGCAGTTTGAAGGCTCTGCATATCGTCGACACAAAGCCAGTTACGATAAAGAATTCGACTGGCTGTTCAACGGTATAGACGATGAAATATTAGGCGACTTCGGTCTCAGTGGTGGGGGTGCGGCAGGTTTTGAACTCGACCGCGCTGATATTCGACTCGGTACACCGGAAAGTGCGACTGTGCTTGCGAGCTCGTTTGACCGGGGCAAGACCTTTGTACTGGTACCGGAAGAACAGCTAACCCACATTACCACCTGGTCCGGCGAGCCGATTGAAGACCTGTTACGTGCAGACCTCGTGTACTTTGAAACTGAAAGTGGCGGGCGAGTGTTTTCAACCGGGTCAATTACGTTCTGCGGCAGTTTGCCGCACAATAACTTCGACAATAATATTTCACGGCTTATAGCCAATGTGATTGGGGAGTTTTGCGGTCAATAGTCTGGTGAACAGGATATCCCTGCGGGAGGCCGCTGATGAGACATTCCCTGCGGGAGGCCTTCATTTTTGAAAGACCAAAAACGAAGCAAAAAGTCTTTCGCGGACTATTCAGCCCTGCGGGTCGCTGCGCGATTTTGAGATTGATCCCTCCAGTGGGTCGCGCAAACAGCCGTCCTGGCTGACAGCGCTCTTTGCGCCGTCCCTGGCGCGCCGACCCGCCTCCACGATCAATCTCAAAACTGATTAGACGCGGGTAGAGCAAGAGCAGAATCTGCATCGCGTTCAAGCCTGCAAGCCAACAAACTCGCCTATCAGATATTTGCTAGAGTAACGCTGTTAGCAACTCAAACTGATCAGCATATATGTCAGATTTTAATCCACCGGAACCCTCCCCCGATCCACTGCTCGATTTGATTGGACGGTATCGCGCCGATACGCGGCCGCACAAGATTGATGTCGGCGTCGGAGTCTACCGCAATGATCAGGGCGACACGCCGGTGCTCGGTGCGGTCAAGGCGGCAGAAACCGTGTTGCTGCAACAACAGCAGAGCAAGAGTTACCTCGGCCTAACCGGCGATACGGAATTTGTGCAACTGGTGGGTGAGCTGATTTTCGCCTCGCAGGATGCCGCCCAGGTGCCGAACCTGACTGACACTGCACTGCGTGTTGGCGACAAGTGGATCAGCGGTGCACAAACACCAGGCGGCAGTGGCGCACTGCGCGTGGCATCAGAGCTCTTTAAGGCAACACGACCGGATGCCACGCTGTGGGTTGGTACGCCGACCTGGCCCAATCATATTCCGTTAACCGAAGCAGCCGGGCTTAAAACACAGTGCTACGAGGCTTTTGACAAAGCCACACAGACTATTTTATTCGAGGCAACGCTTGAAGCGATCGCCGGTGCCACCGCTGGTGATGGCGTGTTGATTCACGGCTGCTGTCACAACCCGACCGGCGCTGATTTATCACTCGAACAGATACAAACCCTGTGCGATCTGATGAACGACAAGGGTCTGTTGCCAATGGTTGATCTGGCTTATCACGGGTTGGGATCCGGGCTGCTGCAGGATCTGCAGGTGACGCGCGAGATTGTCAGCCGCTGTCCGCATACGCTGGTCGCAGCGAGCTGCTCGAAGAACTTTGGTCTTTATCGCGACCGAGTTGGTGCGGTGTTTATGGCCACTGGTGAGCGGCAGCGCGCTGACCACGCCCAGGCTTATTTTGGCCACATTGCGCGTCGCATCTATTCCATGCCACCGGATCACGGTGCTGCTTCCGTGCGGCTGATATTGTCTGATGCCACACTGCGTAAACAGTGGCTGGACGAACTCGATAGCATGGTGGCGCGCATTCAGGGGCTGCGCGAGGCTATCGCCAAAGAACAGCCCGGCCTGCAGTTCGTCAGCCAGCAGCGCGGTATGTTTTCACTGTTGCCGTTGAGCCCGCAGCAGTGCGACACATTGATCAACGAGCACGCGGTGTATCTGGCCGGTGACGGGCGCATCAATATTGCCGGCTGCCAGCTTGGTCAGGTGGAGCAGTTCTGTGCCGCATTGAGTGCAGTCGGTCTGAGTTCTGTTGCGAGCGCGGGTTGACATGACGATCAGAGCCGCAAAGAAGATTTCCGTCGCCACACCTACGCTTGAAGGCGCCGGTGTAAAGCTGCACCGCGCATTTGGCTTTGGCGACACCAGTGCAACAGACCCGTTTTTATTACTCGACGATTTCCGTAACGACCGCGCTGAGGATTACGTTGCCGGCTTTCCGTGGCACCCGCATCGCGGTATTGAAACCATCACCTATGTACTGGCAGGCACGGTGGAGCATCAGGACAGCCTGGGTAACCACGGCAACCTCGGCGCCGGCGATATTCAGTGGATGACAGCCGGGCGCGGAATTTTGCATCAGGAAATGCCGCAGGGCGATGAACGCAGTCGCATGCATGGCTTTCAGTTATGGGCCAACCTACCCGCCGCTCACAAGATGGACGCACCTCGTTACCAGGACATTGCCGCCGCAGAGATACCCGTGGTGCGGGATGACAGTGGCATTGTGGTGCGCGTCATCAGTGGCAGTTTTTGGGGTGCGACAGGCCCGGTGACCGGTGTCGCTGCACAGCCAACGTATCTGGATGTGAGTGTCCCGGCCAACTGCACGGCGCTGTTACCAGTTGATACACATGCGCAGGCATTTGCCTATATATTTGAAGGCAGTGGGTGTTTTCGTGATGCTTCGGCGCCGATCGGCGTGCTGACTGAAAAGACAGATGACCAGGGCCACGAATTTCTGCAGCGCGAGACTACCGGCAATCGTTCACTGGTGCTGTTCAGCAGTGGTGACGAGGTAGTGGTACAGGCCGCTGACCAGGGCCTGCGGTTTCTGCTGGTCTCGGGTCGACCAATCTGCGAGCCAATTGCCTGGCACGGCCCGATTGTGATGAACACTGATCGTGAAATTCAACAAGCCATGCATGACTTACAGCAGGGAACCTTCATTCAATAACCGGGTCGGTTGTTGTGTGCTGTCATCTACGCACATTGACATCAGCCAGCACACCGACGACGCTATGCAGGCTGCGGAAGTGCGATATTCAGCCGTGTTGCACTTCGGATATGCAGGTGCAATACGCCGGAATGGGAACCACGCTTGCAAGATGCATGAACAGCAATTGCCGACCTAACAAGCATAAGGGCCAGACAATGAGAACAATAAGCCGTCGGTTGGTAAGCGTGGTGTGCCTGATACTGCTGTGTGCGGTGGCCAGTGGCTGCGCAACACGCAGTGTTGAAGACCCGGTGTACGATCCGCTGGAGCGGGTTAACCGCGGCATTTTTGCATTTAATACCAAGCTCGACGACTACGTTATTCGCCCCACCGCGAAGGGTTATAAGGCCATTACCCCCGACCCGGTCGAGACCGGTGTTACTAATTTTTTTAACAACCTCGACGACGTGAATGTCATCGTCAATGATGTTCTGCAGGGCAAATTCAGACAGGCCGGCAGCGACATTGCGCGTTTCGTTGTCAATTCCACTGTCGGTGTGCTGGGCATTTTTGATGTTGGCAGCCGCATCGGCCTGGAAAAGCACTACGAAACCTGGGGCCAGACATTCGGCAAATGGGGCTTTGGCGAGGGTCCGTTTATTATGCTGCCGCTGTACGGGCCGTCGAACCTGCGTGCCACGGTGGGCCGGGTCGCGGGCACCTATACCACGTACCCGCGTTACATTGACGACCAGGCGACGCTGATCGGCGTGCAGGCAACAGAAATTGTGGCCTTTAGAGCCGCTCTGCTCGGCAGCGATGAGCTACTGAACCAGGCCTCTCTCGACCCTTATATCTTTGTACGTGACTTCTGGTCACGCCGCCACCGCCAGCAAACGCTCGACAACGACATCAGCGATCCGTCCAGGGCCTCAAGCCCGGAGCAGGATGAACTCGATGAGCTGGACGAGTTAAACGAACTGGATGAACTGAACGAGCTGGATGAACTAGACCAGCTCGATCAGCTGGATAGTGTGCCGCCCCCCACTAATAACGATATCGAGTCACCCTGAGGCATAGATGCGCATACGCGTGACTGGTGGTTAGGTGGCAAACGGGGCCAAGACCGCACTGATTGTCGTTACGGTGCTGACCCTCGCGGGCGTCGCGATACTGGCATCGGCCGGGCAGTGGATCGAGGGGGCCATTGATGCGCCGGCGCTTGGGCACTGGATTCGGTCACAGGGTGTGCCGGGCGCTGCGGCATTTGCACTGGCCGGGGCGCTGCTGACCGGTATCGGTCTGCCAAGACAACTGGTGGCGCTGTGCGCAGGCTACGGCTTTGATTTGTTGGCGGGGACCCTGGTCGCCATAGTCTCGGTCAGCTGCGGTGCGCTGCTAACATTTACCTTTTCGCGCTACCTTGCACGGCCCTGGGTACAGCGCCGTTTCCCGGACGCCATCCGCAAGGTTGATGCATTCATTCACGATCAGCCATTCCTGAAGATAGTAACGATTCGACTGGCACCGGTCGGCACCAACATGCTGACCAACCTCACCTCGGGCACCACCTCGTTGCCGGCATTCACTTTTTTCATCGCTTCGATGGTTGGATTCCTGCCGCAGACACTGATTTTTGTGCTGATTGGCAATGGTCTGGCGGTGAATTCGCAACAGCGCCTGTACGCCGCACTGGTGCTGGGGATGATCTCTCTGGGGTTGTGCTGGGTAATTTACCAGCGCTCTAAAAATCAGCTCTCCGCGGCCGAACCCGAGCGTCGATGATCCCGCACAGGCTTACAAGCGCTGTCATTTTTACGGCCCTGCTCTGCAGCTGTTCTATGCTGCCGATGGCGCCGGACGACTGGTCTTATCGGCAGCCTCCCCGCTCAGGCGCCCCTGCCGGCGTACCCAGTGGCGGCGTCTGGTGTGACGACCGCAGCAAAGCAGTGGTGATGGCCACCACCGGCTTTTTCGTCGACGGATGCGAATCGATTTTGCGCGACGGCGACTATAAAGTGATCTCGGTTGAACATATCGCACAAAACGATGTCAGATCATGGGTAGTAAAGATTGGAGACGCCAGTGGGCACGTGCTCTGGATTCCACTACCGGATCACAACTGGGCCTAGCGCCCACCCTCTGCCATTACTGAGAAGTAAGTGAACGCCTCCTTCACGCGGGCATTGGGTAGTATTTTCCCGTCAACAAGAATGACAATTTTTCAAATCGATAGGTAACCAGGGGACATCAGATGCAGATAACAAAGAAATCGATGGCTTTAGCGGCTTGTTTTTGTGGCGCAGCCATACTCACAGGGTGTGCAGCGCTGAACATCGGCGGTACCGCAGATCCACGCTGGGCGGAATTTCGCACATGGACTAAAGTGACTGATGGGGAAACTGGCGATCCAACCAACTTCATCGGCAACGTACACGCGGGCCCGACCGGCTATCGCGACGTCTACATCAACGACACTGGTCTGGACACCATCAATGTATCTGACCCGCGCAGCTTTCCGGTAGGCACCGTGCTGGTGAAAGAGCAGTTCAAGAACAAGGCAGCCTGGGAGTCCGGAAAGGGCGGCGCTGTGACCGTCGGTTTGAAAGTGGCCGGTGGTGCTGATGATGCACCTGCAGCGGAAAACTGGATCTGGGCTGACAGCATGAAAGCCACTGCCAAAGCCAACGCCTTCTGCTCTGGCTGCCACACCATTGCTCAGCAACACGACTATATGTTTACCGGTGGTGGTTACCACAAGTAAGTACCCTATAGCTTTTACGCATCAGGCCCCGTAAATCGGGGCCTGATTCGTTATAGGTACTGGTTTTTATGCGCCGATGGTTCCGGCCACACCACTTAGGCAGCCTTGTTAAACGGCACTGCCTGTTCAACGATATCCGGCAGCGGCAATGGACGGGACAGATGGTAGCCCTGTGCAAAGTCAACACCGAGCTCACGCAGAATACTTAGCGACTCCTGGTTCTCGACGAACTCGGCAACGGTTAACTTTGACATCGCTTTGCCTACCGCGTTTATGGCCTTAACAAATTCCTGATGCGTTGTGTTGGTGTCGATGTCCTTTACGAAGATTCCATCGATCTTGATGTAATCGACCGGCAGTGATTCCAGATACCCGAACGATGAAAAGCCACTGCCAAAGTCATCGAGTGCAATGCGAAAGCCCAGTGCTTTCAGGTCGAGTAAAAACTCTCTGGCATTGTTGCCAACAATTGCGGTTTCGGTGATTTCAAAACACACCACTGACAGATCACCCTCGAAGCGTTCGGCACGGCGCCGGATCAAGTCCAGCAGATCCTGGTTGCCGATAGACTTGCCTGACAGGTTAATATTAAGACAATCAATATCCGGTGCCCTGCCGCCATGGCCAGACAGCCAGTCAAACGCCTTGTTAATAACCCAGCTGTCGATGCGAGGAGCCAGTGAGTATTGCTCCGCAACGTCGAGGAAGCGAGCCGGTGCGATAACAGTGCCGTCGTTATCAATCATTCGTAGCAGCAGTTCCCAGCTGTGGGCCGGTTCACCACTGGCGGCATTTACACTGGCAATGGGTTGGTAGTACAAGCAGAAGCTGTCGTTTTCGAGCGCTGACTGTATGCGGTTTACCCACACGTGATCATCGCGACGAAGTTCAATGGCATCGGCCACACCGGAGCGAAAGCGGATTCTGCCGCCGCCTTCGTTTTTGGCTTCGTAACAGGCAGAGTCAACCACACCCATGAGTGTGTCCATATCATGCTCTGCGGCATCAAAGTGCACAGCGCCAAAGCTGCCACTGATAGCGAAGCGACGACCGTCGTAACGGAATGACAGTGCTCGCAACGCATCGCAACATTGTTTCATCGAGCGTTCAAACGCCGCACGCTCACAGTCCCCGACCAGTACAACAAATTCATCACCACCAAAGCGTGAAACAACGGCATTGCCCGGCGAGTGTGCGACGATCAGCTCTGCAACTTCAACGATAAGCTGATCACCCGCGCCGTGGCCACTGGTGTCATTGACGATCTTAAACATGTCGAGGTCGATAAAACACAATCCGTGTTGACCACGTTTGTGCGACAGCAGCTCCTGCATTTGCGAGGTAAAACCCGAACGATTATATAAACCACTAAGAGCATCGTGCGTGGCGCGATAGTGCAGTTCTTCGGTCAGCTTTTCGGAAGCCTCGATTTGCCGTTGCAGCTCTTCATTGGATCTGCGCAAGGTACGAGCGCTGATGTGTCGATGGCGAATAAAAAAGAACACCAGTGCAAACAGCATCAGCAGGCCGAGGCCCATACTGGCCCTTGCGGTTGCCAGCTTACCGGCCAGTACCGCTTTGTTGGCCAGTGCCTGTTCATCGAGTAACTGCTGTCGACGCTGTGCGGCAAGCTCAAGCTCGACGATATCGTCTCCCAGCAGATCCATGATTTTCACAATATCGTTGTAACCGTCGACGTCACCGGGTGTCAGCCAGTCGATCAACGCGTCAATGTATATCAGCGTTGGTTCACCGTCACGAAGCAATTGCTTGATGGTGTGGCTGACGCGCTGATTTCTCGCCAGCAGTGTGTCTTCTTCCGATTCCACATCACCTGTTGATTTATGGTTCGCAATATCGCGATCAATCTTCTGAAGGTGCGGGCGCAGTTCAGAGAAGCGCGATGCATAGTGCTGCAGGCGCCAGCGCGTTTCATCTCTGGTGACAGTGCCGGAGCCATTCACATAGTGGCTCGACGCTCTGATAAAACGATGATGATTGAGATCAATAGATGAGACGAGCTGCACCAGATTCTGGCGGTTCTTTTCTGCAAGCCGCGTGGCTCGCATCTGATCCTGACTGGATTTGACACCGCTCCACAACAGGTACAGTGCGACGACCAGGCAAACTAATGCAGTCGCCAGCAAACCAGCTCTTGGCAGCATACGGCTCAAATTGCTCGTTGGGGGCATGGGCTTCCCGGAGTCTCAACTATAGAGAGTTTCTTAATTCTTCTTGAGTCAGCACTGGTACTGATGTGCATTGACTCCTTTATCAATCCTGCGTTTTCAACTCCCTATCCAACAGGTATCGGCGACTTCACCTTGATATCAATTCCACAACAGCGCTCAAAGGACGCATATCGGGCCCTGAAACGTAAACTCTTGTTACGCCAGACGTTGAGATGCTGACGGCATGCGTTTTAGCCTCTTTATGCACCAGTCAGCTAACGGCGACATACATCACATTCCAAAATCAGTTAACCGGCACTGGTTGGAAGAATACTGGCAGGGTGTGAGAGGAGTCACACTGAGCAGATGTGTTGCAGGCTGGTACTTTTACTTCGGTATGCGGACCGAAAACCGTTCAGGGATGCTGGAACAACGAACTCAGCTTGGTCAGCATCGAACGACCCAGTTCACGTGCATCGAGAATGGTCATCGCGTTTTTATAGTAGCCGGTTACATCGTGGCCAATGCCTATGGCTACCAGTTCAACCTCTGCCCTGCTTTCAATTTTTGCGATCACCTGATGCAGATGATCGATCAGGAAGTTGCCATCGTTGGCTGCCATGGTGCTGGTGTCGATGGGGGCGCCATCGGAGATAACCAGCAGTATCTTGCGCCGTTCGGGCCTGCGTCGCAGCCGTTCCCAGGCCCATAGCAATGCCTCGCCATCAATGTTCTGCTTCAGCAGGTCTTTTTGCAGCATCAGACCAAAGCAGCGTCGCGCGCGTCGGTACGGAGTATCCGCTGATTTGTAGATGATGTGTCGCAGGCCATTTAATCGACCAGGGTTGCTGGCCGACCCGCCCTGCTTCCATTCATCGTACTGTTCACCACCATGCAGTTGCGTGGTGGTAAAGCCAAGTATTTCCACACTGACGCCACAACGCTCGAGCGTTTGCGACAGTAAATCAGAGCAGGCGGCGGCGATGGCGATGGGCTTGCCAAGCATCGACTTTGAGTTATCGACCAGCAGTGTGACGACCGTATCCTTAAAGGGCATTTCGCTTTCCTGCTTAAACGACAGCGCTGCAGTCGGGTCGGTGACAACTCGGGCAAGGCGCGCGGCATCGAGGATGCCTTCGTCCAGATCAAACATCCAGTGGCGCTGCTGTTGTGTCATTAACACACGCTGCAATTTGCCGGACAGCTTGCCAACCACTCTGGCATGCCGGTCAAGGTGCACGTCCAGCGCACGGCGTAACTCGGCCAGATCTTCCGCACTGCAATAGCGATCGGCCACGACAACTTCATCATAAGCTTTGGTGAATACCTGGTACTCGCCATCGCGCCGCGCATCGACGGCACCGACATGTTCTGAATCAACATTGACCGGCGCATCGCGATTCACCAATTCGATGTCGTCCTGACTGGCATCGGAAGAGTTAGCGGCGCTTGTATCGGTATCGTCTTCAGGTTCGTCACGCAGCGTTACGGTCAGTGGCTGATCCTGTTCCTCGGGTGGCGCTTCTTCTGTGGCACTGTCCTTGTCGTCAGATTCATCAGGCTCGTCGTCCTGATCTGCAGGCATGAGGGGTGCTGAAGAAGCGGCCCCTGCGTTACCGCCGGTTAGCTGCACGCGGTTGATGAGCTGCAACGCCAACGCTGCAAATTCCTTTTGATCGGCCACATGCACCGCCAGACTTTGCCACAACACCGGCTGGCCAATAGCGTCGCGCCAGTAGTCGACCAGCGCCTGTGCTGCCTCAGTAATCTCGACTGGTGTGTCGATGGCGTGCCGTGTCAGCAGACCGAAAATAATGGGTAACAACTCCGGGTCGGAGGTGTCTGCGCGATCGATACGCCCACGTGTGTCGCACCACAACGCCGCCATGTTGTGTCGTACGCCGAGCAGACCGGGGTTGCAACATGCCTCACAACGCGCGCGCTCCATTTCGCTAAAGATGCGTTGCAACAATGGCGCTGACGGCGACAGCGCAGCGTGCAGTTCGGCGTTATGGTGCACGTGGATCAGCGCCAATGCATCCGCCAGACCCCGGTACAACCGATAATCCTGCGCCCGCTGCGGTGCTGCCACACTAAGTGGCAGGTTTTCAATTGCCCCGTTCAAATCTACGGCGAAAGCTGCATCATCGCCAATGGCTCTGGCGACAAGGCTGTTTGCTTCTATAAATTGTGCGCGGGTTTCGCCAGACAACATGGAAGGTTTCATCGAGAGTTGATAGAGGCCACGTTGCCTGCGGTTGCGCAGGCGTGGCGGCTGGCGGGTGCCGGTATTATAGCAAGTACCCGTATGCAGTACGCCACACAGTCGGGTTTGTCTTTACCGCAAACGCGTGCCCGCAACCGACATGCAAAAATAAATCGTTGTGCTGTGCGCCAGCTACGCGCACTATCGTCGCTTTCCCTTCCAAACACGGGCAGTATAAGTTGCAAAGAAAGGATCACATCGACAAGCTGGGTGCGGTAGTACTGGTTAGCTTTTCTGCTCTACTGGGCCTGAATCAGGTGCTTATCAAAGTGGTCAACGCCGGACTGCAACCGGTGTTTCAGGCGGGCCTGCGATCCGTCTGTGCGTTTCTGCCAATCCTGTTGTTTGCTCTGCTGACTCGTAAAGTTATTAGTGTCAGGGATGGCAGTCTGTTGCCGGGCCTCCTGGCTGGTGTGTTGTTCGCACTCGAATTCACGCTGCTTTTTGTTGCGCTCGACTACACCTCGGTGGCCCGCGCCTCGGTGTTGTTTTATACGATGCCAATCTGGGTGGCGGTTGCCGCACACTTTCTTATTCCGGGTGAGACACTGACGCTTAAGCGTATCGTCGGGTTACTGCTGGCCTGTGCCGGCGTGGTTGCAGCACTTGCGCACAATGCCAACCCGGTGTCCGACCGCGCATTCATCGGCGATATGCTGTGCCTGGTGGCCTCGACCCTGTGGGCCTGTATTGCACTACTGGCACGGCTAACGCCCCTGTCTAAATCAACGCCGGAGATGCAGCTGCTGTATCAGCTCGGTGTGTCAGCGCCGATTTTACTCATTGCATCACTCGCCTTTGGCGACTGGCTGCGCGAACCCACCCCGATCATCTGGGGCATCTTTGCGTTTCAGGTGCTGGTAGTCGTATGCGTCGGATTCCTATCGTGGTTCTGGGTATTGTCGATCTACCCTGCCGCGGACATGGCGGTATACAGCTTTCTTGCCCCGGTGTTCGGTGTGTTGCTTGGCTGGCTGTTACTGGGTGAATCGATAGGAATAAACGTGGCGCTGGCACTGGTGCTGGTGTCAATTGGCATTGCACTGGTCAACGCGCCACGGCGCCGCTAAACAATAGCCGCCCCGACTCTTATCTACCCAATAATTTAGTCCCTGACTTCAAGGCCGTGGGAATGTTCTTACGCCCAAATAAACGCCTTTGAAAAAGCGAGGTAGCTATTGAAACCCGCTTTTGCTTTTGCTTTTGCTTTTGCTTTTGCTTTTGCTTTTGCTTTTGCTTTTGCTCTACCAGCGTCTAATCAGTTTTGAGATTGATCGTGGAAGTGGGTCGTCGCGCCAGGGACGG
>CAYMFQ010000141.1:0-14554 GCA_964389335.1 uncultured Granulosicoccaceae bacterium
CCATCGCTCGTCCTGAGGATAGAATCCGTAAGTAAACTGACCGAAGCGTTTGCCAATAAACCCCCAGCACGCGCCACTGCCCAGCTCTCTGCAATTGTCGCGCGACTCGGCAACAAACACAGAATCGACCACCAGCCAGTTAAACAGCGGCGGTAATACGGTATAGAGAAAGTACGCAGTCAGCAGTGTCAGAATGACATTGAACGGCGATGAAAATAGATTCTTGTGCACCCAATACAGCACACCACTTTGGCCAATGGGTGGTTTTTGATCCGGATGCTCGCCCGGTGGATAAGCTCTGGTCGAAGTCTGCATGCTACCTCTCCACTAGCGCCAGACGCTTGTTGTACCAGTTCATCACGGATGAAATTGTCAAAGAAAAGGTCAGATAGAGCCCGAGCACGATCAGCATGCATTCCATCTCCCGACCAGTTTGATTGAGCGATATTCCACCGATGGTCGCCACGATATCCATGTAACCGATCGCGATTGCCAGCGAGGAATTTTTTGTAATATTCAAATACTGACTATTCAGCGGCGGGATGATTACCCTCAGCGCCTGCGGAATGACCACCAGATTCAACGTTCTGTTGCGCGGCAGCCCCAGCGCAAGCGCAGCCTCTGTTTGTCCTTTATTTACCGCTTCAATGCCAGATCGAACGTTTTCTGCAATGAAGGCGGCCGTGTAGAGCGACAAAGCTAGCCACAGAGACAAAAACTCGGGCTTCAACGCCATTCCACCCTTGAAGTTAAACCCTTTCAGCGCCGGGATTTCCCACGCCAGTGGCATACCGGTGAGTAAAAACACCAGAATCGGAGCACCGACGATAGCGCCCAGCATCACCCAGAATACCGGTGACTGCTCGCCTGTAGCGGCCTGCTTCAGGCGCGCCATGCGTCGATACCAAAAGGCGTAGACCACCCCGATAACAAAAGCCGCTATCACCAGCCAGAACAGTGGCTCCATGATGGGTTTGGGTACAAAGAAACCGCGGTTAGTCAGAAAGAAACTGTCTGCCACATCGATCGCCTGTTTCGGCCGGGGCAGCGAGTGAACCAGAATTCCGTGGACCAGTAATATGTGCACGAGAACCGGCACATTACGGACAAACTCGATGTAACAATAAGCTAAACGATTGACGATCCAGTTCTGCGATAGCCGCAGTACACCGAGGAAAAACCCGAGAATACTCGCCAGAATTATCCCGCAAACCGCCACCAGCAGCGTATTCAGGACACCGACAACCGCCGCTCGCAGGTGCGTGCTTTGCGAATTGTACTCGATCAGCGTTTGATTAATATCGTAGCCTGCTTCCTGCTGCAAAAATCCGAAACCGAAGGGCTTGCCCAGGTTACGGAAATTCTCAACAACGTTCCCTGCCAGATAAAGAATGATGGCGCATATGGCAAGTGTGGCGAGCACTTGAATGACAAGGCCACGTGTGCGCTTGTCCGTCCAAAGTTTTCCAATGGAGAAGCTTTGCCGGGGTGGCGCCTGATAATCTATTGATTGCGACAAGTGAGTTGCCTGCGCGTACTGGGAATGTGGGCTATATCTTCAGCCGATCAACCAGCAGGGGTGCGTCTGCGCCCCTGCTGACACAAATCCGCGCTAGCGGAACGGAGGTGAGTACAAAATGCCGCCGTCAGTCCACAGAGCGTTGACACCACGCTCGATACCGATTGGCGTTTCTTTACCGATGAACTGCTCAAAAACCTCGCCGTAGTTACCGACCATCTTGATCGCTCGCCACGCCCACGCCTTGTCCAGACCGATCATGGCACCAAGATCGCCCTCGCTGCCCAGCAGACGGTTGATTTCAGGATTGTCAGTACCCTGCGCCAGGTTATCTACGTTTTCAGACGTAACACCCAGCTCTTCCGCAGTAATCATCGCGTTCAGAGTCCAGCGAACGATATCAGCCCACTCGCTGTCGCCGTGACGAACCAGCGGTCCGAGAGGCTCTTTGGAAATGATTTCCGGCAGCACGACGTGCGCAGATGGATCTTCCAGTGCAGAGCGAGTTGACGCAAGGCCAGATGCATCTGTGGTGTAAACGTCGCAACGACCGGCTACGTAGTTAGTACGCGCTTCGTCGTTGGTTTCAATTGGAACCGCTTCATAAGAAATGTTGTTGGTGCGGAAATAATCAGCCAGATTCAGTTCGGTGGTGGTACCGGTCTGAATACATACGGATGCACCGTCAAGTTCCTTGGCACTGCTGACGCCGAGTTCGACTGGTACCATGAAACCCTGACCGTCGTAGTAGTTGATGCCGATGAAGTCGAGTTTGAGGTCGGTGTCGCGGCTGAAAGTCCAGGTAGTGTTGCGCGCGAGCATGTCGACTTCGCCCGAAGAAAGCGCAGTAAAACGCGTCTTACCCGTGGTAGTGGTGTACTTGACCGCTTCAGTGTCACCAAAGATCGCTGCGGCTACCGCTTTGCACACAGCCGGATCGAAACCCTGCCAGTTACCAGCATCATCGGTAAACGCAAATCCGGGAAAACCAGTGGATATACCACACTGCAAAAAACCTTTTGATTTAACATCGTCAAGTGTTGCAGCTGACACGCTGGTGCTTGCGATAAGCCCGACTGCGGCGGCAGACAGGGCGAGTTTGGATAGTGTCTTCAAGATCCATTCTCCATTAAATTGTTAGTCTGGTAGTGCTTTCACCTCGCTTTTGCGTCCTGCTGGCGGTTGAGTTGCACTTCTTGTCTTTCGAGACGCGCAGACCGTAACATACCTGACACCACGGACCAAGCAACAACGGGGCTCCGGGCAACTCGGTGGCGAACTGAAATAAGCGCCACACTGGTATCCCACTAAAGCTGTTCCATTCGTTACATATGCCGGAAAGATTTTGAAACACTGGCGCAGTATTTGAACACTTAGTACTATTCGGACAAGGATCTGTCACTGAATCAGTATCACGGTAGAATGAACCGATTTATTCCCCCCTTTGTTTTCTGCGCATTACTCTGGTTGCTATGGAGCGGCATGTTCTCGCCGCTGATGCTGGCGTTCGGATTATCTTCCTGTTTGTTCGTTGCATGGATTGTGTCGCGATTGCAAATGGTCGACAGCAAAGAACCGGCGCTGATGATTATCGTGCGCCTGATTACCTATATCCCCTGGCTTACCAAAGAAATTGTCATATCCAACATTGATGTGGCAAAACGCATCTGGCAAAAGGATATGCCAATCTCGCCAACCATAACCACTGTTAATGCATCGCAGAAAACTGCGCTGGGCCTGGTGCTGCACGCCAACTCGATTACACTGACTCCGGGCACGCTTTCAATCGATGTCGAAGAAGGCGCCATCGAAGTACACGCACTGGCAGCCGAGTCACTGGAGGCATTGCACGAGGGTGAAATGGATCGGCGCGTCGCGCGTCTGGAGGGTCGGAACTGATGTTCACCGTTGCAATGATCGCCGTACTGGTGACGATGGTAATGGCACTGATCAGAGCCTTCCTCGGACCATCTATTTACGACCGAATTCTGGCTATCAACGTCGCCGGAACAACCACAGTGCTGTTTATCGCTGTACTGGGCTTCCTGATGGGTCGACCTGAGTTCCTCGATATTGCACTCGCGTATGCGCTGATCAATTTTATCGGCACCATCGCGGTCCTGAAGTTCTTTAAGTACGGCAATCTGGGCGTAGACATTCCTGAAGATCAGGCCACAGGATCGCAACAATGAGCCTGATTCTCGACATACTCAGCTGGATTTTACTGTGCGCAGGCGGGTTCTTCTGCATCACCGCCGGTGTCGGCATTATTCGGATGCCTGATTTTTATACCCGTGCGCACGCCGGCAGTATCCTCGACAGCATGGGCGCTGGCCTCATTCTTTTTGGCCTGTTGCTGCAGGCACCCAATTACCTGGTCGCAGTGAAACTGCTGTTTACTTTTTTCTTCCTGATGATCACTGGGCTCGCTGCGATCCACGCACTGGCACAAAGCGTCAATGTTGCGGGGGTCAATCCCAGCTTCGCCAACATTGTTCAACGCCTGGGCAAAAACCTTGATGACGGTAATTCCCGACCGACTACACAAGCTGTCGATGAGAGCGATGCCGCCAGCAAGGGAGAAGAAAAATAATGGAATTTTTAATTAATGCACTGTTGCTGGCCATGCTGGTAGCCACTGTGTTCGCCATTGTGCGTTTAAAGAAACTCATGACAGCAGTAATGTTAATGGGGTTTTTCAGCCTGCTGAGCGCGAGCATCTTCATGGTACTCGACGCCGTTGACGTCGCCTTTACCGAAGCTGCGGTTGGCGCGGGCATTTCCACTGTTTTTATACTGGCCGCACTTGCCATCGTTGGGCGCACCAGTAAACCGCAAACTGCAACGCGAACCTATATACCACTACTGGCAGTTATAGCGACAGGCTCACTGTTGTTCTATGCCACCCTTGACATGCCCTATTTCGGTTTCCATGACACACCGGCGCATACCCATGTTGCGCCACGCTACCTGGATGATTCAATGGGTGAAGTGGGCCCGCCAAACATCGTCACATCGGTGCTGGCCAGTTATCGGGGTTATGACACGCTGGGTGAAGTGGCCGTGGTATTTACCGCGTTCATTGGAGTATTCCTGCTATTGGGCGCCGGCACCCGCAAGTCTGGCAAGGAGCGTCCTGCGCCGCCTAATGTACCGGTCGAGTCAATGCGCCAAAAAGTCGTGTTGCGAGAGGTGTCAGACCTATTGATCGCACCGGTACTGATGTTCGCCATGTATGTGCAGTGGCATGGTGACTTTGGCCCGGGTGGCGGTTTTCAGGCCGGTGCTATCTTCGCCGCCGGTGTATTTTTGTACGCCCTCATTTACGGCATTGTGCCGGCACAGAAAATATTCCCACCGCGTAAACTGGCGTACTTTCCCGCGATCGGGTTTTTGTTATACGCAGGTGTTGGCGTGATCAGCATGCTGCGCGGTGGAAATTTTTTGGATTACGGCGTGTTGATGCATGAGTCGCTGCACGGGCAGCACTACGGAATATTAGCGATCGAACTCGGTGTTGGTATTACTGTCGCCGCGGTTATGATAAACATTTTTTTCTCACTCTCTGAGCGCTCTCTGTAACCAGCGCTGGTGCAGAGCACTACTGGGTGCATATTGTGCGCTACCAGTGGTGAGCTGCGGGGGCTGACTCGCTGCGACGGTACCAGGTCCTCTGGCGCAGTATGCAACGCAACGCTCAACAGATCGTTGTACACAACACAGGATATCAGTACTTGTGATTGCTGGATTATTTAACTATTGGGTAGTAATTGTGCTGATGATGGCCGGACTGTACATCGTCATGTCAAGCGGCCATCTGGTAAAAAAGATTGTTGGTCTGAATATTTTTCAGACGGCCGTATTCATACTGTTTATATCAGTTGGCAAAGTTGCCGGTGGTACCGCCCCCATCATCGACCCCTCGATAACGCTATACAGCAATCCACTTCCACACGTTCTTATACTCACCGCGATTGTAGTTGGCGTCGCCACCACTGCATTGGGCCTGGCTATCGCGGTACGCATACACGAAGCCTATAACACCGTGGAAGAAGACGAAATAACTGCATTGGATGCGCAACGTCTTGAAGAAGAAAACGCCGTCAGCATTGCCACAGATTCTGACCGATGATTGAACAGCTACCCGCTATACAACTGCTGCTAACCTTTCTGGCAGCACCTGCATGCTCGATGATGCAAAATGGCGATCGAGCCTGGTGGCTCACCGCTATTGTGTCGTGGATGTCCGTGGTCGTCGCAGCACTGTTGATGATACAGGTGTGGGATGGCGGCGTTATCAGCTATCACATGGGTGGCTGGCCACCACCCTGGGGCATCGAAGTACGCATCGACGAGCTTACCGCTCTGGTGTTACTACTCGTGACGCTATTTGGCAGCCTTGTCGTGGTGGCGCTCCGCGAGTCATTGAAAGGTGTAATGCGACACCAGCGTCAGAGCCTCTACTACACCACTTTTCTGCTGTGCTTTGCTGCATTAATAGGTATCACCATTACCGGTGATGCATTTAACGTCTTCGTATTCCTCGAAGTATCGTCGCTGTCTACCTACGCGCTCATTGCACGCGGACGCGATCGGCGCGCACTAACCGCAGCATTCCGCTATCTGATTATGGGCACCATCGGGGCAACCTTTATTCTGATAGCAATTGGTTTCATGTACATGGTCACCGGCACCCTGAACATGCAGGATTTATCTGAAAGGCTGCCGGAGCACTGGGACAACCGCGTTATACAGGCATCGCTGGCGTTCTTTACCGTTGGTATCGCACTGAAAGTAGCTGTCTTCCCGCTGCACTACTGGCTGCCCGGTGCCTACACATTTGCACCCAAAGCGACCACAGCATTTCTGGCGGCCACAGCAACCAAAGTTTCGCTGTATGTGATGATTCGATTTTTATTCGATGTTTATGGCATTCAGTTCGCGTTTGAGAAAATGCAACTCAGCACGATACTGGTACCGCTAAGCATTGCCGGTATTCTGTGTGCGTCGCTTGTGGCAATCTTTCAAAACGACGTCAAGCGACTGCTGGCCTGGTCAAGTGTTGCGCAACTCAGCTACATGGTACTGGGCCTGGCATTGTTAAACGTCGCCGGACTGACCTCGGCCATCACGCACATGTTTAACCACGCCATGATGAAAGCAGGTCTGTTCCTCGCACTGGCTGCCATGATTTACCGGGTACAGTCCAGCAAACTACAGGATCTGTCCGGCATTGGCCGCACTATGCCACTGACAACTGCCGCATTCGTGGTGATGGGCATCGGATTAATCGGCGTACCGATGACTGCCGGCTTTATCAGTAAATGGTATCTCATCAGCGGCACGCTTGATAAAGGCTGGCTGCCCGTTGCAGCGCTGTTAATTGTCTCCTCTCTGATGGCGCTGGTTTACATTGGCAAAGTCATTGATGTTGCCTACTTTAAGCCCGTACCAGCGCAACATGCAGAAGTGAAGGAAGCACCTTTGTCCATGTTGATACCGTGCTGGATATTCGCAGTACTGACAATCTACTTCGGACTGGACACACGTATTACCGCCGGAGTTGCGGGCCGAATTGCACAAACCTATCTGGGTGCTAGCTAGTGGTTCATCCAACCAACAATTGCGGGTTCAGAACCAAACAGCGGTTGCGCACCAGGTCTCTTCTCGCAAACGAGGGTTGTTCCCTTTTCAAGAGCTGTAACGCCACTGTGGGACCGCTCTTTGGCTCCCTCCGGGCGTGGCGGTCTGCGCCCGTAATTATTAGTCGGATGGACCACAAGTGACTGAGTCAACTCTACTTCTGCTTGCGCTGCTTATCCCTTTGACGGGCGGCGTATTACTGAGCCTGCAATCAACGTCACCTAACACACGCGACGCAATCAGCCTCGCTACCGGCGGCTTGCTGTTAATCGTTGTATTGTCGCTGTATCCGGCCGTGCTAAGTGGCGAGACACCATCAATCGTACTTGCCGAACCAATAAAAGGATTGTCATTCAGCTTGCAGGTGGAACCACTCGGTCTGTTGTTCGCCACCGTTGCTTCCGGCTTGTGGATATTAACCACGCTCTACGGCATGGGCTACATGCGGGGCAACAACGAAACTAATCAGACTCGATTCTTCTTCTGCTTTGCCATTTCTATATCAGCGGCGATGGGCATAGCCTTCGCCGGTAACCTGATGACGCTGTTTGTTTTCTACGAGATGCTAACCCTCGCCACATACCCTCTGGTTACCCACAAAGGCAACGAAGACGCGCGGCGCGGTGGCCGCATATACCTCGGAGTGCTGATGTTTACATCCATCGGCTTTCTGCTGTTTGCAACGCTGTGGACCTATAACATTGCCGGTACCCTCGACTTTCGACCGGGCGGTATCCTCAGTGAACATGTCGGCCCGGGTACCGCGATGATCCTGTTGACGCTGTTCGCCTTCGGCACAGGTAAGGCGGCACTCATGCCGTTTCACCGCTGGCTACCCGCGGCAATGGTGGCCCCGACACCGGTCAGTGCACTGCTCCATGCCGTCGCGGTGGTAAAGGCTGGTGTGTTTACCATCATGAAAATCACCGTCTACATCTTCGGCATTGATCTGGTCGCAGATACGGGCGCAGGCACAATTGTTATGTGGGCGGCTGCATTTACACTGGTGGTCGCCTCTCTGGTCGCACTGACCAAAGACAACCTCAAAGCACGCCTGGCTTACTCCACCGTCGGCCAATTGAGTTACGTTATCGTGGGTGCGATGCTCGCTAACGCTGCCGGTATCATCGGCGGCACCATGCAAATCGCCATGCACGCAATGGGCAAGATCACCCTGTTTTTCTGTGCCGGTGCAATCTACGTCGCCACACATAAAACTGAAATCAGTCAACTCGACGGCCTTGGCCACCGAATGCCGTTTACGTTTGCCGCGTTCTTTATCGGGTCGCTCAGTATTATCGGGCTGCCGCCTATGGGTGGCGCATGGAGCAAGTGGTTCTTACTGGTCGGCTCCGCTGACGCCGGACAGTGGATACTAATTGGCCTGCTGATGTTGTCGTCGCTGCTGAATATCGCTTACCTGCTTCCCATCGTAGGCCGAGGTTTTTTTCGACCCCTGCCTGCAGAAGACGCGAACAAACTGCCAGCCGGCACGATACAGGAAGCACCACTGCACTGTGTAATCCCGCTGTGTTTGACGGCAACTGGTTGTGTTGCGCTGTTCCTGTACGGCGGCGTGATATACGACTACCTGCTTTTACTATTTCCCAAAACCGAACCATGAGGCCCGAGCTGTGAAAAAGGAAGCCATGAATGAACAGAAAGACGAAATCACATGGTTCGACAAACCGGCCAATATTAAAAAAATCATCGCCGCACTGTTCGTGGTGTGCGGGCTGTTGATGATTGCAGACTTTTTCTATCACAAGCATGCACACTTTGCCGTCGAGAAAGTGTTTGGCTTTTATGCCTTCTACGGTTTCATCATGTGTGTGTTGCTGGTTCTGGCAGCCAAAGTTATGCGGGTGTTTCTGATGCGCGATGAGGACTATTATGATTGAGGGGCTCAATCCAGCGCTGATCCTCATACTAGGGGCTCTGCTGGTTCCACTTTTTCCGCAGCCATGGCGCCGGGTCTATGTCATAGCACTGCCACTGGTGTCCATGCTGCAGCTGGTGCTGCATCCGTTCGGCACCTTTGCCGAGGTTGCACTGTATGACATGACGCTCGAGACCTTCAGACTGGACGGCCTAAGTTATGTCTTTGGATTAATATTTCACATTGCAGCGGTGCTTGGCGTCATCTATGCCATACACGACGACGACCCGATACATCCTACGGCTGGCCTCGTATACGCCGGTGCCGCCATTGGCGCAGCATTCGCCGGCGACCTGCTGACACTGTTCATCTACTGGGAACTTACCGCCGCATCGTCGGTATTCCTGATCTGGGCACGTCGTACCGAATCCGCATTTAAAGCGGGCATGCGATATCTGATCATTCAGGTCGGTTCAGGCGTTATCTTACTGGCCGGGCTTGTTGTGCATTACACCGAGACAGGCTCGCTGGCGTTCAACGCCATGGACCTTGCGACAGTCGGCGGCAAGCTGATATTCCTCGCATTCGGCATCAAGTGCGCTTTTCCGTTTTTACACAACTGGCTACAGGACTCGTATCCGGAAGCTACTGCAAGTGGCACTGTATTGCTGTCAGCCTTTACCACCAAGCTTGCGGTTTACGCGCTTGCTCGTGGCTACGCCGGCACCGATATGCTGATATGGATCGGCGCCATCATGACCGCGTTCCCGATATTCTATGCAGTGATTGAAAACGATCTGCGACGGGTGCTCGCCTACAGCCTCAACAACCAGCTTGGCTTTATGGTGGTGGCCGTCGGTATTGGCACTCCGCTCGCACTGAACGGCGCTGCCGCTCATGCGTTCTGCCACATACTCTACAAGGCGCTGCTGTTTATGAGTATGGGCGCTGTGTTGTTGCGAACCGGTACCTGTAAAGGATCAGAACTTGGCGGGCTGTATAAATCAATGCCGTTTACAACCGTTTGCTGCATCATTGGGGCAGCTTCGATATCCGCGTTCCCGCTGTTTAGCGGATTTGTATCGAAGTCCATGATCGTGTCAGCGGTGGCCGGTGAACACCTGACCCTGATCTGGCTGATGCTGATATTTGCCTCTGCCGGTGTATTCCACCACTCAGGCATCAAGATTCCGTACTTCGCGTTCTTCGCACACGACAGCGGCATTCGATGTGAAGAAGCACCACTGAGCATGCGAGTCGCAATGGGCATCACTGCAGCGCTGTGTATCGGTATTGGTGTTTTCCCGGGTGCGCTCTACGCGATACTGCCGTACCCGGTCGACTATGTGCCCTACACAGTGGCCCACGTAATTACACAGCTTCAATTGCTGATGTACTCTGCACTGGCGTTTACAGTCATGATGCTGTGGAAGATTTACCCGCCTGAGCTCAAATCCGTCAACCTGGACACAGACTGGTTCTATCGTAAAGCTGCAGTGGCAATCATGACGCCCGTCATCACCATGACTGCGGCAACCACCAACAGCCTGTTCAGCGGAATCGAACGCGTTGCCAGCGGCGGCATTAGCAGCCTCAACAAGGCAGCCGGCCCACAGGCCTGGCTGTCGCGAACGCTCGATTCTACCGGTATGGTAGCGCTGGTGATTGGCGCGCTGCTCGTATTCCTTGGGCTCTATCTGGCCTGATAAAAACAACGCCGGATCATCCCGCCTGATCCGGCGTATCAGCCCCACCTCTCCCATCCCCAGCCAGCCTGGGGCAGCCTCCCGTCCCGGCGGGTAAAAACCGCATAATCCACCCTCCGAAGCACGTTTGTTTACATTTCAGACACAGTGCATAACCAGCAAGTAATCCTCCGATGGTCCGGCGCACAGGCGCTTTGATATATATTTGCAGTGTCATTTTTGATACATGCTGTTTAACTTTTGCGCCATCTCAATTTAGAACTTAATTACGAGACACGGCGCCAGACCCCATCGGAGTAACAACAATGAAAACAATAAACTTCGCCAAATCGGCTCTCGCCGTCGCGCTGACCGGTGTACCGGTACTAGCGGGCGCGGTGCAGCTGGAGGACTATCTGGTCGCGAATTCTTCGTATGAGGAAGCTTTTTTCAACGCTAACTTCAACGCCAGCGACAGTGCCCGCAACGAGCAAACCGCCTACGACTTCAACATGAACGCCCGTTTCCAGAAGACGTTCAGCACACTGCCCAGATCCTGGGGTTACACGCTGACCGGGTTTGCCAACGCCGCTCAGTTTGGCTCAACCCCGCAGCAATTGGTCACTGACGCCGATGGCGCTGCAGTACTGGATGCCAACGGCAACCAACAGTTTACCGATTTGCCGGACAGCACCGAGAACTACGGTCTGAGTGCAGAAGGCAACATCGACACCTATTTCACCAACTCCAGCTACCCCATGGCTTTCTGGTTTGGCCAGGGTCGCTACGAGACTCAGGACATGGCGGAAGACGACGACATTTCCGCGACCGTGGGTATCGGTTACGGCCGTGTCTACAACGCCACACCACTGGCCAAAGTGATTCGCATTGTCGAAGAGCTCAATGAAGAAGGACTGCTGACCGGCCCGATTCCGGATTCTGTCGCGCTCGAAACTGCTGAAATTATCGATCGCGAAGAAGAGTTCATCAGTAAGTTCGGCGCCGATGAGTACCGCCGTGACTACTACGCAGCTATCGAAGCCGCACTCGCGCGCAGTGGCGCCATCCGTGACGGCAAGCTCGGTGCGCTTGGCGCGTTAACTATGGACGAAGTACTGGAAGATGAACCCATCAGCCCGCGCCGACACGGCTGGACAGTACGTTTGGGTGCTGGTTATCAGGCGAGTGATCTGGGCGGTCTGGCCGACAATGACCCAAAGCTGTTATTCCAGTGGGAATACGCCAAGCCTCGCGGCTACAAAGGTCAGTTCATCAATCTGCTGAGTTACGAGCCGGTCTTCGGCAGCGAGACAACACAGCGCATTCGAAACAACATGAGCTACACCTACGAAGTCTCCGACCGGGTTGACTGGGTGAACAGCTGGAACCTGACTCTGAGCGACGGCGTTGACGACGATGGCATCAGCCGGGAGGCCATCACACATCAGCTGACCTCGACGTATCTGTTCCACCTGAACAACCGTCTGGATTACGATATTACGCTGAATATCTCGCAAACGGATTTCGAGCCGAATCCTCCGTTCGATCCGGAAAATCCGTCTCAGCCATTCCCGGGTGATGACCCAAGCATCGCATTAACCATGGGTATTAAATACCGTCTGAAGTAGTATTGCGGTAACAACCACAGTCGGAACAACGGGGGCACTGGCCCCCGTTTCTATTTATGCCGCCACCTTTCACCACCGGTGTACTGAAGCTCAACACCCACTTTCCCCGCCTGCTCGGCGACATCGGCAATCCCGAGTCACTGCGTGGCGACGTAATTTTCGAAACAGTCGAAGACGCCAACCCGGCAACCATCATTACCGGTGCACCACTGCCGGCCCCGTTGATCGATTCATTCGTTGCCGGCGCGGGTCGATTGCGGGACCAGCGCGTTAATCTGATCACCACTTCCTGTGGCTTCTTGCTGCCCCTGCAGGACACGCTCACCAAAGCCTGCACTGTGCCGGTTATCACGTCTTCCCTTTTGCTATTGCCGCTACTGCAGTCGATACACGGCCCGCGGGTGGGCATTATTACCTTCGATCGCGACAAGCTGATTCTCACGCCGAGCCAGATCGTACTACCCGACGCCATTGAAGGCCTGCAGGCGAGCGATAGCTTGCGGCAAACCATTGCTGCAGACCTGCCGCAGCTCGACAGACCGCGCGCGCTCACCGAGGTGCTTGGCGCAGCAGAACGACTACTTTCACAGTGGCCAGCAACACAGGCGCTGCTTCTTGAATGCACGAACCTGTCGCCCTATAAAAGCGAGCTCCGACGTCAGTCAGGTGTGGCAGTGTACGACCTGATTGATGCAATACACTGGCATCAGCATGCCGTCGACGCCCAGCTGGCGGCGGGTTAACACGCCGAAACAATTGACACTGCACAGCACAGTGCACGGTAGAATTCAGTCTCAGGCAACGCCCACGCACAGGTTTTAAACGATTGGAAGACTGGATTGCGCGCCGCTCTCAGGTGCGACCCTCAACCCGCACAAGGTTTAACGCAGGGACTATTGAAAGCCACTTTCAACGTGACCGCGCGCGTGTCATTCACAGCGCATGGTTCCGTGCGCTGCAGTCGAAAACACAAGTGCTGGGCCTTGGAGAAAGCGACTTTTATCGCACACGGCTCACTCATTCACTTGAGGTTGCTCAAATTGGCACCGGCATCGTTGAACATGTTCGGGCAAATTGCGACGGCACCATACAGGCGGAACTCGACGAATGGATTGCGCCGCTGAGTCTGATAGACGCTGCCTGCCTCGCTCACGATATCGGCCACTCGCCGTTTGGCCACGGCGGCGAAGTTGCGCTGAACTACATGATGCGCAACGACGGCGGCTTCGAAGCCAATGGCCAGACGCTGCGCATACTGGCACGGCTGGGTGAATACTCTGAACACAACGGCCTTGACCTGACGCGCCGCTCGACGCTGAGTGTCATTAAGTATCCGGGTTTTATTACGCAGCTCGCCAACTATGCGGACAGCACAGACAACAACACATTAAATCAACCAGCAACACCAATTAATCAGGCTGTGAATATTGACCACTGGCATCCGCCAAAAGGTATCTACGAAGACGAAAGCGATGTGCTCGACTGGGTACTGGAACCGTTTTCTGCACAGGACCGAGAGCGCTTTCAGCAAACCGTTGCAACCGACGGCCACACCAAAACCCTCTGCAAAAGCCTTGATACTTCCGTGATGGAACTTGCCGACGATATTGCCTATGGCGTGCACGACCTTGAAGACGCAGTGGCCATGTCGTTGTTGTCACCGTCGCAATGGCAGCAGCACTTTGTGCAACCGCTGGGCGACCTTGAGCCCAACCCTATCCTTGAGAAAATAGACTTTTATACCAGTAACCTTTTCAGTGGCACCAACAAGAATCGAAAGCACGCCATCAGTAAGCTGGTGGGCTATCTGATCGACCATATCGATATTCAACCCAATACAGAATTTGACCACCCGCTATTGCGCCTGCAGGCAGTGATGGACCCCAATGCAGCTGCTCTATTGAAGTTATTGAAACGGGTAATTATGGAACAGGTCATTTTGCGGCCGGAACTGCAGGCACTGCAGTACCGCGGTCAACGTGTGATATTGAACTTGTTCGATATCTGTCAGCACAATCGACAGCGACTCCTGCCTGCAGAGGTGTTCGCGGCATCAGAGGAAAGCGACAATCCAAATCGAATATTGTGTGACTACATTGCCGGGCTGACCGATGCATCGGCCACTCGCATTTACCATCGATTGTCGACCCCCAGCGCAGGTTCTATATTTGACCGGGTTTAAAAGCGACCACACTCCTAG
>CAYMFQ010000142.1:0-5655 GCA_964389335.1 uncultured Granulosicoccaceae bacterium
TGTTGCCGCTGCCAGGTTTCTCCGACACATCGCACAGAGCCTGAATGACCTAAGGAACTTCTGAAAAAATCGTAGTTTGAAGGTGACCAACTCTATTCAGCGCTATTTTTAAGCAGTTTCCTGCATTATTTTGTATGTATCGACGCATTGGTGGGCTAAATCGGGAATATTTTGCCGTCTCACTTCCTGTAGACGGATTAACCCGTTAACCAACCTGTCTCACGAGCTTTCTACGGTGTGTATAGATATTGGCCAACCCCATGGCTGTCACTATGCGGTCACCGTTTTTCTTCAACCCGCGGTAGCGTACTTTTGTCATTCCGAACTGCTGCTTTATCACTCTGAATACATGCTCTACACGGGCCCGCACTCGGGACTTAGTGGTGTTTTTTGCTTTGTCGATATCACTCAGTGGTTTTGATCGCACACCACGCCTGTGAGTGAAATCCTGAGCGTAAGGGGCTTTTCCAAGTATTTTTTCTCTTTGCCCGGTGTAAGCCGAATCTCCCCAGACTCTAGTCTCATCACCATGCAGTAATTGGTCAATCATCTTTGAGTCATGGACATTGGCGGCACTGGTGGCAACCGAATGCACGACACCTGTCCTGCTATCCACACCAATATGCATCTTCATACCAAAGTACCACTCGTTGCCTTTCTTTGTCTGATGCATCTCTGGATCGCGATGCTTGTCCTTGTTTTTCGTTGAGCTTGGCGCTTTGACAATCGATGCATCAACGATGGTGCCGTTGGATACTTTTATCCCTTGAGTGGAAAGGTAAGCATTTACTGTCTCGAATAACTGCTGCGCTAAATCGTTCTCTTCAAGCAAGTGGCGAAACTTACAGACCGTCGTCTCATCAGGCACGGATCCCCTTCCCAGATCTATTCTCGCAAATTCGCGCATTGACTTAATGTCATACAGGGCTTCTTCTACCGCTGGGTCTGACAAGTGGAACCAAATCTGTAAAAAGTGAATTCTCAATATACGCTCTATACCTATGGGCGGGCATCCTCTGCCTTTCACCACCGGATAGTGCGGTTCAATCACCTCTACCAGTTCTCGCCAAGGCACTGGAAAGACAACCGACCTTTGCCGACGCGGGTTTTGATAGATATCAGAAGAAAACCCGTCGCGCTCAATTTCTTGAGCAGATGGAGCTTGCAGTGTTCTATTGAGCTGTCGTCGATTACGCTATTATACCCTTACTGAATTAATCAGAGCTTCCTTAGATTTAGGCCGTTTGTATGGTAATCTGGAAGTAGTTTTCACACAACCTCGGCCGAAAGCTGCCACATCACTCAACGAGTATTATTGTTCCGTAAGGCGACTCCACCGAAATGAGGTCAAAGTTGGTTTGCAAATTCATCCAGAACTCGGGTGTGGTATTGAATGCTTTGGATAACAAACACGCGGTCTCAGATCTCAGGTGTAACGCCTCCCTTCCCTTTTACGAGTTCATCAGTCTTTTGTAGGTTACACACTAACGCGCAAGCTCGGCCTGACCGATTGTCTAGTGGCCCCAGGAACTCGTGGTTAAGTATTCCACCCGTTGAGATTCCATTTTCGAATAACATAAACCAACCGAATTTTAGCTTCAGAGAAAGTAGCTGGGACGTGGGTTTAAGCTGGGGGTAGACTGCAAATTATATAAACATGGTGCCCGGGGTCGGACTTGAACCGACACGGGGTTGCCCCCGAGGGATTTTAAGTCCCTTGCGTCTACCAATTTCGCCACCCGGGCACTGAAACTCCGCAAAGCACTCCTGTCGCACCAACGCAGGGTGTCAGGCGTGCTCAAATAAAACACTATGTTCCGCGCGCCTTCCTACTACGCTCTTTGCGCAACACGGACATGTCAGTCGCACTGCGCGGTGTTCCGGCTACAGGTGCGCTACTTTGATGTTTGGAGGCTGAACCCGGAATCGAACCGAGGTACACGGCTTTGCAGGCCGCTGCATAACCACTCTGCCATTCAGCCTTCGAGGTGGAAACGTAAGTTTAGCACTATGGGAGCGCTGGCGCACGATCGGGGAAATCGTGGCCGGTTACTGTTTCGGTAACCTGTTTACTAACCTCTTTTGCGCCTTGTTTTTCGCGACCGGGCCGGCGGTGGTATCCGGGTTGATCGACAAAAACAGTTTGGCCACAAAAAAACCCCGGTGGTACCGGGGCTTTTTTTGACTCGGAATTCTTTTTGGAGCGGGAAACGAGACTCGAACTCGCGACCCCAACCTTGGCAAGGTTGTGCTCTACCAACTGAGCTATTCCCGCAACAATCCCGGTATTATCGTTCCCAGTCTTGAACCTGTCAAGGTCTTTCCAATCCGGATTGGCGCGCTGTACGTTATCTCTGGTACGACTCAGATAAGCTTATCAATCGTGCGCGCAAGCGCGTTCCTGCCAGCGAGGCAAGCTATTGAATTATTGTTCCGAATGCGGCCAGACAGTGGCTCTGCAGATCCCTGACGGCGACAACCGGGAGCGGCATGTATGCAACAGCTGCGACACGATCCACTATCAAAATCCAAAAATTGTCACCGGCTGTCTGCTGGTGTGGGAACGCAAGGTGCTGCTGTGTAAACGCGCTATTGAGCCGCGCTATGGATACTGGACGCTACCTGCTGGCTTTATGGAGAACGGTGAGTCAACCATGGAGGGCGCTGCACGCGAAGCCATTGAGGAGGCAAATGCCTACAGCGATGACCTCAAGCTGTTCGGCATTTTTAACCTGCCGCGCATCAGCCAGGTGTATGTAATGTTTCACGGCACGCTGCGCGACGGTGCTGCCTCCGCCGGGGAGGAGTCGCTGGAAGTCGGGCTGTTTGCACAGGACGAGGTGCCGTGGGACGACCTGGCGTTCCCGATTGTATCCGCCGGCCTTAAAAGGCACTACGAATCGCTCGATGGCGGCACCAGTGCTGTGGGCCTGGCGGACATCACCGGGCGCCCTGGTGCCGGGTTCACGGTCGACTGGCTGGAGTAGCCAAAAAAATGCGCTTAAAGATTACTCGCATCGCGCCGATACCCTGCCGCGATTCGACTGGAGTGATCCGCCATGAGCAAATTAACCCTGACCGCACTGGCACTGACCACAACATTGCTGGCTGGCTGCGCTTCCCCGCAGCTGGTTAATTACCGCGTACCTGATGCGAACCAGCTAGAGCGTGCACCGGTGGCACCACAAAGCTACCTTCCCAAGATTGTGATGAAGAGCGCTGCCAGCAGCAGTTCGCGCGATACTCGCTACTATCGCAACAGCCCGAAGTAGCCCCCCGTGATGGTGCCCTCGTGGGGGCGCCCGTGGTTACGAATACAGTGGTTACGAATACGGTGGCGAATGCGCACCCCGACGTTACACGTGTTTGTGCATATCGATATTATTGGTGCCACCCAGCGCACTGATAATTTTGCGCCGCAGCTTTCGCATGCCTTCGAGCCAGCGATCGTATTGGGTCGCTTTAAACTCTATAAATTGTGCAACCTCTGCGTGAGGCAGGATTAGAAACTCCTCGCGCTCGATACCCTGCACGACTACCTCGGCCAGTTGCTCCGGTCGGATTAGCCCTTCAACTTCGCCGATGGCTTTGTCAGAACTGTCCTGATACCCCAGCATCGGCGTGGCAACAAACTGTGGGCAGATGACCGATACGCGTATACCGTCATCTCGGTGTGTGATGCTGAGCGATTCGGAAAATCCAACGCTCGCATGCTTGGTGGTTGAATAGGCGGCGTTGCCTATCTGGCTGAGCAGCCCGGCTGCCGAGGCCATGTTCAGTAAATAGCCCTCTCCCCGCTCGATCATACCAGGCAGCACGGCGCGCGCCGCGTACACCTGTGACATCACGTGTACTTGCCAGTTGGTTTCCCAGTCGGCATTGCTGGCTGAGGCGGCGTGGCCCGGCTCCTCTTTGAACAAGCCGGCGTTGGAACAGAAAAGATCAATCGGTCCGAAATGCGCTTCGGCGGCAGTGACCAGATTGACGATGTCTTCCTCTTTTGAAACATCGCAGGCTACTGCCAGGCCATTGATCGCCTCGGCGGTTTGCTGCGCCTGCGGTTCGAGCAGATCGGCCACCACCACTTTCGCGCCTTCGGCGGCGAAACGATCACACAGCGCCTTGCCAATACCGCGCGCCCCACCGGTTACCACTACGTGCTTGCCATTCAGTTTCATCGCCACCCTCGCTGATCAGTTTTCGCGGGTTACCATAACAGGAATGTGGCACCGCGCGGGACCGGATACGCTCGCCGGAATACGCTAACCGGGCATCGACGTGGCTCGGCCGGTTCATGCTATGCTGCGCCACCTCAATTTCGCACGTCCGGCGATCCCATGTCAGAGAATCGAAGCGCATGAGCACCGATCAGTCCGCGGTCATTGAATTGCGCAATATTCACAAGCAGTACGATGACCTTGAAGTGCTAAAAGGCATTGACCTGACCGCCAACAAAGGCGATGTGATCGCACTTATCGGCTCCTCCGGTTCCGGCAAAAGCACGCTGCTGCGCTGCGCCAATTTGCTGGAAATTCCGCAGCGTGGCGACATTATCTTTCAGGGCCAGCCAGTTGTGTGGGGCAGCCGTCGCGGCGAGCGTGCACCATCTGATAAACGCCAGCTCAGAGAAATGCGCACCAATCTTTCCATGGTGTTCCAGCAGTTCAATCTGTGGGCACACATGACCGTGCTGCAAAATGTTATGGAAGCGCCCGTCACTGTTTTGAAACAAAGCGCTGCCGAGGCAGACGCCAATGCACGAGAGCTGCTTGCGAAGGTGGGGATTGGCGACAAGTGCGATCAGTATCCTTCGCAGTTATCGGGCGGACAGCAACAACGTGCCGCGATTGCCCGCGCACTGGCGATGAATCCGGCCGCCATGTTGTTCGACGAACCCACCAGTGCACTCGACCCGGAACTCGAAGCAGAAGTCGTCAGGGTGATTCAGGCGCTGGCGCAGGAAGGGCGCACAATGATAATTGTTACCCACGACATGAAACTGGCTCATGACGTCGCGAATCATGTCATTTTCCTGCACGGCGGTGTTATCGTAGAACAGGGAACACCAGACGAGGTGTTTAACAAGACCCGCACACCGCGGCTTCAGCAATTTCTCCGCGCAACCGGCCAGGAGGGCCAAAGCGCAATCACTTAATGTTTCGGAGTATTCGATATGCAAAAATCCTTTAAATGCCTGCTGGCAGCGACCGTCGCTACTGCGCTTAGTTGTGGTGTCGCTGCGGCTGACACGGTTCGCCTGGGCACGGAAGGCGCCTACGCTCCTTTTAACTTCGTCAACGATAAAGGCGAAATCGACGGTTTCGAGCGTGAACTCGGCGACAAGCTCTGCGAAATCGCAGAACTGGAGTGCACCTGGGTCAAGAACGACTGGGACACTATTATCCCGAACCTGGTTTCCGGTAACTACGACGTTATCGTTGCGGGCATGAGCATCACACCCGAGCGCGATGAGACTATCGACTTCACGCAGGATTACTATCCGCCAGATCCAAGCTCGTACCTGGCACTGGCCGGCACTAAAGAAGAAGCTATTGGTGGTGTAGTAGCGGCGCAAACTGCCACTATTCAGGCGAGCTATGTGACAGAGTCCGGCGCGACACTGGTCGAGTTTGCCACACCGGACGAAACCATTGC
>CAYMFQ010000142.1:5755-14538 GCA_964389335.1 uncultured Granulosicoccaceae bacterium
AACTACTAGCTAGTGGCTTTAATGACGTGCAGATACAGTTGCACGTCAGTCATTATTAATAAGCACTGCGTTTAAATTGAAACGGCCGGATCTCCGGCCGTTTTGCTTAGCGCTACAACTTCACCGGACACATCTGCCTTGCAATACTGCGCCGACCCATCACTGCTAGAAGGCTGGCAATGGCTGAGCTGTTATCTGCTGACGCCAAAACACCAGCTGTTCTATATGAGCTTTCTGGTGGTGTTTGCATTGTTGGCGATAACAGCCCCGGTTGTACTGTTGCTCGGGTTTGCCGGTGCTATGGCGCGGCGCTCGGCGTTTCTGCCGTTGCGCTGGTTTGGCTCAATCTATACCAGCATGGTGCGCGGTGTACCTGACGTTATCTTTTTTCTGTTTGTACCCATCGCTCTGGACCAGCTGGTTGAATATATTCGCCACCGCATCAAGTGTCCGGATATCACGGCACCGGTATATCAGGGCTCTGACTTCATTGTATGTGCCGCGGCAAAGATGCCGGTTAGCAATGCCGATGCCTGGGTGCATCAACTCTGGGGCTTTGCGCTGGCGGTGATTGCGTTCTCCATAGTATTCGGTGCCTTTGCTGCCAATACACTGTATGGCGCGTTGCAGGCCGTACCCAACAACCAGCTTGAGACCGCACGTGCCTATGGTATGTCAGACCAGCAGGTATTTCGCCGAGTGCATCTGCCGCAAATGTGGACCTATGCGCTACCCGGTTTATCCAACCTGTGGATGATTCTGGTTAAAGCGACACCCCTGCTATTTTTACTGGGCGTTGAAGACATTGTTTACTGGGCGCGGGAACTGGGCGGTGCCAAGACGCGCTACTTTGAGTACCCGCATCCGGACTGGCGCCTGTGGTATTTCCTTGCGTTGCTTGTATTCTATTTATTGCTCACGTGGGTCAGTGGCAAATTCTTCGACCACCTGATGCAACGCTTCAGCCTCGATAAAAATCGCAGCAGTAACAACAGCGGGAGCAGCAGTGGTAATGGTGACCTGAAGCCCGGGCTGGTCGGCCGATGAGTTGCGCACAAACGCTGTCAGACTATGCGTTCCGCTCACTCGGCATTGGCGAGCGGCTACTGCCTAAAAAAGATATCGATCTTTGCGAGCAGGTTGTTCTTATCGGCAGTGGCATGCTGTGGAATATCTACTTTGCGGCACTGGCCGTGGTGTTCGGTTTTTTTCTCGCCACCGCACTGGCAGTGGCACGCAACAGCCAAAACCTTCTGATAAAAAAACCAGCGGACTGGTTTGTGTTTTTGTTTCGTGGCTCGCCGCTCTTTATACAGTTCTTTTTTGCTTATGAGCTCTTTTCCATACTACCGCGCAATGGCATCGAAATTCCTGCACTGTTTACCACCATCACGGTAGACACCAGCGCCTTGACCAAAGCATGGCTGGGCGCACTGATTGTGCTGTTTCTAAACACGTCGGCATACAGCGCAGAAATTTTCTACGGTGCGCTGCGTGCAATACCTCGCGGCGATATTGAAGCCGCAGACGCGTTTGGTTTTAGTGGCATTGCCCGCTTTCGCAAAATAACCTGGCCAACCTTATTGCGCCTTGCATGGCCCTCTTATACTAACGAGGCGATATTCCTGTTTCATGCAACAGCGCTGGTTTTCTTTACCGGGTTCCCGGCTTGGCGTCAGCAGGGTGATGCGTTGTACTACGCGAGTTACTTCGCCGAGAAAACCTATAACCCGTTTGTGCCCTACCCGATTGCCGCGGTGTATTTCATTGTTTTTACGCTGTTAATCATCCTGCTGTTTAATGTTATAAACCGTCGACTGAATCAGCATCTGCCATCAAACGAACAACGCCGTGTTCGCTATAAACCAAACTTTATGCGCTGAATTCTTCAGGATTTTCTAACGCCCAAATGGCAGTAGCGGGGGTTTTACCGCGCAGGCTCCCGGGTTACACCTGAAGCAGAAACGGGCATTTCGATTTATGGCGTGGGATAATCCAGTGTTCTTGCCGGAGCTTTGAAACATGTCTGACCAATCCGCCGAACTGACAATCGCAGCACTGCAACACCTGCCCATCCCGAACGATATCAACGCCACACTACAGCAGCTAACAGAAAAGGCTGCAGAAGCCGCTGGTCAGGGGGCGCAATTGTTAGTTGTGCCGGAGGCAAGCATGACCGGCTATAACATTCCCTATGGCGTTATGCAGGAAGTGGCACAGACCGAAGACGGCGAACTGGCGAGCCGTGTCGCCACTATTTGCACACAACATAACATTGCCATCGCCTATGGGTTTGCAGAACGCTCGGGTAAGCATTTTTACAACTGCGTGCAGGTAATTGATGCCAGCGGTACGCTGTGTGGCAAGTATCGTAAAACACATCTGTGGGGTAACCTCGATCGCACACTGTTTAGCCCGGGCGACGATCTGGCACCGGTATTTACCATCAACAACTGGAACATCGGTTTGTTGATTTGCTACGACGTTGAGTTTCCCGAGTGTGCACGCCGCCTTGCGCTGGAAGGTGCAGAGCTATTGCTGATACCCACCGGCCTGATGCAGCCATGGCGCGAGGTTGCAGAGATGGTGGTGCCAGTTCGCGCCTATGAAAACCAGTTGTATATTGCCTATACCAATTATTGCGGACCCGAGGGCGAGCTAACCTACGAAGGCCGCAGTTGTATTGTGGGGCCGGATGGCAAAGACGTTGCCAGAGCCAGCTCAACCAATGCGGAACTACTGCTGGCAACTCTGGAAAAAGATGCCATCGCCGCCAGCAGAGACGCCCTGCCCTATCATCGTGACAGGCGCCCGGCGCTGTACCGCGGTATATAACACATACTTATTAATTGCCATCAGAGAGGTCTGTGGTGTCAAACAGTTCAGCGCAGAAGCCAGTCACGGTGTTTGGTCCGGACTTTCCGTTTGCCTATGATCAATGGGTGCAACACACAGACGGAATAGGCTCAGTACCGGCCGATTGTCTGGGTCAGCCGGTTGCGATAATCGGCGGCGGAGTTTCAGGCATGGTCGCCGCCTACGAACTAATGAAGGTTGGACTGAAGCCCATCATCTACGAGGTTGGCCGCATTGGCGGTCGACTGCGCTCGGAACAGTTTGCCAACGCCAGCGACGGCGTGGTGGCTGAACTCGGCGGTATGCGTTTTCCGGTGTCCGCAACCACGTTTGACCACTATCGACAGTTACTGAACCTGCAAATAGAGCCGTTTCCCAACCCGTTGACAGAAGCGGCCGGCAGCACGGTGATCGACCTTGCGGGTGAAACGGTGTACGCCGAGTCAATCGATGATCTGCCGCCAATTTATCGCGAGGTTGCTCAGGCATGGAATGAAGCCCTCGAAACCGAAGCGCATCTGAAAGAACTGAAGCAGGCTATCCGCAACCGTGACGCCAGTGCCATTAAGCGGTACTGGGATCCACTGGTCCGCACCTGGGACGATCGCACCTTTTACGACTTTATCGCCACGGCTCCATCGTTTAAGAAACTAAGTTTCAGGCATCGGGAAATATTTGGTCAGGTCGGCTTTGGTACCGGCGGCTGGGACTCTGACTTTCGCAACACCATGCTTGAAATTTTGCGAGTGGTACTGACTGAGTGCGACGATCACCAACACTACATTGTCGGTGGCTCCGAGCAGTTACCCCGCGGACTGTGGGCACATGCGCCATCGAATCCGGTCCACTGGCCGGCAGGCACCAGCCTGTCGTCACTGCATGGTGGTGCAACCCGCTCGGGTGTGACTGCCATTAAGCGACACAGTGATGACCTGATCAGCATCACCGATCAATATGGCAACACCGACGAATTCCGGGCGGTAGTTGCCACCTGCCAGAGCTGGCTGTTAACCACCGGCATTAACACAGACGAATCACTGTTCTCGCACGATCACTGGATGGCGCTTGACCGCACCAGTTACATGCAGTCATCCAAGACATTTGTAATGGTGGATCGACCGTTCTGGAGAGATCGCGACCCGCAAAGCGGACGCCATCGCATGAGCATGACACTAACCGACCGACTAACACGCGGCACTTATTTGTTCGACAACGGCGATGATAAGCCCGGCGTTATCTGCCTCACTTACACGTGGATGGCCGACGCATTAAAGATGTTGCCGCAACCGGTAGAGCGACGTGTTGAGCTGGCGCTGAGTGCACTGGCGAAAATATATCCGGACGTCGATATCCAGAGCCATATTGTCGGCAAGCCAATTACGATTTCGTGGGAGGACGACGCCAATTTTCTGGGTGCATTTAAAGGCGCACTACCCGGGCACTATCGCTATAACCGGCGCATGTTCACACACTTTATGCAGCAGACGTTTGCAGCGGAACAGCGCGGTATTTTTATCGCTGGTGACGATGTGTCATGGACGCCCGGATGGGCCGAAGGAGCGGTGCAAACCGCTTTAAATGCAACGTGGGGAGTGATTGATCATCTGGGTGGCGGCAGCCCGGCCGGTAACCCTGGACCGGGCGATCTGTACGAGGCCGTACAACCGATTGACCTCGACAGCTAGTTAGACTGTTAGCTTTCCATCGGCCCGCCGGCCTCTTTCCAGTCACCGATGCCACCGATATTGGTAACCGCAGTGTAGCCCATGTCTGCCAGGGTCTTGCCTGCCAGTGCCGCCTGACCACCAGCCCCGCAAACCAGATACAACGGTGTGTCTTTTTGCAACGCCTCGTTGTAGAACGGCGTGGCCGGGTCAGCTACAAATTCGATCATGCCGCGCGGAATTCGGTGCGCGCCGGCAATCGTGCCGGTATCCGCAATAGCAGCTGAGTCTCGTACATCTACGAACACTCCGTTACCGTGCTGAGCTATCGCATCTTCCGCTGAAATTCGCGTAATGACCGCGTTTGCATCGTCTAAAAAGTCTTTTGCGGTTTTCATCATTTGTTCCTTAATTACTGGGACGAATCGTTAAGGCTAATGCAAAAGACCTTTTGTTGCCATACCACCACGGTGTTATGGAAATATCGTCACCCGCCAGGAGTCTGCGCGGTAGAAGTCCGCGTTGCGAGAGTGCGTCCGGTTGTGCCTGAAAAGGCTTTTATTTGAGAAGCATAGTTGTTCCTACGCGACGATAATAAAGGCATTTTCAGGGGCAATCCGGCGCACTCGCAGTAGCGGAGGTTCTGCCGCGCAGACTCCTGGGTCAGGCTTTCGACAGATCTTCAGCGATCATCAACGGATTGCCGTCCGGATCGAAGAAGGCGGCTACCTTTACCATGCCATCAACCACTATGGTGTCACCGTCGAACCCGACGCCCTCCGCCTCCAGTGCCGCACGAGCCTGATCAAAATCAGCCACACCAAACACGGGCATGGTGCTGCCGGGCTTAATTTCCTCTGCATCGCCAAGACCAATAGTAACACCCGGCGTATTAGTGGCCAGCTCAGTCCAGCCAGCCTCATCAGCCGAGAAGATCTCATCAAAGCCGAAATGCTGTTTGTACCAGGCGGCGCTCCTGCTTCTGTCCGTGACTGAAAAGGCGATGGTTATTGAACTGTCCGGTGTAATGGTTGGCATGCTATGCTCCGTTTGCGTTGCACATTAATATAGTAACTATACTAAATGGACAATCAGTTTCTCGTCAAGTTATGCTCAAGGACCTGGGCGCTGACTTCGCTGCGACTCATCGCGCAGGGTACAAGCGCACGCGTATCACCACTGGCAGCGGCCGCCGGGTGTGGTCGCACGGCGATGAGCGCAAGCGTTGCGCATTTGATTGAGCTGGGGTTACTGGAGAAAAATCCGGGTTACGGACACCCGATGCGCCCTGAATTCAGGCTCACCGCTGCCGGTGAGGCGGTGGCGGCGTGGGCGGCAGACCTATACTCAATGGTCGACGGTGAACACGACCGCAGTATTCTGCGTGGCAAGTGGTCGTTGCCGTTACTGAGTTGCCTGCCGCAGCAAACGCGGTACTCAGAGTTGCGACGGGAGCTGGCACCGGTATCGGATCGGGCACTGTCGAATTGTTTAGGACAACTGACCGAACGCAACTGGGTGGCGCGAGTTGTCAGTACTGATACGTCGCCACCATCAGTCAGCTACTGTGCTATAGACGCTGGGCTGATACTGCACCGGCAACTTAGACAACTGCCCGTTGTTGCCTGATGATTTATATATCGCTGCGGCCTTCGCCTTCAACCACCAACTCAAGGATTTCGCCACCGCGCAGCACAGATACTATGAAACCCTCGCCTTCCGGCAACGATGCAATTTGTTCTTTTATTTGTTCAAAGTTATGTGGCTCATCGCATACCGTACCGTGAATCGCTAACACTACATCACCACCGAGTTTAATCTGCGTACCTGCAAGTGTTACTGGTATCTGGCCACCACGCAGCCCGGCCTTCTGTGCCACGGAATCAGTTACTACATGCTGCACCAGCATACCGGTCGCCTGCGGTACATTAATGGCCGATGCAATCTGGGGCGTAAGCAGGATGCCATCAAAGCCTGCCAGAAAATCCGATGCCTGCATCAATGATTTTTGTGCACCGTTGATCGATACCGCAAAGCCGATACCGTTAAAGCCACCACTTTTACTGAGTATAAAACTGACAATACCAATGACTTTACCTTCTCTGTTAAACATAGGGCCACCGGAGTTACCCTGATTGATAGCCGTGTCTGTCTGAAGAAACGTAACCGACTCACCACCCGCCATGAGTCCGCGGTCCATGCGGCCGGACAGATTACCGACGGACAGTGTGTGTTCTATACCGAATGGCGCACCAATAACGAATACTGGCTCTCCGATACGTACCGTGCTTGAGTCCATTGTTTCAGCAATGACAATGTTCTCCGGCGGATCAAGTAACTTCAATAACGCCACATCACTGGAGGTAACGGAGGATAGAATCTCTGCATCGGACGTGTAGCCATCCTTAAACTTAACCTGTATCCGCCTGGCAGTGTGCACAACGTGTGCGGCGGTTATAATCTTGTCCTGATCAATAACAACACCCGACCCGATCCCGTTTTGTATGGCTTGTGTATGGCTGTTGTAGTTACTGGTGTGAATCGTGACCACGGTCGGGCTTAGCTCTGCATAGAGTTCTGAAAAGTCTTCGGCATTGCCAATAGCGGGAAGCCAGGCCAGTACACCAATGATAATCATGACGAATCGCATGGGTCGCTCCTTTTTTCAACAGCGCTAAACCAACAGGTCTGATTAGTAGACCCGTGTGCGTTTCGGGAGTTCATCGTCACGGCAGTCTCACTGGCACGCACACTGAAGTTCAATTCATTCATAGATACACAGTTTCCACCTGCAATACTTCCTCAAAAAATCACAATAAGCTAACAACGATGATCATCTGCCCCGGTAGTGTGGATCCTCGCCTACCCTGAAAAGACCTTGTCTCGGCGGCTCGCTGTGTGGCAAGCGGATATCAGTCGCAAGCCCTGCACTGTGTAATAACCTGATCAGGCCATAACCCGGGTCACTCTGACCTCGTTCAATACCCAGTTGCGCCGAGTGCGGGAATGCGTGGTGATTGCCGTGCCAGTTCTCGCCAAAAGTAAGTAATCCAAGATGAGGTACGTTGTAGCCCTGCACAGGTATGCCGGCAATCGCCCAACCCTGCGTGCCGTGCTTGTGTGCAATATGCCCGACGACCCAGTGACCGATTAACGAAACCGATACACGCAGACAAATACCAAACAGCAGCCAACTGATTCCTCCACACGCTGTTAGCACTATGGCCAGCGGTATTTGTTGTGCCATCCAGTTGGTTTCGAGCCACTGATAAAAGCGGTCGTTGCGAACCTCCGGCTCGAACCTGAAGTGTGGCGGATGATCAAGCTCAAACCTGCAGCACAACTGCCAGTAAGCATCTTTAAAGAAGCCGGCACCATGGCTCGGGTGCGGTGGACAAAGTAACTGTCGCTGATGCCAGTCACGCATGTCGTGCGCTCGAATCATACCCATGGGGCCCGCCATACCCACCAGCACCCCAAGGTACACCAGCGTCCGCTCAAGCCACTTTTCTGCTTTAAACGACCGGTGAATTAGCAGCCGGTGCATGCCAACAGAATGTCCGGCACACAACGTTAAACCGGACAGACATACAAACACCACTAATGCCGACCAACTGAAGTACCAGCCTACTCCAACAACGCCACCCACTGTCATCAATACCAGCCAGGCGGCCCTGATCGGTTCGAAGACGATTCGCCCGGTCTGCGCACAGGTGCGCTCGTTTGGAACCACACGTTCTGTCGCTGTCGGAGTTGAGTTGACTTCGCCACCGTTACTGACCATTTCGTGAGAACCACCCTTGTATCCACCCACTTCCCTTCTCCCGTCTATGCCATCACATAATAAACATTTAGATATATAACTAATTAGCTATATAATTAACTTTATAATCAACTGGCCGTAAAATGGTCAAGAACAGGTTTTGGAAAATACTGACAATGACGACTGATCGACGATCAAAATCTGCCTGTATCTCAAAATGCAGCGGGTATGGCGATGTCTAGCGCAGAAAAAGTGTTCGAAGCACTGAGTTCCACCACGCGTCGAAAAATTCTCGCCTATCTGTCGGAAAGCGCCCTGAGTGCCGGCGATATCGCGGCACGCTTTGACATGTCGCAACCGGCTGTGTCAAAGCACTTGTCTGTGCTGGAGCACGCAGGACTGGTGTGGAAACGGCGCGAGGGGCAATTTATAAAATACGGCATGGAGCGCGACACACTATCGGGTACGCTGATGTCGTATATGCAGGAGGTCTGTCCGGT
>CAYMFQ010000143.1:0-14418 GCA_964389335.1 uncultured Granulosicoccaceae bacterium
GCAGCGGTGTAAACCGTCGTCTGCAGCATTCGAAGCCCCTAACCAGTTAAGCGCTACGTTCCTGCGGTGGATGCGCTGTCGCTTATGCCCCCCTACACGTCTGTGCGCGGTTATGTATTCGGGCGCCGGCAAGCGCGTTGAGCCAGATACCGGGCAACAGGCATCTGCATGTACGGAATGTAGGGTGGTATGAGCCGCAGGCGCATCCATCAATCGAGTAGTGCGGTGCCCCCTACGTCCGTGCATAGATATGGTCGGCACTGACCTATAGCCACCATTCGAGAAGGTGCGGTGGTTGCACACTGCACTTTGGGTGGCCGTAATTCCTAGCTGTGGTTATAGCGATAGTGCTGTCGTGCCGCGTTAAATGCGATGAAGTAGTTTCTAATCGGAGAAAGCGGTGTGACTGGCTGCAGCAGGCTGGCGCGGCGTTTTATCAGTTTGGCAGCGAGGCGCTGTTGTGAGCGCAGGTAGATATACAGCGGGCGGGTTGTGGCGCCTGCGTGCAGCAACGTGTCTGCTGTTCTGTCCATTTCATTCTCAATTGCCTGCAACTGCTGTTGAAGAAAGGTCTGTACGACCGGGTCACCGGAGCCGGGTTGCAATTGCGCCGGCGAGATGTTGTTTGCCTCCAGCACGGTCATTGGCAGGCACAGCAGTTTGCTGTTGATGTGTTCGGGCAGGTGTCGCAGGCAACGGAATCGTGAGAGTACGACGCCGGTGCGCGCTACCGGATTGTCGTGTGTGTTTTCAGCGCCTGTTAGTGCAAGGCACGCTACAGCACCGGTATTCCAGTGAAAGAGTTTGTTGGCTTCATCGGTAGACGGGCTGCCAAACTGCAGCAGTTCGGCATAACCCGACAATATTTCCTGCAGACGCGATGCCTGTTGTGGAGCGGCTGGCAGTTGCTGCAGTTGTACGCTTAGCGGGTGCTGCTGATGAGTGCCGTTGAGTTCTTCGCGCCACCATTCAATCTTGCGTAGCGCAATGTCGGTTTCGTTACTGTTAAATGCCAGCTGACTCCAGATGCCAATCAGTGCGGTTATAGTTTGTAGCCGCGGCCGATCTTCGTCGCTGGCATGCAGCATTGCATAATAGCGAGAGCTGCCTGCCGGAATAGCACGCTCGATCCACTCTGTGGTGGCACCGGAGTCGGGGTCAGCCTGTTTCGTTTTCCGCGTGTTCCGGTGTTGCGAGGTCTGGTTGTGCGTGGTCAATTGCGGTGGACTTCTGTGAGGCGGCTGGTTCTACCGCGCTATTGTCTGCGCTCTTTTGCCCAGCGCTCTTTTGTATTGCGCTCTTTTGGGCCGGGCTTTTCGATGTAACGCTCTTCTGCGAACTGGCGTTGAGGCTGCGAGCGATGCGATGGTTGATTTTGTTGAGTATTACCAGTTTGCGATCAATGCGGAAGAGTATACGCTGATCCGTGATGCGCGCGGCGATGGCTTCGATGCCTTCGGCCAGGTGGTTACGCTGATCCTGATCCAGCACTTCCAGTGCTATTGTGTACGCCTCGTCAGTCTCTGACAACAGCGCGGCCGGAATCTCCATCGCCGGAATCGGTGGTATCGCGCGCAACAGATCGCAAACAATTGGATACTCCAGTCGAGCCAGATGTTGCATGCGTTGTGATTCCTGCTTGATCAGATGCAGTCGGTCTGTCTCGTCGGTATCGCGCAGTGCGCGACGCATGGCCGTGGTGATCAGGTCATTTAATACGGCAAGTGCCTCTTTTTGGTCGTCGAGTTCTGCGCCAAGACCGCAGGCTGTATCGTAACAATGATCGATTTTGTTCTTGATACTGGTTATCAGTGACGGGCTGCTCTCTTCGCCAAGGCTGGTGCACTCCAGTGCCAACTCGCCAATGTGTTGGTTGAACTGTGCAAGCTCCAGTTGATCGCGCTGTTGCGCCTGTGCCAGCTGCTCAGCTGACGGTGATTTGTTATCGCCAAAGAAGTGACTATGCCGAGCCTTTCTGATGATATGCCGTTCCCAGGCACCGGGCCACTCTGAAAATATGAGTGCTGACATTTGCGGGTCCCATTTACTGGTATCCCCCAAGTATAGGTTGCGTATGTCAATCTGCAGGGAACAGGCTTTATTGATTGCGTGGGTTATAGGTTAACCAGCGTGTTGCTTACATTGCTTATCTATTGCGTTTAACCCGTGTGCCGTTAGTCAATTCTTCGGCGGATAGTCGGTACGATCAGTCAATATGCGCGAGCAAGTCCATGGGGGCTGACAGCATTACGTCTGCCTGCCACTGGTCAGGTTTATCATCGGCCGGGCTGATATAACCCCAGCTTGCCACACAGGTTTTCATCGCAACGGCTCGACCGGCGTCGATATCGCGCCTGGCATCGCCCACGTACACACAACGTGCAGCATCGACGTTTGCTCGTTTGCAGGCAAGCAGCATCGGGGCTGGATGTGGCTTGGCATGGGTGGTGGTATCGGCTGCAACAATGCTGCAGCAACGCGGTGTAATGTCCATCGCGTCAAGTAACTTCAATGTCAGCGCTTCCGGCTTGTTGGTGATAATGCCCCATGGCATACGCCACGCTTCGAGCTGCTGCAGTAATGGTTCAACGCCGTCGAACAGGATACTGTCGTCGGCAATATTTTCTTCGTAGGTCGACAGGAACTCTTCGCGAAGCTCCTGCATTTCTGTGGCAGGGTCAAGTTCGGGGAAGCCCAGTTTTAACAGCGCGATGCTGCCGTGTGAGACCTGTGCCCGATAGCGGCTGGCAGGCACTGGTTTCCGACCGTGTCGCTGTAGTACGCGATTCAGTGCACCACCCATATCCGGTGCGGTATCGATCAGTGTACCGTCAAGATCAAAAAATACTGCTGCGGTATTGTTGTTTCCTGTAGTGCTGCTCACAAGACTATCGGCCAATGGATTTTCCACAGTTTGACTGCATGTATAAATACCAGGATGCTGGCTTATGCACGCCTGGTATGCAGCAGGTAGTTGACCGACAGGTCAGTATCAGTGCGATACACTTTAGTGAGTGGGTTGTATGTCATACCGGTCAGGTCATCTACCGCCAGATCTGCCTGTCGGCACCAGCCCGCCAGCTCCGATGGCCGAATAAATCGTTTCCATTGATGAGTGCCCTTTGGCAGCAACTGCAGTATGTACTCGGCGCCGACTATGGCAAACAACCACGACTTGCCGTTGCGATTCAGTGTTGAGAAAAAGGCAGATCCGCCAGGCTTAAGTAACGCACCACAGGCGGCGACGATTTCAGCCGGTTCCGGTACGTGTTCGAGCATTTCCATGCAAGTTACAACATCAAACTGGCCGGCGTTGTTTGTCGCGAATTCCTCGGTGGAGATGCACTGATAGTCAACGCTTACTGATGCTTCCATCGCATGCAGCTTAGCAATGTCGATGGCAGCTTTGGACAGATCAATACCAGTTACGTCAGCGCCTGCGCGCGCCATTGACTCGGACAGAATGCCGCCGCCACAGCCGATATCAGCGACCCGTTTACCGGCCAGTGGTGCATGGCTTTGAATGTAGTTAAGGCGCAGCGGGTTGATATCGTGCAGCGGTTTAAATTCACTGTCGAGATCCCACCATCGGCTGGCCAGTTCACTGAACTTGTCGAGCTCGCCCTGATCGAGGTTAGCGGTCCCGAGGTTAGCGGTATTGTTGTTCACGGTTGCTATTCACTGGTTGGTGGTTCAGGTGTCAGTGCCAGACCTGATGCGTTCGCCCCAGGCGCGAGCGGTATTGATGAGTTGTGCTTCATCGACACGCAGGTGGCTGCCGTCTTTGATCATCTGTACGCCGGCCACCCAGACGTTGGATACATCGTATCGGTTGGCAGAGTAGATGAGATGTGAAACCGGATTATAAACCGGTTGCAGTTCCAGTCGGTTGAAATTTACGGCGGTCAGATCCGCCTGCTTGCCTGCTTCGATGGAACCGGTAATTGCATCAAGACCCAGTGCACGAGCGCCATTGATGGTGCCCATGCGCAGGATTTGTTCGGCGGGCAGGGCGGCGGCATTGGCCGTTTTATCTTTGGCCGTGAAACCGGCGCTGCGCATTTCACCCAACATATCGAGGTCATTGTTGGAAGCGACCCCATCGGTTCCTATGGCTACGTTGATGCCAGCGTCCAGCATTTCGGTAACGCGCGCTGTGCCGCTGGCCAGCTTAAGGTTTGACTCCGGGCAGTGCAGCACACTGCCACCTGCGGCAGCGTATGCACTGATTTCTGAATCGGTAAGTTGCGTCATGTGAACAGCGGCAAGCTGCGGCGTCAGCAGACTGAGTTCGGCCATTTTTTGTAGCGGTCGCATGCCGTGCTGCTCGAGATATTGCTCTACCTCAGCGGCGGTTTCGTGTACGTGGATATGAATGCCAATGCCAAGCTGGTCACTCAGTTGCCGGATACGTGTCAGTGTTTCCGCTGAAACGGTGTACGGGGCGTGGGGTGCCAGCATACAGCTGATCAATGGCTTGTCTTTCAGCGCGCCATGAAGGTCAACGCCCTTGCGCAGGTATTCGTCAGCATTGGCAGCCCAGGCACTTGGGAATTCGAGCGTGATCAGGCCTATGCTTGCGCGAATGCCTATCTCATCCGCAACACGAGCAACGGTATCCGGAAAAAAGTACATATCGTTAAAGCAGGTGACACCGCCGCGCAGGCTTTCTGCGATGGCCAGGCGCGTGCCATCCTCGACAAACTGCGGGTCAACGTGTTTGCCCTCGGCCGGCCAGATGTGGTCGTTCAGCCAGGTCATCAGCGGCAGATCATCGGCGTATCCACGCAGCAGATTCATGGACAGATGCGTGTGCACGTTAACGAGGCCGGGGATCAGTGCCTGACCGGCCAGATCGTACACCTCGATACCGGGGTAGCGCTGCTGTGCTTCCGGCCATGGCACGATGGCGCTGATGTGATCGCCGCTGACAATAACCGCGTGGTGCGTTAGCACCCGGTTTTCGGCGTCGACGCAAATCACCCATTCGGGCACTAGTGCAACGGCTGTTTCCATCTGGTTTCTCGTTTGCTTTCGTCGCTCACCTTAGCCGTGGTTCCGGGAGACGGCAAGTGCTTGCCCCCGTGCTCACGATTGCGCTCACGATTGTGCTCCTGTTCGTGCTCCCGGCCACGTGCAGGAGGAATGACCTGTACGGTGTCAGCGCCGCAAAGAGTGGTGTTTGAGTGCGGGTTACACTCGTGACAGCAACAGCCCCTGAACAGCCAATTTCTCTGCGTTAATTGTCGCTCTGTGATACCATTGACGCCTTGCGTGAAAGCCCCGCTTTAATGCCTGCAAACAGAACCCGTCTTGAGTAAAAATGTCCGATTTTGCTAAGGAAATTTTACCGGTAAATCTCGAGGACGAGATGCGCCAGTCCTATCTGGATTACGCCATGAGCGTGATCATCGGGCGCGCGCTGCCGGACGTACGAGACGGATTGAAACCAGTACACCGTCGCGTGTTGTACGCGATGAACGAACTCGGTAACGACTGGAACAAAGCCTACAAAAAGTCCGCTCGTGTAGTTGGTGATGTCATCGGTAAATATCATCCGCACGGCGATACTGCTGTGTACGACACTATTGTGCGAATGGCTCAGCCGTTTTCCATGCGGTACATGCTGGTCGACGGGCAGGGTAACTTCGGTTCCATCGACGGTGACTCACCGGCGGCCATGCGCTATACCGAGGTGCGCATGGCGCGCATCGCACACGAGCTGCTGGCTGACCTCGACAAGGAAACCGTCGATTTCACGCCCAACTACGACGGCTCAGAAACCGAGCCCGAGGTATTCCCGACTCGTATTCCCAACCTGTTGATCAACGGATCATCAGGTATCGCGGTGGGCATGGCCACCAACATACCGCCGCACAACATCGGCGAGGTTATCGATGGCACCCTCGCCATGCTCGACAACCCGGACATAGAGCTCGCCGAGCTGATGCAGCATATCCCCGGGCCGGATTTTCCAACCCACGGCATCATCAACGGCGCACGTGGCATTCGTGAGGCCTACGCCACTGGTCGTGGACGCATACATGTGCGGGCGCAGGCGACCGTAGAGCACAACGAAAAAACCGGCAAAGACACCATTGTGGTGACTGAGTTGCCCTATCAGGTCAACAAGGCCCGATTGCTCGAGAAAATCGCCGAATTGGTGAAGGAAAAGAAGGTCGAGGGTATCACCGAGCTGCGCGATGAGTCTGACAAAGACGGCATGCGCATGGTGATCGAGCTGCGCCGCGGCGAGCCGGGTGACGTAATGCTGAACAATCTGTACAAGCAGACGCAATTGCAGACCGTGTTTGGCATCAACATGGTCGCGCTGATCGATGGCCAGCCCCGTCTGCTGACGCTGACTGAAGTCCTCGACGCGTTTATTCGCCACCGCCGCGAAGTCGTAACCCGCCGCACATTGTTCGATCTGCGCAAAGCGCGCGAACGGGCTCATATTCTTGAAGGTCAGGCTGTAGCGCTGGCGAACATCGATGAAATCATCGAGCTGATCAAAACATCTCCAACTCCGCCGGAAGCAAAAGAGCGACTCGTCTCCGGTGTCTGGAAGCCAGGCAGCGTAGTCGACATGCTCGAGCGCGCCGGTGCCGATGCATCAAAGCCGGAAGATCTGGGTGAAGAATATGGCCTGCACGATGACGGCTATCACCTGTCCCCTGAGCAGGCACAGGCAATACTTGACTTAAGACTGCAGCGTCTGACCGGCCTTGAGCAGGACAAGATCATTCAGGAATACCGCGAGATTCTTGAACGCATTGAGGGCTTTTTGGAAATTCTGCAAAGCCCTGATCGCCTGCGTGAAGTCATCAGGGAAGAACTCGAAGCCGTTAAAGAACAATACGACGACGAGCGCCGCACCCGCATCATGGTTGATCACTCGGAGATGACGGTTGAAGACCTTATCTCTGATGAAGACGTCGTGGTGACACTGTCCCATGCGGGCTATGCCAAGGCACAGCCGTTGTCCGATTACGCGGCTCAGCGCCGGGGCGGAAAGGGCAAGTCAGCCACGTCGATGAAAGACGAAGACTTCATTGACAAGCTCTTCGTGGCAAGCATGCACGACACAGTGTTGTTCTTCACCAGTGTCGGTAAGGTGTACTGGAAGCGTGTATACGAATTACCGCTTGCCAGTCGCGGTGCGCGCGGCAGACCGATCATTAACTTGCTGCCTCTCGAAGAAGGCGAGCGTGTCAGCGCTGTGCTGACCGTGCGGGAGTACACCGAGGATCAGTTTGTGTTCTTCGCCACCAGAAACGGTGTGGTAAAGAAAACTTCTCTGGCTGATTTTTCTCGTCCGCGTGCAAATGGCATCATTGCCATCGACCTGCGCGTCGACGACGAATTGATCAATGTGGCGCTGACTGACGGCACGCGCGATATCATGCTGATATCCAGTAACGGTCGCGCTATGCGCTTCGAAGAAAGCGCGGTGCGCAAGATGGGCCGTACCGCAGCGGGTGTGCGTGGTATACGCATGGCAGCGGAAGATTCTTTGATCGCCTTAATTGTGGTTGAAGAAGGCGACATTTTAACTGCCACGGCCAATGGCTATGGCAAACGCAGTTCGGTTGAAGATTACCCGTCTAAAGGCCGCGGCGGCATGGGGGTAATCGACATCAAGACCACCGAGAGAAACGGGCCCGTGGTCGGTGCGGTGCAGGTGTCAGATGCTGATGAGGTAATGCTGATCACCAACAGCGGTACCCTCATACGTACAGCTGTCGACGGTATCAGCACGCTGGGTCGCAACACGCAGGGCGTGCGTCTGATACGTGTGTCTGATGATGAGCAACTGGTGCAGGTGGAGCGTGTTGCAACCACCGACAAAGACACCGACGACGAAGAAGAAGGCACCGACAGCGAAACTGCTGATGGCGAAAATAACGACAGCTCGGACGGTAGTTCGGGCGATGACGTAACTAACAACGATAACGACAACGAGAGTGCCGCAGATGACGGCGCCAGTGATGCTGGAGACGAGGGCGAATCCGCTGATGAATAGGCTGTGGGCATTGCCTGCGACAGAATCGGCTGATTCGCAATAACGACGTGGCGTGCAAAACAACCGCGACTGTCGTGCAGCAAGATTACAAAGGTCTCCTGGAATGAAAAAAAATCCTTGCCGGAACGCCGAAGATTTCTCAGTAAATCGGGCGGGCAGGAACTCAGCTTTAACGGTAGCTTCTATAGCGGGCACTCCAGTGCGCGTTACGGGCTGCCGCTTGTCCGGCCGAACCACTGTCGGTTGCGAACCTGTTTCCCGATCATCCTCGACCTCCAGTCTGTAGGCGTATCGATGGCGTGACAACGCCTGATACGCCCCCCAAACCTCTTCTCTCTTTCTAAAAGCCCGATGTATGAGCCAGAAGCTTGTGCATCGCAATTAACGATATAGAACAGCCAAACCCAATAGCCTGTTCAAGGATCACCAGTGACTTACAAAATCCTGAAAATTAATAATCTCTCTGAAAAGGGTCTTGAGCGTTTTCCCGCCGGTAAGTACGAACTCGGCTCAGAGATTCCGAGTCCGGATGCGATCATGCTGCGTTCGCAAAAGCTTCATGACATGGAGTTCGATGACAACCTCAAAGCCGTAGGGCGCGCTGGCGCCGGCGTGAACAACATTCCGGTTGATCGTCTTTCGGCGCTTGGTGTGCCGGTGTTTAACGCGCCGGGCGCTAATGCCAATGCGGTTAAAGAACTGGTTATCGGTAGCCTGTTTATGTCTGAACGCAATCTTCACCATGCCTTCAGTTACACAAAGCAACTGACCGCAGAGGGCGAGGCGCTCGACAAGCAAGTTGAAGACGGCAAGAAAAAATTTGTCGGGCGCGAGTTGCCTGGGCGAACACTGGGTGTGGTTGGACTTGGTGCCATTGGTGTTGAGGTTGCCAATACGGCAGTCGCGCTTGGTATGAATGTCATTGGCTATGATCCGGCAGTGACGGTAGCCAATGCATGGAAACTCAGTGCCGGGGTGGAAAAGGCAAACAGTGTTGACGAACTGTTGTCCCGCTCCGAGTTTATTACCTTTCACGTGCCGTTGATTGACGCGACTCGACACATGATCAACGAACAGCGGCTGCATTCCATGCAGGATGGCAGTGTTGTACTGAACTTTGCGCGCTCGGGTATTGTTGATGATGCGGCGGTACTGAAGGGGCTCGATAGCGGCAAGATCAAAACCTATATCACTGACTTTCCTACCAGTGAAACCATTCAGCATGATCGAGTGGTCACTCTTCCGCACCTTGGCGCCTCCACGGCCGAAGCAGAGGAAAACTGCGCAATCATGATTGCCGATCAGCTGCAGGAGTTTCTGGAGCACGGTACCATTCAAAATTCAGTGAACTTCCCGCACATAGAGCTGAGTCGCAAGAGCGAGCATCGGCTGGCGATGATTCATCGCAACGTGCCCGACATGGTGGGACAAATCTCGCACCAGCTGGGGCAGTCTTCCGTTAATATTGAGCACATGATTAACGAGTCGCGCGGCGATGTTGCCTGTACGCTGATCGACACTCACGAGCGCGTTAATGAACAAACCATGAGTGCCATCAAAGGCATCGATGGTCTGCTCAAGGCGCGGCAAATTTAACCTGGGCTGGCAATGACGCAGCAAATCGCCATCATCGGCACCGGCTTGATCGGTGGTTCTTTTGCGCTGGCATTGCGCGACGCCGAACTGGACGTGCAGTTTAGTGGCTACGGCCGCAGCGAGCCAAACCTGCGGCGCGCCCGCGAGCGTGGCATTGTTGATCGTTTCAGCACCAATCTCGCAGAGGCGGTGGCAGGCTGCGACCTGGTTCTGCTGGCCAGCCCGGTGGGAACCATTCCGGGCCTGTTGGCAGAGTTGGGTGACTGCGTCGGCAGCGATACCGTTGTCACTGACGCGGGTAGTGTTAAGCAGGCAATTATCGACGGTGCCAGAGCCGGTCTCAGGTTTCCGGGGCAGTTCGTACCGGGGCACCCGATTGCCGGCACCGAGCACTCCGGCGTAGAGGCCGCATTCGCCACGCTGTATCAGGATCGACGGGTCATTTTGACACCGGTCGAAGAAACAGCGGCAGAACCACTAGAACGGGTGCGCAATCTGTGGACACAGACCGGTGCGGCGGTTGAAACAATGACGCCGCAGCGCCACGATGAAGTGTTTGCAGCGACCAGTCATCTGCCTCACGCGCTGGCTTTCTGCCTTGTTGAAACGCTGAATCGAATGGATCAGAAAAACGAAGTGCTGCGATATGCCGCCGGCGGTCTTAGCGATTTCACGCGCATCGCGTCGAGCGACCCGGTGATGTGGCGCGATATTTTTCTGCACAATAGTCCGGCAGTGTTGGCCGGGCTGTCGAATCTGCAGGACAGTTTAGGGGTGCTGATTGATGCGATTGATCGGGGAGATGGTGAGGCAATGTACGAGTACTTTGAGATTGCCAAGCAAACCCGTGACAGCAAAATACTCGCTGCCAGTGGCAAGCCTGCCGCGACTGCAAAGCCTGCTTCGACTGCGAAGAATAGAGACGACTAGGCGATGAACTCAAATACAGTGGTGTGCGGGCCCGGTGGGCATGTGCGCGGCGACGTTGTTGTGCCGGGCGACAAGTCGCAATCCCATCGAGCGGTCATTTTTGCCTCGCTGGCGACAGGTACCAGTCGTGTAGCCGGGTTTCTTGCCGGTGAAGACAGCCTGAACACGCTGGCTGCATTTCAGCAAATGGGAGTTGAGATTACCCGTACCGATGAAACATCGCTGCTGGTTGAGGGTGTAGGCATGCGCGGATTGCAGGCACCGGCATCAGAGCTTTATATGGGCAATGCCGGTACCGGGATGCGATTGCTTGCCGGGGTAATGGCAGCGCAATCTTTTGCTTCAACGCTGACCGGAGATGAATCACTGTCGCGCCGACCGATGGCCCGAATTATCAATCCGCTGAGTCAGATGGGCGCGCGTATCAATGGCGACGCAGACAATCGCCCGCCGCTGACCATTGAGCCGGCAGCTGCGATAACCAGTATTGATTATGAGCTTCCAATGGCCAGTGCTCAGGTTAAATCGTGCGTGTTACTGGCCGGGCTTTACGCCGACGGTGAGGTCACTGTGACTGAGCCCGAGGTTACCCGCGATCACACCGAACGCATGTTGCGAACCTTTGGCTACGATGTCAAAACCGACGGCCGACGCATATCGCTGCAGGGTGGTGGCGCATTGCAGGCCTGCGATGTGGATATAGCGGCTGATATTTCGTCAGCGGCTTTTTTACTGGTCGCCGGGTGTATCGCGCCGGACTCCGAGCTGCTGTTGCGCGACGTAGGCGTTAATCCGACACGCACCGGCGTTATCGATATTCTGCAGTTAATGGGGGCGGATATTACGCTGGTTAATCGGCGTATGGCCGGTGACGAGCCGGTTGCAGACATACGTGTGCGAAGCTCTGCGCTGCGCGGGGTCGAAGTACCTGAGCATTTGGTGCCGCTGGCCATCGACGAGTTGCCTGTGGTATTCATAGCGGCGGCTTGCGCAGAGGGCTCCACAGTGGTCACTGGTGCCGCCGAGCTGCGGGTAAAGGAGAGTGACAGAATTGCCGCGATGGAGTCTGGGCTGCATGCGCTGGGTGTGGACGCACGGGCAACCGACGATGGTATGGTGGTGCAGGGTGGGCCGATCGGTGGTGGCACCATCGAAACACATTTTGATCATCGAATTGCGATGTCGTTTTGCGTTGCCAGCCTGCGCTCAACCGCGCCCATTGCAATCAACGACTCCCATCACGTGGAGACGTCGTTCCCGGGGTTCTTTTCCCTGTGTCGTCAAATTGGTATGAACATCGGCGGAGATAACCAGTGACAACAGCATCTGGTGGGCGTGCCTCGTCCACACAAAACCTGCGAAGCTGATGGCGGGTGAATCCACGGTGTTGACTATGTCTGCGCAGAAACGGTCGCCGGTGATCACCATTGACGGGCCGAGTGGCTCTGGAAAAGGCACCGTGGCACGCAGTGTTGCGGCGGCGCTCGACTTTCACTTTCTCGACAGCGGGTCGCTGTATAGAGCAGTGGCACTGGCCTCTCTTAATCGCCGCCTGCAGGCGGACGACGTGAAATCGTTGGCGCTGCTGGCCGGCACTGTGCCGGTGCAGTTCGAATCCAGCAGCGGGGGCGATGCACGGGTATTGCTCGGCGGCCAGGACGTTACCCGTGAGCTGCGCGAAGAAGAAGTCGGTGATCGCGCGTCGCGCGTGGCTGTGCATCCGGGAGTACGCGATGCACTCCTCGACCGTCAGCGACGCTGGCGGCAACCGCCCGGTCTGGTGGCTGACGGGCGGGATATGGGCACAGTTGTTTTCGCGAATGCTAATCTGAAAATCTTTCTCACTGCGAGTGCTGAAATTCGCGCACATCGACGTTATAAACAGTTGATTGAAAAAGGAATGTCAGCTAATATTGACGGCTTGCTTGAGGACATTCGAGAACGTGATCGACGAGACACCGAGCGTGCTGTCGCTGCTCTTAGGCCCGCTCCGGATGCCGTAACCATCGATTCAAGCACCATGACTATCGATCAGGTGGTCACAAAAGTGCTTGATTTATCGAAAAATAGACTATGATTTTCCAGCTCCCGGCGGTTTGTTCGTCTCCCGGCAGGGCACTGCGCTCGCAGTTGCCGCTCGTGGAGATGTAGTTTGTGGCAATGGTTGAGGCTGCTCAGCCTTGTCGGCATTCGATGCGAGTGTCAAAGAAGTTGTAAGAAACGTCTTAAAACTAAGCCGCTGCACCGGATTGCAGCGAATTTTAATAGCCTTGCACTTATCCGGATCAACGGTGCATTGTAATTTTTTCCTTGGGAACACAATAACTTAATGTCTGAATCTTTTGCTGAGATGTTTGAGGAGAGTATCTCCCAAACCCAAATGAAACCCGGTGCCATTCTGTCAGGCACAGTCATAGAAATAAGCGGCGATTTCGTCATGGTTAACGCCGGCCTCAAGTCTGAGGGCGTTATCCCGGTCGAGCAGTTCATGGACGAGACAGGCGCTGTCTCTGTCAGCGTCGGCGAGGTTGTCGAAGTTGCGCTTGATTCTGTCGAAGATGGCTTCGGCGAAACCCGTTTGTCGCGTGAAAAAGCAAAGCGTGCGCGTGCCTGGGCACGGCTTGAGAAAGCACAGGAAACGGAAGAAATTGTCAGCGGCTCTATCACCGGCAAGGTGAAGGGTGGCTTTACTGTTGAAATCAACGACATTCGTGCGTTTCTGCCTGGTTCGCTGGTCGACGTACGCCCCGTGCGCGACACCAGCTACCTCGAAGGCAAAGAGCTTGAATTCAAGGTCATCAAGCTGGACCGTCGTCGCAACAACGTCGTGGTATCACGCCGCGCGGTTGTCGAGTCTGAGTACAGTGCAGAGCGCGAGCAGCTGCTCGAAAGCCTGCAGGAAGGCCAGGAAGTCACCGGTATCGTCAAGAACCTGACCGACTACGGCGCGTTCCTCGACCTCGGTGGTATCGACGGGCTGCTGCACATCACCGATATGGCCTGGAAGCGTGTTAAGCATCCGAGCGAAGTCGTTGAAGTCGGCCAGGAAATGAAAGTTAAGGTGCTGAAGTTCGACCGTGAACGCAATCGCGTTTCACTTGGCCTGAAGCAACTGGGCGACGATCCTTGGATGGATCTGATCCGTCGCTACCCGGAGAACACCCGTATCTTCGGTAAGGTTACCAACATTGCCGACTACGGTTGCTTCGTTGAAATTGAGGAAGGTGTTGAAGGTCTGGTGCACGTGTCTGAAATGGATTGGACCAACCGCAACGTCAACCCCAACAAGGTCGTACAGCTAGGTGACGAGGTTGAGGTAATGATCCTCGACATCGACGAAGAGCGTCGCCGCATCTCCCTGGGTGTTAAGCAGTGTAAGCAGAACCCATGGGAAGAGTTCGCCGAGAATTTCAACAAGTCAGACAAGGTTTCCGGCAAGATCAAGTCGATCACCGACTTCGGTATCTTCATCGGCCTCGACGGTGGTATCGACGGTCTTATCCACCTGTCGGATCTGTCCTGGAACGACACTGGCGAAGATGCGGTGCGCAACTTCCAGAAAGGTCAGGAAATCGAAGCGGTGGTACTGGCTGTCGATCCGGAGCGCGAGCGTATTTCTCTGGGCGTCAAGCAACTCGAACAGGATCCGTTTGGACAGTTCGTGGCTGACAATCCGAAGGGCTCGATCATTAAAGGCACCATTACGGAAGTCGATACAAAACTAGCGATGGTCAATCTTGGAGAGGGCGTCGAAGGCATCCTCAGGGCGAGCGAATACTCGCGCGATCGTGTTGAAGATCTCAAGATGCATCTCAAGGAAGGCGACGAACTGGAAGCAAAGTTCATCAATATTGATCGAAAGGCCA
>CAYMFQ010000144.1:0-14125 GCA_964389335.1 uncultured Granulosicoccaceae bacterium
ATTTAGTGCAAACAATCACTTGACAGGTCACATACATATGAGGGTGGCATAAGCCAAAGGCGCATCCACCATAATTGATAATTCTGAAATCAAAGGATGCACTGTCGCTTATCCCCGTGCGCTCTCCAGCATGAATGCACAGTGAGCTGGCCTGAACTGGTGTTACACTGTCGATTCGATAAGCGGAGGACTACAGATGAAATTCGAAGGTGGTTGTTATTGTGGTGCTGTACGTTATGTTGCTGAAGGCGAGCCACTGCTGCGTGCACAGTGCCATTGTCGTGAATGCCAGTACTTAACCGGTGGCCATCCCAATGTGATTATTGGTATGCCTAAGGACGGGTTTTCATACATTCAGGGGGAACCGTCTCGTTTCAGCCGTACTGATGTTGAGCAACCGCGCACGCGGGAGTTCTGTGAAAAGTGTGGCACGCATCTGACAACGTTGTCTCCGAATTTGCCAACGGGTTTGTTCGTCAAGGTTGGCAGTATGGATGATCCATCTTTGTTCGGCACACCAGCTGTTGCGATACAAACCGCAGATGCACAGGCGTTTCATCATGTACCAACTGATGTACCAACACACGAGCGCTGGGCAAAGTAACTGAGCGCGATACTTTCCGATACCCCAACTAAAAAAACTCCGGCAGCGTGAGCGCCGGAGAACACGGGATTGGCTGGTTGGACAGTAAAAGCTGTTTATTGGAGCGCGCCGCCAACAGGCAGGCCACTGGGTACGGTGGCTGGTCTGGAGCGGTCAAAGTCTGCATCGTTTAATGTCATTAAAAACTGTGCAATAGCGTTAACTTCGTTGTTATTCAGATTCGGTATGTCTCTGAAGTCGGGGTCGAGTTGGTTGTTTGCTACGTTCGGGTTATCGGAGTTGTTGTTGTCGTAGAAATCAACGGCGTCGACAACGCTGCTTTCCTGTCCACCGTGAAAGTAGGGTGCAGTAAACGCAAGCTGTCGCAACGATGGTGTGCGAAAGGCGAAGTTGCCGCTACCGTTATCCGGTTCTGTCAGTCCCTGTGCTTCTGCAACACCGAGTACATGCGTATCGAAGTCGGAAAACATCGGGCCGCTGTGACAATCTGCGCACCCGTGTTCAGCAAACTCACTCATGCCATTTAACTGTGCGTTGTTTAGCGCATTGGTGTTGCCACGCAGGTATTGATCATAAGGACTGTTGTTGGCGATCAGTGTTGATTGAAAGTCAGCCAGCGCCCGTGCGGTGTTTTGCAGCGTCACCGGATTGTTGCCACCATACGCTTGCTGAAACAGGGCCTGATACTCGGCAATGCTAACCAGTCGTTCCACCACGACATCGTCGATCTGGGCCTCGGTAAAGTTGTCTCCGCGCATCTCCTCGCGTGCACGAATCGGCTCCAGCGCCTGGCTTGCCAGGCTTGTAGTCCTTGCGTCCCAAAACATCGGGGCCGTGTCCTGATTAAATACACCAAATTCGTTAATGCCATTCCACACAGTGTTCAATACACTTTGGGCATTGCGCGCCACGGCACCAATGGGGCCGGCAACGCGGCCGGGGCCGGTACCGACACCGCCGGTTCCGATTGACCGCGCACGTCCGTCGGCATAACCAAACTCGGGCAGATGGCAGGTGGCACAGGCGGTGTCCTGATCACCGGAGAGTATCGGATCCCAAAATAGCAGCCGCCCCAGTTCAACAGAGGCAGCGTCCGGCGTGGGTGCCGCCTCGGGCAGAGAGGAAAATACGACTCCGCCTACCTGCAATGTGCTGACACCGCCTACCGCAACAACGTCCTCGTTCGTGTTGTCATTGTCAGCCTGATCGACATTGGGATTGCCGTTGTTGTTTTCAGCGTCGGCGTCGCCAGTTGCGTTGTCTGCGGTATTGTCGGTAATGGTATTCGATGCGTTATCCGAGTTGACGCCATTGCTCGATGTACCGCCGCAGGATGCCAGTACTAATGCGAAAGCGCTGATACCTAAAAGTTGTGCGAAAGGGGTCTGTCCGTGTTTGTAGGCAGGTTTTTTTTGCATGTGTCCACCGCAGTTATCTATTTCGGCCAGCTACTTTTCGAGAGGCTGGATTCTGTTCGTGTATGACGGGTTAACGCGGTGGCAGCGAATCAGTTGACAAGCACCGGTGCAGGAACAGAAAGTTGTGCGGGGGTTAACAAAATTGCCGTTGGCAGATTTCCCTGACTGTTGCCTGTCAAATCGCGCGAGACAGGGTAGCGGCAGCTGGCGTCAGTTCGTGAGCCGTCGTTTGCCCGGCCTTGCAGGGTGCGCCGTCATGGTAAACAAAGCGGATGCGGGCTTCGGTACATGAAACTTCAGACAAACTCACGGTGCTGGCATCATTGCGATGCATGCACACAGAGGTTTCACGCCCGGACAAACCAATATCCGGATCGATGTCACGGTCAGGCGAGTTACGTTTTTTGCTGTGGCCCGAACAGCCGTGACTCATATGAAAAGTGCGATGACTCGCAATGCGCGTTTGAATGCCGGAGTCACTGACGACGCTCGTCCGTGGCAGAAGTACCCGGGTTCGATTCGCCTCTTCAGCTCTGGCACTGCAAGCTTCCGCAAAGTGTCTGGATGACGAGGTGATGAAACTGGTCACCGCCATGCTTTGCAGCGCTCGGCCAGTCCAGCGCCAAAGTTGCACTTCGCCGTTTTGCTCGCGCTGCCCGGCGGGTTTGCTGCTGGCTGGCGCACTGATCGATGCCAGACACAACAATGAAAACGGCGCATAGCTTTGCAAAGGCAACGAAGTCAAAAGCGCGTCAACCTGTCTGGCAGTGGTGCAGTTTAACGCTGCCCGGACCACAGCACCGCGCGTTGTCAGTGGTCCATCGGGTATCTCGCCTTGATAGTAGTTCAACAATGCGAATGTCCATCCGGCTGAGTTGACGCCCAGCCACGAGCCGCCGCCATCCGGATCAATCGGCATTAGTGCGGTGCCGCTTTCCGTTGCAAATGTCGACGGGGGCAAAGCCCTGGCACGTGATTTTTTTTCATCCCGATTGAAAAACAGATGGTAACCATGTTGGTGAAAAAACCAGCTTGCTGTACACATGGGTGTGTTCTGCTCAGGAATTGGCTGATTGCTGCGAGCGCATAAAGCTGGCGCTTGCCGGAGCCAGCCCGACACTTGCGTCTACTGATGCGCCGAGCAGTTTTGCGATAACCTTGATCAGCGCAAAGTGATGCACGGCATGTGTGCTGACAAACGCCAGTTCACGAGCCAGTGTTGACTGCACAGCTGCGTGCTGCGTTGATTCAATGCACACTTCTGTTTTAACGGTCACTACGATGTCGAACGAACGGGTGTACTGGTCGAGCTGTTGTCTATAGCTGTCCAGCTCTGCAATAGCTGCATGCCTGCAGCTTTCCACCGGCGCGCCACGGCGGCGGACATCGTAGTCGATCATCGATGCACGATCGCTTGCCACCAGCACCGGCATCAGTGCCAGATACATATCCAGCATGTGGCGAAAGTGTGCGCCAATGGAACTACACGCATAGGTCTCAACCGCAGACGTGTACTGCGCATCCGTCAGTTGTTGTATCAGGCTGCTGCCTTGTTGCAGTACTTCGTGGTTGCCCTCAACAATATGTCGATGGTCAGGGGATTGGCTGGCGTGCCTTTGCAGGCGTAAAGCGTTAGCGGGCAGTGGCTCAGAATCACCGCTTTGCACGGGGTTGGGAATGGGGCAGGTGTTTTCAATCAGCATAGTTTTACCAAACTGTCTCGGCTATATGGGTAAAAGAGTGCCGAGCCCGTGGAAAGTTCTGTTGCAGTTCTAACAGGTGTCTAACGAAAAGGTGGTTGTCTCAGGGGCCGGCGTAGATCAGGCTTTTAACCGCGCAGTTTTGCAAGTGTTCGATGCGAAACGGCAGATCAGCTAGAATGTGTGCCGGGATACAACAAACGGGCAGGCAGGCGAAACATGGCGACCACAATTGCAGCGTTACAAACCAGCCCTCAGGCGACGATGGCAGCAGCGCTCGATCAAACTCTGTCACTTGCTACAGAGGCAGTTGCCGCGGGGGCGGTGTTGCTCGGTACACCGGAGTATTGTGGCGGTCTGGTATCAGATGGCCCCGCGTTGCGACCACCTCATGCACACGAAGACGAGCACGACTATCTGAACGGCATCAAGCGTTTTGCTGCGCAAAACAATGTTTGGTTTCTGGTTGGATCGATTGCGATCACCGCCGCTGACGGGCGTATTTATAACCGTGGTTTTGTGCTGGACAATACCGGGCAGGTTCGCAGCCGTTACACCAAAATCCATATGTTCGATATTCAGTTTACCGATGCTGATGTGTACCGCGAAAGTGCAACGGTCGAAGCCGGTTCCGATGTTGCACTGCTCGACACACCGGTCGGCGCGGTTGGTCACACCATTTGCTACGATCTGCGGTTTCCAAACCTGTATCGCCAGCTTGCACAGGCGGGTGCACAGGTGCTTGCGATTCCGGCGGCGTTCACTAAAAAGACCGGCGAGTTGCACTGGCACACGCTAAATCGCGCGCGTGCTATCGAAAATGGTGCTTATGTGTTTGCACCCTGTGCAACGGGCAAGGTACCTGGCGGTGGTGAAGCCTATGGGCATTCATTGATCATTGATCCGTGGGGAGAAGTGCTGGCTGATGGCGGCGAGCAGCCAGGGATAGTTATGGCAGATATCGATCTCGACAGTGTGTCTCAGGCGCGAGCGCGGATTCCCTCACTTTCACATGATCGCGAATTTACTGTGGTACAACAGCGTTGTGATGACGTCGCCTGAATTGACCGTGTAAGCCGCGCATACAATTGATAACCTCGGAGGTCATTGATCGCTGGATGGTGGCATGAAAAACTACCAGCACAGCAAAAACAGGCGGGGTAGTCGACATGTTAGCAACAGAGACCAGTGTGAACACATTGGAACAAACCGCAAGGTGTGGCTGCAATACAGTATCGGTGCGTATCACCGGGCGTCCGTTACTGCGCGGCTATTGTCACTGTACGACCTGTCAGAAATATACCGGACAGGACTACTCAGATGTCAGTGTGTTTCGAGCCTCAGATGTTGAACTGGACGATGAATCATCGATTGATTTTAAGGTTTATCAGAAGCCAAAACTCGTCCAGCGTGGCCGGTGCAACAGCTGTCAAAGTGCCACGGTTGAGAAAATCTCAGTGCCGGTGTTGCCGGATCTTATCGTGCTGGCCACTGATATGCTGCCTGCGGAGCTAACGCTCGAGCCATCGATGCACATCTTCTATCACCGCAGAGTACGCGACGTCACCGACAGCGTACCCACATACGAAGGCTTTGCCAAAAGTCAGTGGGTGTTCATGAGCACACTGATCAGATCACTATTGCGTCGCCGCAAGTAAATATCATAATGATCGGAAGTGACACGCGAATTACTGCTTTGATAAGTCCGGTCGGGCGTCAACTACGCCACTGATCAGGTTGCTGCTTAACAGCCGCTCATCAAGACCGAGAGTATTGTCGTTCATTAGTTGCATCAGCGCTGTTAGTTGTTGCTGACGAGCGCGGGCGGTAACGATGGCAGCGTCTGCATCAATCACTTCAAACCTGATCTGATCGCCGCTGCGCAACTGCGCGAGTTTGTCCTGGTCAGCCGAGATAATAGTGGCAATCTTTGGATAACCGCCGGTGGTCTGATGGTCTGCCATCAGGCAGATCGGATCACCATGCCCCGGCACCTGTATAGAGCCTCTGGTAATAGGGGCGGACGGCATTGTGAGTTCCGTGTTAATTGACAGGGAAGGGCCGCTCAGGCGAATACCCATACGGTTATAGTCTGCGGTAAGCGTAAAGGCACTGTGTGCCAGTGCATGTAACGATGCCTCTGTAAAGTAGCGATCCTGTGGCCCGAGTACCACGCGGATAACATCGTCGGGTCGCAGCGGTGTTGGGTCTTGTAGTGAATCTACAGCGCCAGACTTTGAGGCTGGAGCCGCGGTGTCCGTATCGGTTACTTCTATAGTGTCGTGTTGTTGCAAAGGCGTGCCGCACAGGTCAGTGCCCTGTACCAGTGACTGGCTGCCGAGCCACTGTTGTGACTGTAGCTGTCCGCCAAATGCAAGGTAACACCACGAGCCCCAGGGCCCGGGGCGTATCTGCAACTGACTCCCTGCCTCCAGTTCAAAACGGCACCAGGGTGGTAACGTTTGGCCGTTGAGCGTGCAGTTGAAGTGACCGCCCGCAATGGCGGCGGTCGTGTAGCCATCCGTGCAGCGTAGTGTTATGCCACCCAGTGACACTTCTATGCAGGGCCTATCGGGTGAGTTGCCGAGCGCCTTGTTTGCCAGTGTATGGCTGAGTCGATCCATCGGTCCGGCACCGGTGACGCCATAGCGCATGTAGCCGTGTCGTCCCTTATCGTGTATCCCAACCAGCGGGCCGATATGTTCTATAGATAGTTGTGCTTCCATCTATGACGAACTGCTTTGCCGCTGGTAAAACTCAGTAGTGCTGACAGGCACAAACTCGACTGTATCTCCCACCTGAAACAGAAACGGTGTATCACTGTCGGGCTGCAGCGGCGTCTGCCGTGTGCGACCAATAACCCACCAGCCTGATGGCATGACCACTGTGGTTATTAATGACTGCGGGCCGGCAATCATCACGCTGCCAACCGGTATATCCATAACCGGTGCTGTTTTACGCGGAACCTGTATGTTATCGGGTACACCACCCAGGTAGGCATAGCCAGGTGCAAACCCGTACATGTAAACCTTGTAGTGCGGTGAGCAATGCTGCGCAATGATATCGTCTGCACTCAGGTTAAGTGTGTCGCAGAGCGATGCCATGTCCGGGGCAAATTCCTCTGCATAGCAAACCGGTATCTGCCAGTGGCTGGTGGCACCGGATTGCTCAGCCGGCACATTAAGCAGACTGGTGATTGAATTGCTGATGGTTGCATAGTCTGTTTGCAATGCATCGTATCCGACAAACAGCGACGCATACGCCGGTATCATTTCCGTGAGTCCGGTCGGTGGTTGTGCCTGCAGTGCGGCATCAAGGCTCAGCACGCGTTGATGCACAGCGTCGTCGATTACATCGGCAAACTCAACCAGCACGCCGGTATCGGCGATCGGCCTTAAGGTCGGGGACAATCGCATATTCGGCGTTAATCGGCGATAAACGGTTGCAACGAGAAGCCTGCGTCAAGCAATGATTGTTTGATGGTATTGCCCATTGCCACCGCATGCGGGTTATCCCCGTGGATGCAAACTGAATGAGCTTTCAGGGTTACCTTGCCACCGTTGACTGTGGGCATCTTGCCGGAATCGAAGAACTCAAGCAGGCGCCTGCAGGCCATGTCGGCATCTTCGATCATTGCACCGGGTTCGGAGCGCGGAACCAGATTGCCATTGTCGGCATAGCCGCGGTCGGCGAAAATTTCCGAGTAGGTTTCAAGACCGGACTGCAGCGCCGCTGTTTCGAGTGCGGTGCCCGAGATTGCCAGCACCGCGCAGTCCGGGTGCGCGCTTTTTATCGATCGGGCAATGGCCGCGGCGACGTCGTTATTTTCCGCCGCCCAGTTTCCAAGTGCGCCGTGAGGCTTTACATAGCGAACCGCAGAGCCTGTTAAGCCTGCGATGCCTTTGATGGTGCCCACCTGGGCAGCTATTAGTTGTTCGACTTCAGTCATGGTCAGCGGCAGTCGCCGTCGACCAAAGCCCTGCCTATCCTCAAAGCCCGGGTGTGCGCCTACACAGACACCATTTTTCGCGGCCAGTGACAGTGTGTCGAACATGGTGGCTGCATCGCCGGCGTGGCCGCCACAGGCCACATTGGCGCTGGAGACAATACCGAGCATGGCTGCGTCGTCTCCCATCGACCAGGGGCCAAAGCTCTCGCCAAGGTCGGCATTCAAATCTATTGTGTTCATGTCGGTATGTGGGTTCTAGTCTGAGAGCCAGGGCGGTAGCAGTCTGCGCGTTCTCAATAGCACAGGTCCTGCCGCGCAGACTCCTAAATAGTGTCAAAGCCAAGTGACTGGCGAAAGCGATTTTTAACGTGCACGCCATCCCGCGGGGGCAGGACCCGGGGCTCGTTGGCCGGGTCGACCCTAACGGTGGCAAAGCGCAGCGCATCCTCCGTGTAGATTTGCGACCGCAGCTGATGCAGCGCGTCAGTGTTGTCGATGTGCACTGACGAATCGAACCCACAGGCTTCGGCAATTTTGTGCAGCGCGATTCCCTGTCCGGTATGACTCAACTGCATACCGGTTTCGCCGTAGTGGCCGTTGTCCAGCACCAGGATAGTCAGGTTTTTCGGTCGCTTTACCGCAATTGTAGCCAGTGAGCCGGTACCCATCAGCATCTCGCCATCGCCGGTAATTACCAGAACCTTGTGTTGCGGTTGTGCGGTGGCCAGACCGAGGCCGATCATTGCCGCACTGCCCATCGCTGCCCACAGATAATAATTCTGATCGTGGTCGCCGGCGGCCATAACATCGTAGGACGGTGAGCCGAGGCCACTGACCACCAGCAGATCTGAGCGATCCTGCAGCAGTGTGGCAACCGCATGTCGACGGTTCATTGGTTCCACTCCTTTTTTCCGATCAGCTGCTGGCCAAGCAGCACCGCGCAGGCTGAGTCCCCGTCGAATGCCATGGTCGCCGCACCCTGAATGAGTGGCACCACCTGTTCCGGTGAATCGGCCCGCCAGGTCATCACACCCATCAGGTTGAGCGCGTTTTCCGTTTGTTGTCCCATCGGGTTTTGCCAGGGGTTAAATTCGGCCCAGTCGCCGCGCATGGTCACCAGCATCAGCAGCGGGAAGCGCGCACACGACTGCAGTGCCAGCGTATTAATGCAGTTTCCAACACCGCTCGATTGCAGCAACAGCGCACCCCGTTCGCCACCGAGCCAGGCACCGGCGAGGTAACCGAGCCCTTCTTCCTCGGTGGTCAGCACGACGCTGTGCATATCAGTATCACTGGTAGCGGCTTCAATGGCGCTGGCGTGTCCGGCATCCGGTACATAGGCAATGTGTTTAATATTCGCCGCTTTAAGCAGCGGGTAGACGCAATCCTGCCAGCGCTCTGGGACACTTGATGGATTCTGCGAGGACGCCGACATGGGAGCTACCGATTACGATGTTGCGTTAGTTAAGCACAACAATGGTTTGATTGAAACGCGACCCGATGCTCGCCGTGCTGTTCGGCGGGAACCCGGTAAAGCAACTGTCGTGTTGATCGGTGGTTTACAGGTGCCGTTTGTGGTTAAATCGTCGTAATGGCTTGCATCTTTGTGGCCAGTGTCCGTGGCCTTGCCAGCCGCCGTTTTAGCGCACCAGAATCTGCGCAAAAAATGTCAGTCAGGCAGCAGGGGTGTAGCGGTACTGGCAGTGCAGAGTTGGGCGTCGGTCGCCGGCCAGTAATGGTTCAGCACCTCTCGGGTCGCAAAGCGAAGCGCTTCAAAGAAACGAAGCGCTTCAAAAAGCGAAGCGCAGCAAGATGAAGCGCGCTTGTAACTGCCGCGGCAGACTCGCACCGGAGTGTGGCGTTGAATCTGAACTCTTATCCCGATAGCGAGGAAACCATGCAAAAGTATTTAAAGTCCGCAACCAAACTGGCTGCTGCCAGTGCAGTATCTCTGGCGCTTGCCGCTGCCGGTACCGCCAGTGCTGCGGAAACCAAGTTACGCATCCAGACCCACTTCTCACCAGAGACGCTGTCAGGTCAGATGGCGGCCGAGTTCATTGAAGACATCACGGCGATGTCTAACGGTGAAATCAAAGTTGAGATGTTTTACGCCAGTTCCGTTGTTAAGTCGGCTGAAACCTTCGACGCTGCTGCAACCGGTATCCTCGATTGCGATATGACAGGTGGAGCCTACCAGACCGGTAAGAACCCTGCGTTCCAGTTCACTGGTGATCTGAACGGCGGCTACCAGAACCCCTACCAGCAAATGGCGTGGTTGCTTCACAACGACGGCTATGCGCAGCTGAACAAGCTCTACAACGAGCACAACATGGAGTTCATCGGCTGGTGGATTCCCGGTCCTGAGTCGCTGTCTTCAACCAAGCCGATTCGTGGTGTTGAGGATTTCAAAAACTGGAAGTTCCGTTCACCTCCGGGAATCATCACCGAGATCTTCAAGGAGCTCGGCGCGTCTCCCATCGTGATGGATTTCAACGAAATCTTCACCGCGCTGGAAACCGGAATCATTGATGGTGCTGACGCTGCGAACCTGACCAATAACGTTGGACTGGGTTTATACGATATTGCCGAACACACCAACTTCCCGGGCTTTCACTCAATGCCGGCTGACCACCTTGCCTGCCGCAAGGATGTTTGGGACGGCATGCCTGACCACCACAAAGCAATCTTGAAGGTAGGCATGCAGGCTCTGGCGTTGAAAAATACCAGTATCAACGAAGTGAAGAACGCTCAAACGGCAAAAGACCTGCGCGCCAAAGGCGTCAACCTGTATGAGTGGTCGCCGGAAGAAATGGCCAAGTACAGAGCGGCTGTACAAGCCGGGTGGACCAAGTTTGCAACCACCCCTGAAGCGAAAGAACTGCTTCAAAGTCACCTCGACTTCCTGAAAGATCTAGGTGCAATGAAGTAAGCAGAGCTTCGTTAGTTGCGTGAAACACAACAGGCCCAGCAATGGGCCTGTTTCCTTTTCCCTGTATTACAATCCCACTGGTATGCAGGACGGGTCTGTACACCCGCAAAGTAATCGCTGATACGAGTAAAATTGGACATGACTATGAAAGATGAATCCGGCAGCTTCCTTGAATGGTTGATACCGCTTGCTTTCATCTTTTGCGCAGGGTGGGCGATCTGGCATACACCGGCCTACATACTGGACTTCATCCCGTCAGAAAATCAAAGCCTCGTCGATCAGATGACCGAATTGCACAAACGCAAAGACGTCACACCTGACATGCCCGGCTTGTTTGGCGGTTTGGCGGATCCAATAGACTGGGCCGCCCTGATACTGTTGCCGATTCTTTTCTACCTGGGCATGCGTACAGTGCGCTGTGCCTCGATGGAGTTTGAACACTGGCGTCCGATAGACCGTGTCGCGCTTTTTGTCGGTCGCGTAACAATGATGCTGATTGCCTGCATCACGTTGATCATGCTCTATGAAGTTCTGATGCGTTATGCCTTTGAGGCGCCGACGCTGTGGGCAAACGAACTAACGCTGTGGCTGGCGGGTTTCGTGTTTCTGTTCGCGGGCTTCTATGCCATGCAGCAGCGTTGCCATATTCGAATATTCCTTCTTTACGATGCTGTGCCCCGCTGGTTACAGCATTTGTTCGACATCCTGTCGGTGTTGTTGATACTCACATTCGCGTTTTTTCTTATTTTTGGAAGTTATAAACAGGTGTTTGTTACCAAGTTTTATAAGTGGGAAATGTTCGGCACGGCGTTTGATCCGCCCATACCGGCAACGCTTCAGCCGATGGTGTTAATTGTGGTGTCGTTAATTGCGATACAGGCTGTCATCAATCTGATTGCCGACTGGAATCTCGAACCAGAGAACAAAGCGGTTGCCGGTGACCTCGACGAAGACGAGCTCGCCGCAATTAAGCGCAGTGTAGGTGGCAGCTGATGGATATTTCAACTATCTCAATTGTCCTGGTACTTGGACTGCTGGTCACACTAGCCATCGGCATGCCCCTTGGGCTTGCATCTGCGGTTATGGCACTTGTCGTCATGATCATGAAATTCGAGCCGACACTGCTGACAGACCCGATGAGTTTCGGTGAGGGTTTGCTGACCAGTCGCCCGGGCACCGGGCCTCTATACATACTCACACAAAAGGTGTTTGACCTGCTCACAGAGTATGTATTGATCTCCGTACCCCTCTTTATATTTATGGCATCCCTGCTTGAACGTTCGGGGGTTGCGAAATCGATGTACAACGCACTCAACTTCTGGCTAAGCAAAACACGCGGTGGTATTGCTATCGTCACTTCTCTGATGGCCGTGCTGCTGGCTGCCATGTCTGGGATTATTGGCGGTGAGGTCGTGTTGCTTGGGCTGATTGCGTTGCCTCAAATGCTGCGTCTCGGCTACAACCAGAACCTGGCTATCGGTACTATCTGTGCCTCCGGGTCACTCGGCACCATGATTCCGCCCTCGGTCGTATTGATTATCTACGGCCTTATTACAGAGACATCAATCAAGGCACTCTTCACCGGCGCATTTGTACCCGGCTTTATGCTCGCGTCTTTCATTATCATTTACATCATCGTGCGCACCCGCATGAACCCATCACTGGCACCGCTGCCTGAGTCAGCGCCCGATGATCCGGAAGGCTGGGAGAAGGGCCGGATGTTTGGCGGCTTCCTTTCCATTTGTTTCGTCGGTGCGACGGCACTGTTGCTGTTGCGCGCTGGCATCTACACGGCCTTAGGCAGAAATCAGAACCTCGATCCGGATGACGGTGAAATCTTCCTCGGTATGCAGGAACATATTCCTTATCTGGTCGGCGCAATTGTAGTAGGGCTTTTGTTAATTTTGCTGGTGTTCGGTTTAAAACGATCTCTCAGAGGCTGGCATGAGGGCAAGGGGCTGGTGCCACCGCTGTCTGTTATCGGCATTGTCTTGGGGTCTATCTATGGAGGCGTCACTGGTATTACAGAGGCTGCCGGCATGGGGGCGTTGGCAGTATTTATCATCGCAGTCTTTCGTGGTGAGGCGTCTGTTGGCCTGCTGTGGGACAGCATGATGAGAACCGTCAGATCAACCGGCACCATCATTTGGGTCACCGTTGGTGCGGCGGCATTGTCAGGTGCCTATACACTGGCTGGCGGTCCCACTTACATCGCCGAGCTCATTGTTGGTGCAGAGATGCCCACGTACCTTGTGCTACTGACCATGATGCTGATCCTGCTGTTTATGGGGGCATTTATGGATTGGGTTGGCATCGTGCTGCTGATCATTCCAGTGTTCCTGCCAATCGTCAGGGCGCTGCCGATCGAAGAGATTGGCCTGATTGGTCAGCTTGAACCGCGTCAGGTTGCGGTGTGGTTCGGCGTTCTGTTCTGTATGAACATGCAGGTGAGTTTCCTGTCACCACCGTTTGGGCCGGCGGCGTTCTATCTGAAATCGGTCGCGCCACCGCATATATCACTGACAGATATCTTCAAAGGGTTCCTGCCGTTTATCGGTTTACAGCTACTCGCGTTGAGTGTGCTGTTGATCTGGCCTTCTATTGTTACGCTGTTCCTGTAACCATCTTTAAACAGGTAACCCGCCTACGCCTAAGCGCTCCCGAGTGACGGGAGCGCAGCCGCTTATCGCTCTTCAAACGCCAGCTTCACTGCCAGCCCTATCAGTGTGACTCCACTGACTCTGAACACATTGCGTAAATACAGCGGGTTATCCGATAGCATTCGGGCCAGCTGACCGGCGAGCAGAGCGATTGGCCCTTTCAATAACATCGTTAACAGTGCAAAACAGGCGCCCAGCAGAAAGATTGACCACGTCGGGTTAGCTGCGTTCGGGCTGACGAACTGCGGCAGAAAAGCAAAAAAGAAGATGGCGATTTTTGGGTTGGCGATGTTGGATAGAGCACCGTCCAGGTACAGTCTTGTCAGGCTGCGTTGGGTGGACTTGCTTGTCAGCAGGCCGTTGTTCGTATCGCGCAGCAGTGAAATGCCCAGATAGAGCAGGTAAGCGGCCCCGACAATTTTCATTGCGGTAAACAGCAATGGCGACGTCTGCACCAGTGTGCCGATACCGAGTGCCGCAAGCAGCGTGTGCCCCAGCAAGCCGCAGCTGACACCTGTTGCAGTGACCATTCCGGCCAGCGTACCGTGCGAAATTGATCGAGACATCACCAGCACCATGTCCTGACCGGGAGTCAGTATAATAGCTGTGGATGCAATGATAAAAAGAAGCCAGTTAATATCGGTCAAAGGGTGGGGCGCCTGTTGCTCATGAGTCGGATTGCTGCATTGCCGACACGCTGCAGCTGCAGCCAGTGTATTGCAGTGTTGCATTAGCGAGCAAACCACGGCACGACTGATTGCATTGATCATCGGTGCCACCGAAGGGCCGCAAGCTTCCCACAAAATCGCCAGTGGAAACGACTGCCATGACATTTAGCTGGATCGATCAGCGCCGTTTTACACAA
>CAYMFQ010000145.1:0-12197 GCA_964389335.1 uncultured Granulosicoccaceae bacterium
AGGGTGTGGTGAGTAACACGAACCGCACCAAAGCTCTTACACACACCACGTCGATCCAACAGAATCGTTGACACTACCCAGGCAATCGACGCAACGCCTGACACATACAATGCACACCACCACCACCTGGCGTAATCATCGATACATCCGGGTCAAATACTTCTAGGCCAGCGGCGCGAGCCTTTTCCTTTAACACGGTGCTTTTCTTTGGCAGCAGTATGCGATCGTTGCCAAGTGCCACGACGTTGCAACCAAGGTCGAGTGTGTCTTTAAACGGCACGGCAATGATTTCGATCTGTTTGCTTTTGAGCCAATCGATAACGTCGTCATCGGTGCTCTCAAGGCATACTGCTGCGAGCTTTGGCGCGAGCATTACCACCATTAAGTCAATGTGCACATAGAACGGGTCGATATCGGCCAGTTTGACTTCCCAGCCCTCCGCTTCAAACCAGTCTCGCAACTGCTCTGCAGACTGTTGCTGGCTGCGGCCTTCGTCGCCTTCCCAGCCAATCAGTACCGTGCCTGGCTCGATGATATTAAAGTCACCGCCTTCAAAGGTACCGGCGGTCACGTAGTCATAAACGGGTATGCCGAGCCTTGCATAGGTTTCTATGGCACGATAGTTTTCGCCACGTCGCCACCAGTTGGCCATGCTGGTGATGATGGCGCCAAACGGTGTCATTACCGATGAGTCTCTGGCAAACACCTGATAGGGCAGCGCCGGGTCGGGCTCATGAAAGTGGCAGGTTACACCGGCAGACTCGTAAGCCGACACCATCTCTCGATGCTGCTGCTGTGCAACCTGCGCATCGAACTTTAGTTTGCGGCGAATGCTTTTTTTAGAAACAGAGCTGGTTTCAAGCCACTCGTAGTTATCAGCCGGACCGAGCAACACATCCTTTAACACGCCGTATTCACAGTCGGCGCCCCACTCCTGTAGCAATGGCGTACCACCACCTTCTACGCGGCAGCGCAGGCTGAACTGATCTGTCATATGATCACCTGAAATTGACTTATGTAGCTATCGTTAGAAATCATGATCACACGCTTCACAAATAAACTTAACCAGCGGCTTAGTCGCGGCGAACAGTTTGGCTGTGTCTGCGACAAATTCTTTTTTACTGATTACCGACGCCTTTAAGTCCTGCGCGATAATAAAATCCTTACGTTTTAAATCTTCAATCAACGGATGTTCGGCATCAAAGCCTCGCGGGGGCTTTTTTAGTGACTCACCGCCAAACTCGTAACCTTTGGCGGTTACCGCTTTTCTGACTTTTTTCCACTCAGCCTGACTCTCGTCAATGTGCATCCGCATGTGCGACAACGTCTCATTATCGGGACGCCAGATGCCCGCTGCAATAAACACCTGCGACGGTTCTATGTGCATATAGAAACCCGGTGCATGTACATCTTTACCGGCGCTGTGGCGAAACTGTATGCCAATGTTGGTTTTATAAGGTGTTTTGTCTTTGGAGAAGCGCACGTCGCGATAGACACGCATCAGAGACCCGCCCACCTTTTTCGGACTGGCGATAAAGTGTGGCGATATTTTCGCCAGCCGCGGTGCCATGGCTTCGATGTAGGCCAGTGCCGGCTCACGCACATCGGATTCATAGCGATGCTTGTTTGCCTCAAACCACTCGCGGTTATTATTCTTTTCCAGCTCTCTTAAGAATTTGATGGTGGATGTTTTGAACATTGTTCGCTCCATGCTGCGCAGCTGATCAGGCGGTCAGCTTACAGGATTTCGACAGAACCGACTCAATCGAGAGCAGCTATACTACGTTACGACCAACCGGCGTTTTCCGCCCCGGCCATATCGCTATCAACAAGCGCCGCCTGTCAACGGCATCACTGAGGACCTGCTTTGCATCAGCTGCTGCTCAATCGGGATATCTATACCGATTTTCTGCAAAACCGGGTACCGATGGCAAGCCGTTTTTTATGGATCGCCACGGCGGATCTGAAAGACCTGCACGTGGAAACCGACGAGGGCTTTCAACCGTTTTTGGCAGTGCTTTCGGCGTTGGTTGAGCGAGGTGTCGCGGTCAGGCTGATTCATGCAAAAGAACCCGGCCCGCGCTTTCGCGCTGACTTTGACGAATACCCGCCATTGATTAACAGCGAGCTGTTTGAGCGAGTGCTGTGCCCGCGCGTGCATACCAAGGCGATTGTAATTGACGGTGTGCAGGCGTTTGTTGGTTCGGCCAATCTGACCGGTGCCGGCATGGGCTCGAAAAACGAGAACCGACGTAATTTCGAAGCAGGGTTTTTATTCGATGATAAAAATCACATCCGGCAACTGATGCAATGGATTGATGATCTTTATCTGGGCGAGTTTTGCCATAACTGTCAGCGGCGCGAGTTCTGTCCGGACCCGATTATCGACAATCTGCCCTGACAAGTTAGGGCCACGACTGAACCGCTAGCGGTTCTCAGCAGCCGCCTTGAGCAGCTCGTTCTGTTCCTCGAGGCGCCGGTCGATACGATCCAGCGTGCTCTGGATGCGTGCAAAGTCGTCGGAGTAGCGCGTCTCTTCCGCAACTTCACTGACCTTCGCCTGAAACTCGCGCGCGTAGTTGCCGACCAGTGGCATGTCGATAAATATTTTTAGTACCCAGATCGCCAGGCCCACCACCACAGTGGCGCCAAATACCGCCCCAAGGCCGCGCGCCAGTCCCACCAGCACATTTCGCCAGACGATGTGCCACGGCGAGTTCAGATAGCGCAGAAAGTCTTCCAGCTCGGCGCTGATCATCTTGCGCTTGGCAGCTTTGCGGACGCGCTCGTCTTCTGTGTCTCTTCTTTCGAATTGTCTCTGTGTCACGAATGGTCCGGTCTCTGTTGGCACAGGTGGCGATCTGCGGGCAACAGATGCAGAAAGATACGGCATTGACTGGCACAAATAACGCCAGTCAGCACGCGCCGACGCGGTAAAAACCGCGTGTGCACCGCAATTCAGCTGCCAGTCATCAAAACCTCGACTACCTTGCCGATAACCCGGCCACTGGAAGTACCGACATCGAGGAAAACGAGTGAGCGTGCTGATATTTCTGTGTACGGCGATTGCCGTGGGCTACTGCTGGTATCACAAGAAGCCGGCGATTTTTGCAACCGTAGCGCTGGCGGCAGGAGCCATAGCCTTGTGGTTTGCGAGTTCGATAGGGGCATGGCCACTACTGGCAATGGCGGCAGTCGGCGCGCTGGTGTCGACACCGGCGCTGCGCGTAAACCTGCTGAGCCGACCAATTTTTGGCTGGTTCAAAAAGGCCCTGCCGCCTCTGTCGCAAACGGAGAAAGAGGCCATAGACGCCGGCACCGTATGGTGGGACGGTGAACTGTTTAGCGGCAACCCGGACTGGCCAAAACTGCTGCAGGCTGGCAAGCCGCTGCTGACAGACGAAGAACAGGCATTCATCGACGGCCCTGCCACCGAGCTTGCCCGCATGGCGGACAAATGGTCGATCGGGCACGACTGGCACGATATCCCGCCACACGTCGTCGACTTCATTAAACAACACCGCTTCCTCGGGATGATTATCCCGAAGTCCTACGGCGGCCTGCAGTTCTCGGCAGTGGCGCAATCGCAGGTGCTGACCAAAGTGTTTGGCAGTGGCTCGGTGATCGCGAACTTTATCTCGGTGCCAAATTCACTTGGCCCCGGTGAACTGCTGATGAAGTACGGTACCGAGGAGCAAAAAAATCACTACCTGCCGCGCCTCGCCGATGGTCGCGACATTCCGTGCTTTGCACTGACCAGCCCGACCGCCGGTTCCGACGCCACCTCGATCAGCGATACCGGAGTGGTTTGCCACGGCGAATGGCAGGGTGAAACCGTGCTCGGCATGCGGCTCAACTTTCAAAAGCGCTATATCACGCTGGCACCGATTGCCACATTGATTGGTCTGGCGTTTCGCCTGCAGGACCCGGATCACCTGATTGGCGATACCGACGATTACGGCATCACCTGCGCACTGATACCACGCGACACCGACGGCCTGCAGATTGGTCGCCGACACTTCCCGATTGGCGAGCCCTTTATGAATGGCCCGATTCAGGGCGAAGATGTGTTTGTGCCGCTGAGTTTTATCATCGGCGGACAGGCCATGGCCGGCAAAGGCTGGACCATGCTGGTGAATTGCCTGTCAGTCGGACGCTGCATCACACTGCCCACCAGTGGCAACGCGATTTGCAAAATGTCGCTGGCAGGCACGTCTGCCTATGCAACTCTGCGACAGCAGTTTGGCTTACCCATCGCCAAATTCGAGGGTGTGCAAAAACCACTGGCACGCATCGCCGGGCTGACCTACATCGTTGACGCCGGTCGTCTGCACACGGCGGTCTCACTGGGGCTGGGTGAGAAGCCCAGTGTGCCGTCGGCCATTCTGAAGTATCACTGCACCGAACTGGCCCGCACCGCCGTCACTGATGCGATGGACATTCACGGTGGCAAAGCCGTGATGAAAGGCCCGAAGAACTATATCTCGACCCTGTACGAGTCAGCACCGGTGGCAATCACCGTGGAAGGTGCGAACATTATGACGCGCAACCTGATGATCTTTGGTCAGGGCGCCACGCGCAGCCATCCGTACGTGCTGCGAGAAATGGAACTGGCCGGACGCGAATCAAACGCCGACACCATCAAACAGTTTGACGATGCGTTCTTCGGACACATGGGCTTTACGCTGTCGAATGCCTCACGTTCGCTGTGGATGGGCCTGACCCGTTCCACCTTTGCCGACAGTCCGGTGACCGGTTACACGGCGCGCTACTATCGCGACCTGAATCGTCTGAGTGCGGCATTTGCGCTGGTGGCAGACGTCTCAATGCTGACCATGCAGTCAAAGCTCAAGTTTAAAGAAATGCTGTCGGCACGCCTTGGCGATCTGCTCAGCAACCTTTACCTGGCGAGCATGGTGCTGAAGCACTACGAAGACGGTGGCCGCAGCGAGGAAGAACGGCCGGTACTCGATTGGTCCATGCAGTTTCTGTTGCACCGCTATCAAACCGCGATGCAGGAAATACTGCAAAACTATCCGAACCGACCGGTAGCGTGGCTGCTGAAGCTGTTGGTATTTCCGACCGGCAAACACTTCGACGCGCCATCCGATCGCTGCGTGACACAGATTGCGAAGCTGGTGTCTGACAATACCGCTACCCGCCGGCGTCTGATCGATGGTATCTACCTGGAAGACAATGACTTCAACCCGTTGGGCAACGCCAACGCCGTTTTCCAGCAGAGTCTGACGCTGGCACCGATTCATCGCAGAATCCGCGATGCCGTCAAGGCCGGCAAGCTGCCTAAACTTGCCGATGAGGCCGCTATCGACGCCGCCCGCAATGCAGGCGTTATTTCTGACGACGAGTCCGCGCAATTGCTGAAGCATCACGCCGCCATGATGGATGTGATTCACGTCGACGACTTCAGTCAGGCCGAGCTGGAGCGACGTGCGATGGACGAATCGCCGCAGCTCACACGCAAAAGCGCCTGACCCTCACCACATCCGCACGCGCGCCGTCCGCATCGAGGGCGGCGCGCAACGAACTCCCCGCGCTGTGCCCCAGCGGTTAGTCACAACCGCGCAAATTTCCGTATACTGCAATGCATCTGACCAACGGATGCAGGCATGTCACTGGTTATCAACCACACCAAAAACTCTGTCACCACGCTGCAAATGAATCGAGCTGAAAAGCTCAATGCGTTAAACCGCGATATGTATGCAGAACTGACCGCAGGGTTTCGCGACGCACAAACAGGCGACAGCCATGTCATCGTACTAAAAGGTGCGGAGGGAATTTTTACCGCAGGCAACGACCTGTCTGACTTCGCCGCCGCTGTGGCCGCCGGTGAGCGCTTTGATTCCGCCTTCCTATTGATGGAAGCCATGCTCGATACCGAGGTGCCGATTGTCGCCGCGGTTGACGGGCCAGCCATCGGTATTGGCACCACACTGCTGTTCCATTGCGACCTGGTCTACGCGAGCCCGGGTGCCAGCTTTCACGCACCGTTTGCGGACTTGGGCGTGTGTCCGGAATTCGCCTCCTCCGAAACTTTCCCTGCCATGCTGGGCGATCATCGCGCCGCGCAAATGCTGTTGCTTGGCGAACCATTGTCCGCCACCGATGCCGAGCGCTTTGGACTGGTTAATGAACTGATCGATTCAGAAGCGCTTGATCAGCGTGTCGGTGAAGTTACGACCAAACTCGCAGCCAAGCCTCTCGATGCACTAAAAACATCGCGACGGCTGCTGCATGCCAGGCGCAGTGAATATCGCGAGATTATCAAACGCGAAGGTCAGGAGTTCGGACGCCTGATGCAAACCGACGAATTTAAAAGTAACCTCGAAAGGTTTCTCAGCAAGAAAGCTTCGTGACAACCGCTGTTCACGAACACTAAACACAGGTAGGGTGGATAATCCTGCGCATCCACCAGGCCTTAGTGATTGGTGTAGGTGCAGTATAGATAGAGTGAAAATTAAATCGTAATTCGTTGGTGGATGCGCTTGCAGCTTATCCACCCTACGTCAGTTATTAACAGATTAGCACCGGGGTTCAGGAGGATAATAAATGGTTGATGAAACATTGATACAAACCTGGCAATCACGTGTTGGCCAGAAGATTGGCTCAAGTGACTGGCTGACGATCGATCAGGATCGCATTAATGCCTTTGCCGACACCACCAATGATCATCAGGTTATTCATGTGGACCCGGACGCTGATGCAACAAAAGCGCTTGGCGGTACCATTGCACACGGCTTTTTGAGCCTGTCGCTTTTGTCTTATCTCAATTCAAGCCTGACGCGACCACTCAACGGTCAGCGCACCGTCTTAAACTATGGCCTCAACAAAGTACGGTTTCTGAGCCCGGTGCCCACGGGTGCCGCGGTACGGTCACATGTGACAGTACTGTCGGCCGAGGTCAAACCTAAAGGTGTACTGGTCACCTTTAATACTGAAATGGAAATTCGCGATCACGACACACCGGCACTCGTTGCAGAGCAGCTGGCACTGGTTGTCGATGCGTAACCCCCGTCACTCATAATAAGCACGCACAAAGAGCGCACACTATGCAATTTGAACACTCCGAAAAAACACAGGAGCTGATTCAGAAAGTTGATCAGTTCATGATCGACAACCTGTATCCGGTAGAACAAGAATTACTGGATTACATTGAGAACGCTGAAGACCGATGGACCATTCCACCGCTGCTCGAAGAACTCAAGGCCAAAGCCAAGAGCCAGGGGTTGTGGAACTTCTTTTTACCGGACTCTGATGAATATGGTTACGGCCTGAACAACCTTGAGTACGCACCGCTGTGCGAACTGATGGGACGCTCGCGCTTTGCCGGAGAAATTTTTAACTGCAGTGCACCGGACACCGGCAACATGGAAGTATTTGCGCGCTACGGTACCGAAGAACAAAAACAGCAGTGGTTAAAGCCGTTGCTCGAAGGCGAAATTCGATCCGCATTCGCGATGACCGAGCCCGCTGTTGCATCAAGCGATGCCACCAACATTCAAACCAGCATTGTACGCGATGGTAACGAGTATGTGGTTAACGGCCACAAGTGGTACATCTCCGGTGCGTGTGATCCGCGCTGCAAAATCATGATCGTCATGGGCAAGAATGACCCCGACAACCCCGACCGACACAAACAACAATCCATGATTCTGGTGCCAACCGATGCCGAAGGTGTCAACATCGTGCGGCCCATGCAGGTGTTCGGCAACGACGATGCACCGGAAGGCCACGCCGAAGTGGTCTTCGACAACGTGCGCGTACCACCAGAGAATATGTTACTCGGTGAAGGTCGTGGATTCGAAATAGCCCAGGGTCGCCTCGGGCCGGGTCGCATACATCACTGCATGCGTTTAATTGGACGCGCACAGCGTGTACTGGAAATGATGTGTGAACGTGCGGAGTCACGCGTGGCGTTCGGTCGCAAGCTGAGCGAACAGGGCAAGATTCGCGAAGAGATTGCACTCTCTGCCTGCGAAATTGAACAGGCACGATTGCTGACCTTCATGGCCGCAGATCAAATGGACAGGCTGGGTAACAAAGCCGCCAAAGAACTGATCGCCATGATCAAAATCGTCGCACCCGACATGGCCTGCAAAGTCACCGACCGAGCCATTCAGATGCACGGCGCCGCCGGCGTCAGCCAGGACACCATCCTTGCCGACAGCTACTTGTATGCACGTATTTGTAGAATTGTCGATGGTCCCGATCAGGTGCATATTAATCAGCTTGGTCGTAATTTGATTAAGAGGCTGGCGCCTGCATAGATCTTTCACTTTGCGTGGTGCAAACGCAAACGCGCTTATATTGCGCCAGATAGAACTCCATAACTTAGATAACAAACGGCAAAATTTAGAAGATGGCAGACGGTATTCAACAACTCGACCATGACAAACTTGCTGAGTACCTTGAGTCTTCACTTGATGGGTTTAAAGGTCCCCTGACCGTAGAAAAGTTTACCGGCGGTCAGTCGAACCCCACATTTAAAGTGGAGGCAGCCTCAGGCGTCTATGTACTACGCAAGCAACCACCTGGGAAGTTGTTAAAGTCCGCCCACGCCGTCGACCGCGAATACCGCGTGATGAAAGCGCTGGCCCCCACCGATGTACCGGTGCCGGAGATGTACCATCTCTGCACCGACACGGAAGTGCTCGGGTCGCTGTTCTTTATGATGGAGTACAAAGAGGGCCGAACGTTCTGGGACAGTGCCGTTCCAGAGGTCAATCGCGAAGATCGGGGCGCTATCTACGATCAAATCAATAGCGTGCTGGCCGCACTGCATACGGTGGATATCGATGCAGTCGGGCTATCAGACTATGGCAGGCCGGGTAACTACTATGCACGGCAACTTAAGCGCTGGACCGAACAGTATCGTGCCTCGGAGTTTGAAGACCCCATATCCGAAATGGAATGGTTAATACCGTGGCTGCATGAGCACCTGCCGGAAGACGATGGTCGTGTATCTCTGGTACACGGTGACTATCGATTAGACAATCTCCGTTTTGATGCGGACAAACCCGAGTGTATTGCAGTTCTGGACTGGGAGCTTTCAACCCTCGGCCATCCATTTGCGGACCTGGCCAACCACTGCATGCAGCAGCGGCTGCCCAGTCGCATGGCTAATATGTCCGGTCTTGCCAATGCGGACCTGAGTGAACTCGGCATACCCTCTGAAAAAGAATTCGTTGAACGCTATTGCGAGCGCACTGGATTAGACGGTATCGACAACTGGGACTTCTATCTGTCATTCAGTATTTATCGGCTTGCCGCCATACTGCAGGGCGTTGCCAAGCGTGGCAGGGACGGCAATGCATCAAGCAAGCTCGCCAGAGACGTACATAAACACGTCGCACCACTCGCTAAACTTTCCAAAGACATCGCAGTAAATGGGGCCTGAGAACACATGAAAGCTATTGTCTGCAACGAATACGGACCGCTCAGCAACCTAACCCTGCAGGAGGTTGACAACCCTGAACCTAAAGACAATGAGCTACTGCTTAAAGTGCTTGCTGCCGGTATCAACTTTCCGGACGGGCTTTTAGTACAGGGTTTGTATCAGGCAAAGCCGGAAACCCCGTTTGTACCCGGCATGGAGTTCTGCGGCGAAGTCATTGGCATGGGCTCAGACGTTAAGGGCTTTAAGAACGGCGACCGAATCATCTCATCAAGTCCGAGTTACGGCGCCTTTGCCGAACAGATCACCCTGCCCGCTGCCATGGCAATTAAAGTACCCAACACCGTCGAACCCGCACAGGCCGCCAACCTGCTGGTTGCTCATGGCACAGCACACCACGCACTAAAACAACGTGCAAACATTCAACCCGGTGAATCTCTGGTAGTACTCGGTGCAGCCGGCGGCACTGGCCTTGCCGCAGTGCAAATTGGCAAAGCCATGGGCGCAAAAGTCATTGCCGCTGCATCGACTGAAGAAAAGCTGCAAGTAGCCAGAGACAACGGCGCCGACGCCACCATCAACTACAGCGAACAACCACTGAAAGACGCCATAAGAGAACACACAGATGGTAAAGGTGCCGATGTGATTTACGACCCGGTAGGCGGCGACGCATTCGATTCGAGCGTTCGTTCTATGGCGCGCTACGGTCGGATGCTGGTTATCGGGTTTGCGTCAGGCACCATACCCAAGCTACCCATTAATCTGGCGCTGGTGAAGGAATTCAGTCTGGTTGGGGTTTTCTGGGGCACATTTACGAGAAAAGAGCCTGCAGTGTTTGCAGATAACATGCAGGAGTTATTTGAGTGGCATCAGAAAGGAATAGTCTCAGTTTCTGTCGATCGAACGTTTACGCTGGAGGAGACAGGTAAGGCGATTGAGTATGTTATGGGGAGGAAGGTTAAGGGGAAAGTAGCCGTCGTTATGTAAGTTCAAGGCCAAAGCACACCAAGCGAGAACGTGACAGCATCAAACGGCGCTACACAAACCTTATCATTGTCTTTAAGGCTCGCTAACAGCACCCACTCGTTGTCTCGCAACTCATAGGCCTCCAGCCCCCTGGTATCCGGATCAACAAACCAAAGGTAGGCAACTTTCTCGCGCTGATAAATTGAGAGTTTTTCAAACCGGTCTATACGTCTGGTTGAGGGTGAGTGCACTTCGCAAACCCAGTCTGGTGCGAGCTCGAAGTAAGTTGTCTCGGGCAATACTGGCAGGCGATTGCGACGCCAGCCCGCGATATCGGGAACCAAAACATCTGCCCCAAGATGCAACTCAGGCTCATCCAGAATCCACCAACCACCTGGCCCACCGCGCCCTATGCCGAATGGTGTACCGACTTCCATTGTCAGGTGCGATAAGGCCAGCGCGTGTCTCGGGGCTGGCCGTGGGTGCGTGTATAGGGCCCCGGATATTAGCTCAGCCACTTGATTTGCTGGAACTTTAAGCAGATCCTCATAAGTTGCTGCCTGATTTTCTGAGCGTGATATGTTCATTAGCTACAGGGTAGCTTATCTTGCAGATTTTTATCAATGGTCGGCAATGGGTGCAGATGGGGCCGCTCCTGCGGTGAGCACATGATATTGACTGCCGGAAAAACGTTATACGCCGAATAGTAGTGCAGACGTCAGGCACTGATAATCAAAAAGATGGCCAGGAGAAAAAGCAACAGCATCACGGAGATGGCTAGCGCTGTCTTTTCGCCTTGTTCTTTTTTCAGTTTCTCCTTCAGTTCAAGTTTTTCGATTTCGAGTTTGTGAACCTTGACTTCCGGACTGTCCTTTTTCTTTTTCCTTAACACTTGTTTCTTACCTACGAAAAATTCCCAATTCCGGTATTTGCCGCAAATTTGAAAATCTGTACCGGTAGATCCTAAGTGTAGCTACAAATAGCGACTATGAGAATCCTAAGGCTCGATGAGGTCGGGCGAAACGGGCGCCAGACACGCAACAACTGTTGACGTAAATGGCGACGGCATAAAAGACATTGCTGTTGCAAACATCGCCGCCTCCACTAATAGCGTGACGATAATGACCGGCAATGGCAACGGCTCGTTTGGCACTCCCTATACAGTGCCAGGCAGTCTGTTCACCTTCAGTATCGCAGCTGGTAACTTCGACTAGACGATTGTCAATGAATACCCGGGGCTGTATGCCTCGGGTAATTTGAGACCTAATCAGCAGTTCGTTCCAATTGTCTGTTTAACGCTCTCATCATGGGCCTCCGAAATACCGATTGAAACTGCATTTCGCGTTGAATCACAAGCATCGGTGGGCTAAGATTTACGGCTGACTTCAGGATGTAGCTGAACACAACAGGGATTGTTAATGAAACGCCTAATACTGCTGTCGCTGTTGATCCCATTGGCGATAATTCCTGCACTCGCACTCGACCTTACTCTCGTAATTAACGATCGAGAGGACTTCCCACAACTGCTTGGCAATGGTCGTGAATTTCAATCAGAACAACCCGGAATTGCCGTCGACATTTTACGTGATGTTGCAGCACGACTGGACCTGAACCTGACGCTACGAAGAATGCCGTGGACACGCGCACTTGAGATACAAGTTAACAAGGGACGAGCGGACGGGGCGTTTTTCGCGAGCTATAAACCGGCTCGTGAAGCATTCGGTGTGTATCCTCTCAAGGACGGTAGCATTGACGATGAACACCGCTACGGTCGCACCGCATACTACTTTTACAAACTGCACGGTAGCGATGTTCAGTG
>CAYMFQ010000145.1:12297-14003 GCA_964389335.1 uncultured Granulosicoccaceae bacterium
CACCAGTTTGTTGAAGAGCATCCGGATACCGCAGAGGCAATCTGGACAATGCTCGCTAAAGTCAGGGAAGAGCGCTACCTGAATATCTATGGCAGCTATGTTGGTAAAAAGCTCGTCGACAAAGAAGCGGCTGTCGAATAAACGCCCGGAGCCCGCGTCGCCGGTGACTTCAACAACGACAACCTGATGGACCTGATAACCATTGGCCATCTGCAACACGCAGTGTTGCCGGATAATGGTGAAGGTTCATTTGGATCAGAGTTGCCGTTTGCCCCCGGCGGGTTTCGACATCCGCAAACTCTCACTTATAAGCTGCGAAACAAAAATACACAAACCTTGAATATTGGCGGACACTGATCCTGTCAACTCTGTCGTCGATGTCGCCAACGGGTTATTAGCCGGGAAACCGACAGCGGGCTCACGATGTCAATCCGGTATGGCCCGAAATCAGCTAGGAATTCTTCGATGTGCCTTGGAAGTTGCGCCACCCTCGGAATTAAACCGCAGATAAAACCACTAAAGAAACGGAGATCCGGCCAGGAAAGCACCGCAGTCTTGACGATCCAGCGCAAACAATATTCGATTGCAATCGACGACGTAACAAACGATTGAGTCTTCCCGGAAATTCGTGTTTGCTGGCAATCGCCAGGTTCTCTGCGCTCACAACATCTAATGCCGAGGAAGAATCAATCAAACAAAAAGGTTCCCAATAGTTCGGCAAAGTTGCGCGCTGAACAACCGGTCGGCGCCAGTGATCAACCACTGCTGGAGTCGCTTGAGCAGCGCATGTTATTTTCAGCAGAACCATTCGGCCTTGCTGCTGATCTGTTTGGCTCACCAGACGACCCCCTTAGCGATGATACTCTTGACATAACCCGGCCAACACACGGTTACGAGCTGGTCCTCATTAACGACAATCTGGACGACATCGACACGTTAACCGCAGATCTGCATCGCCAGATCGAAGCTGGTCGCAAAATAGTGGTACAGGTACTCGATAGCGGCATGTCGGGTATGGATCAGATCGCTAACATCCTACCTAAGCACGACTCTATCAAAGCCGTGCATATGCTCTCACATGGGAACACCGAAGGCGTTCAACTCGGCAGCAGCTGGATTGATCGTTCGACCATTGATGCCTATGCCAGTTCGTTTTCGATGTGGAACGACTACCTGTCTGATCAAACTCAGTTGCTTTTCTACGGATGTGATCTTGCGGCAAGCAAAGAGGGCACCGATTTATTGGGTCACATTGCCTCTATAACCGGGACAATGGTTGCGGCAAGCAGTGATTCCACCGGGCACGGGTTACTGCATGGTGACTGGGATCTTGAGTATCGCACGGACTCTTTCCAGATCGAGCCCTTGCTCAGTAATGACGCTGAGGATGCGTGGCTCAGTGAACTTGCCACCTATAGCTACCGTAATGCGGATGGCAGCTACTCGCAAGCAATCGATACACATCTATCCGAAGCCAATGCCAGCCAGAGTAACGGCAGCAGCGGTGAACTGGCAGTCAGCAGTATCTCCACCGCATCACAGCAGGCGTTGTTGCGTTTTGACGATATTATCGGTGGCGTCGGAGGTCGAATTGCACCGGGTACCACGGTTGCCAGCGCGACGCTGACACTTGATATAAGCAACCCGGCAGCATCCGGATCACAGGCATCGATCCACCAGATGTTGCAGCACTGGGACGAATACAC
>CAYMFQ010000146.1:0-13810 GCA_964389335.1 uncultured Granulosicoccaceae bacterium
GGTTTAACTACCACGGTACAGGATCAGTCTCAGATTGTTGAAGGTAACGTGCGTCTGACCAAAACTGTCGCTGTAGATAACGAGTGCGACGGTATTGAGAACACCATCTTCATGGAGTCTCAGGCGGTACAGGTTGAGCCTGGACAATGCCTGATCTGGCAGGTCGTGGCAGAGAACCAGGGTACAGCTGATGCCTACAAAGTAGTGATTACTGACCCGGTTCCGCCATTCACTACCTATGAAGCCGGCAGCCTGATGTACTGTGTTAATACAGGTTGTACGCTGGCTACATCGACAGATGGCACTGGAGATGACGCTGGTGAAGAGGATGCGGGCACCGTAACCTTCTACATCGGTACTGACGCGGTACCTGGCACCGGCACTGGTGGCACACTTGTACCTGGTGATCAGGCCACAGTGCGCTTTTCGGTATTGGTCGACTAGGAAATAGACTTCGACGAGTTGTGGTAGCAGCGCGTCGGGCAATTAGCCCGGCGCGTTTTAAGGAAGAATTGCGCGTTGCACAGGGATACCGTCGTGATCTGCGTTAATGCATATCCTGTTGAAAACAATCCTGCGCCCACGTCGATGGGGTGCGCTGACACTGTGTTGCCTCGTCATTATGATGCGGCTGCTGTGCGCACAGGCACTGGCAATGACGGCGCCAGGCGTCGCCATCGAAAACCGGGCAGAGCTCATCTACGTTGACGCCGCTACCGGCGAGAATGTCACCGTTCTGAGCAACCTGTCGCAGGTATCAGTCGCGCAATACTTCGACTTTACCCTGCTGCAGGATCAGCGTCTGACCGCCGAGGCAGGTGCCGAACTTGAATTCCCCCATCGGCTGATTAATACCGGAAACACACCGGATAGCTATCAGCTGACCATCTCTGACGACGCTGCAGTCGCTAACAGCGACGAACAATCACTGCCCGCTGACGGTGCGACGCTGCAGGCGGATGAAGTCATGAGTGATGACATATCGTCGCTGCAAAACTACAGAATTTTTGAAGATAAAAACGGCAACGGATCTGTTGATGCCGAAGACTCTGAGCTGAGTGTCACAGGCATACTTGCGCCAGCCGAAGCACTGAATATCGTGGTGCGTGCCACCGTCCCCGCCAATGCTGTCCCCGGTTCGATATTGTCATTCCGTCTGCAGGGTGCTTCAGTGGGTGTGGCAACACAGGTGAACGATGATAATACTCCAGCCACACTGACTCGAGTGGTGACTGATCAGGTCGATGTCGAAACCGGACCTCTGCTGGTCATTGCCAAACAGAGCAGTCCGGTATGTGAAGCACTACTGTTCCCTGGTGACAGTGTTTCTCATGCAATAGAAGTAGAGAATACCGGGTCATCTGCGCCGCGTGGTATTCGGCATGTGCTCGATGGCGAGGTGCGCAATGCAGTTGTTGTGGAGCAACAGGTTTCAGAACAGTTTTTATTTAGCCATATTGATAACCTGACCACCAACGGCACCACGGCGCTCGCGGTGGTTCGGCTCGAAGGGGTGGCGGCCAACTCATGGATCAGCGTCGACAACTGGGACGGCGAAGCGCGCGTTGCCAGCGTCGGGCTGTGGTTTGAGAGTGGTGAGCTCGGTGCCTCAACTGGTGCGGCATTTACTGCTGAGCTGACTGCACGTGAGGTGCGTGCAGACAATGCGTTTTACACCAGTGCTGCCACAGTTGACCTCGACGGTGATCTGCTGCCGGATGCAGAGAGCAACAACACCTGCCACCGGTTTACTGCGCCGGCGGCTGCCGGGTCGGTTGCATTGCGGTTTCTTGAGCCTGCCAGTGAAATTCGTGCGCGTGGTGGAATTCCTGACTTTGCCACTGATGATCACTTTGTCGACGCCATTCAATACAGTCTGGATTTACCGGATACCAATAACTATATCGCCTCGCGAGATGGTGTCTACCTGGAGTTGAATTTGTCTGGTGTAGCGGCGCACAGCCCGTTAATCGATGCGGCTGGTAACAACTACACCATAGCAACGGTGGCCTCGGAGGCCACCGGCGATACCATTAATGTCGTGTTGCTTGAAACCGCGGTGGCGGGCGTGTTCAGGAGCATAACGCCGGTGCGCTTATCTACCGACGTTCGCGCCGATAATGGCTACTGTCCTGCTGTGGTCGACGACAGCACTGTTGTGGTGCCTGATTTTAATGGTCTGAATTCAAGCTGTGTGCTTGCCAGTGGCAAGGGTGATCAGCTACAGGGTATGTTCGTCGATGCGACTGGTGTTGCAGTAGCAGATGTTGCCATCGTAAATCCGCAGGCGCTGGTATTTAACGCGCAGACACTGTTGCCGGTTGAGGGTGCACTGGTGTCGGTGGTACTGGCTGCCACTGACGAAATTGCAGCGGATCTGATTAGTGGCGCGTTGCTGCAGTCGGTCACCGATGCTGACGGGCTTTACTCCCTGCCACGCCTGCAGCCCGACACCGATTACTACCTGCGCGTCGAGCCACCGGCTTCACATAAGTTTCCGTCAGCCGTGCCCATCGGCGCGCTCGGTGGTTTTGATATCAGGCAGCAGTCCTATGGCTTAACCGGCGCGCCGGGTGGTGGCACCGGTGTGTTTCGCGTAGCGGTTGATGAAGTGCCGGATCCGGTTGATATACCGGTTGACTCGAATGTAGCTGAGCGGGGCGTGATGGTTGAGAAGCTGGCCTCGCAAACCAGTATCGAGCCGGGTCAGACGGTGTCTTATACGTTAACAGTTAAAAACGCCGATGAAGAAACCTATCGCGATGTAACACTTGAAGACAGACCTCCGTTCGGCTTTCGCTATGTGCCGGGCTCGACTACTCAGGTCGAGGATGCGATTGTTGATCCACAGATTGCCGAAGATGGTCGACTGAAGTTTGCCATTGGTGATATGGCCGCCGCAGACTCAATTACGTTTCGCTATGCGTTGCGTGCAACAGCTGGTGCCATCGACAGTGATGGTGTCAACAGTGCCTGGGCAACTGGCACAACAGCTGACAATGCGCAGTTTACCTCGAACGTCAGTCGCGCCAAAGTAAGCGTTCACCGCGATGGCGTACTGTCCGGTCGCGCTGCACTGTTTGGCAAAATATACGTCGACCAGAATTGCGATGGCGTGCAGAACGAAAGTGAGTGGCCCATCGGTGGCGTCAAGCTTTATCTGCAGGATGGCACCTATACGATATCTGATGCCGACGGCCTGTATAGCCTGTATGGTCTGCGCCCTGGCAGCCACGTTATCAAGGTCGATAACCACACGATGCCAGAAGGGCTTAATCTGAAGCTGCTCGATACCAATCAGGGTGTCGATCCGCAGAGCCGTTTTGTCGATCTGGCTGAAGGTGACTTTTATCGCGTCGACTTTGCCGCACACTGTCCGAGTGCCAATGTCGATGATGTGTTCACCGAGATTCGTGCGCGCAATGCAGCACTGAACGGTAGTTGGTTACTGACGTCTGCTGAAAAGTTTCAGGCCGATGAACAACAATTGCAGCGCAACGTTCAGGCAGACGCCAACGTAGCGGATGGTGATCTGTCGCACGGGGTTATAGACGGGCCAAAGGACAGCGAAGAGAAATTTAACAGCGCACTGTCGATGACTGTGCTGCAGGAGCGTGCCAGCAAACAGTTGGCGGTTGAGCCGAAGATGCCCGACCCGAAGAAGCGCGTGTCTTCTATTACTCAGGCGCAGGCAAAGGCTGGTACCTGGCTGTGGCCGCTAAGTGAGCTGAGTGTTGACGGGCGTTTTGTGGCAGTGGTGCGTGAAGGTGTTGACCCGACGCTGAACGTCAACGGCAAGCCGGTGCCGGTGACACAGATTGGTGAGCGTTTAATCAATCGTCGGGAGCGTGCGCAGATTGTTGCATGGTATGGCGTTGAGCTCGATGCCGGTGAAAACAAGCTCGAGGTAACGGGCACAGATCCGTTTGGCAATCATCGGGTGTTGGCGCAGGGTGTGTTCAAGCGGCCGACTTCGGCCACACAAATACGCCTGACGGCTGCCGAGTCGACAATACAGGCTGATGGCGGGCGTTCATCGCTGCCGGTAAAGCTTGAGTTGCTCGATGATAACGGGCTGCCTGCACTGGGTGTGTATTTTATTACCCTCGAAAGCAGCGACGGTGCCTTTCTTGAGGAAGATATACAGGACTCGGAGCAGGGTCGGCAGATTCGCGTCAGTAACGGTGGTCGCACCGTTAACTTTATCAGCTCAGAGCAAACCGGGCCGGTAACACTCAGAGCAAGTACCGGAGAGTTCGCCGATGATTTAGTGATACGTCAGGTCAGTGAATCGCGACCGTTACTGGCCACAGGCTTTGTCGAGGCGGGCGCCAGATTCGCAGCTGTGGAGAGCAACGGCACTGATCCAACCGGCAATGCGTTTCCTTCCAGCGGTGAAAGCGACGTTGATGGTCGGGCCGCGCTGTTTATCAAGGGGCGTGTGAAGGATAAATACAATCTGACCCTGTCATATGATTCGGATAAAAACAGCAACGAAACACTGCTGCGCGATATTAATCCATCACTGCATTACCCGATACATGGCGATGCTTCGATACGCGGGTACGAGGCGCAAAGCCGCAGCAAGCTTTACGTAAAAATAGAAGAAGACACCGACAGTGTGATGTGGGGGGACTACCTCACTGACACAGATACCGAAGAGAGTAACCTCGCCATATCGCGGCGTACACTTACCGGTTTAAGCGCAGGGGTAACGAAAGGCGACAACCGGTTCCGTGTGTTTGCTGCGATGCAGGATGATCCGCGTGTGGCGGAGGAATTTCCGGGTAACGGCAGCGCGATGCTGTATCGACTCGAGTCGTTTCCGATTATCGCCAATAGCGAAGTGGTAGAAATTATCACGCGCTCCAGAGACAACCCCGGCATCATCACCGGGCGCACGCGTTTGAGTCGCTTTGGCGATTACACCATTGATCCGGTTGAGGGCTTCGTAAGCTTTACCTCGGTGATACCAACGCTCGACGACAGGCAGGACCCGGTCTATGTACGCATTAGCTATGACGTGGAAAATGGCGGCGACAGTTATGCTGTGACCGGCGTGCGGTTTGACCGTCAGGCCAGTGAAGATCTGCGTTTTGGATTGAGTGCCACGCGCGATGATCATGACGAAGATGGTTCGCAGTTACTCGGTGCCTACGCGCGCTACAAGATGGCCACCGGCACTGAACTGTTTGCCAGTATCGCAAGTTCTGACACGGTACGGAATGGTAAAGGCAATGCGTTTCGCTTTACCGCTGAGCACCGCTGGCGCAACGGTGCCAGAACAACGTTTAGCCATATCCACGCTGATCGCGAGTTTACTAACTTCAGTGCCGCCGTGGTGGCAGGGCGTACCGAGACGCGCGTTAATCATAAGCAGAAGGTGCGCGGTGATGCGAGCCTGCTGGTCGACTTTGTCAACAGTGATTCAACCGCCACCAAAGAAAGTCGCACCTCGTTAAGTGCGCTGGTGGAAAGCCGCTTTCGACAGTGGCTGGTGCGAGCGGGTCTGCGTCAGGTTACGCGTGATGACGCCAACGCTGACGAGACCTTTGTCACCGCATTGATTGGCGCTGATCGTCGCTTTGTACTGGGTGGACGCAGTGGCAGCGTACGAGCCGAGTATGAGCAGGATACCGGCCTGGCCAGTCGCCGGCGCGTAACCCTTGGCGGCAAGCTGCAGGTGCATGAAAAAGTCCGTTTGTATACCAACTACGAACTCGCCAATAGTCTGCTGGGCCTGAATGGACTGAGCTTTGATCAGCGCAGCGAAAGTCTGACCATGGGCGTTGAAAGCACTGTGCTGCCGTCGACACGGGTGTACTCGGAATACCGCATGCGCGGTGCGTTTGATGGTCGTGATCATGTGACCGCCACCGGTATTCGCGGTGACTATGAAATTCGCAAAGACCTTCGGGTAACACCGACTTTCGAAGTGATTAGGTCAGTGTCTGAAGGGGATGATTCCATCGCCGCATCGATCAGTGTCACCGACACACGTAACCCCAACAGCCGACGCCTGGCACGACTAGAGACGCGCCGTACGGATACGTCTGACTACATTGGACTGCGCGCCAGTTACGCCGCGCGTATCAATGAGGACTGGACAGCGGTACTAACAGAAAATCTCAGCCGTCAGTCAAACACCGGCACCGAAGACACATTGCGACACTCGCTGGTCGCCGGCCTGTCGCGTCGTCCCAAGCTCGACAACCGACACCATATGCTGCTGATGTACAACTGGAAAGAAGAGAGCGGGCTTGGTAGTGGCTTTGACCGGTCGGTACATTTGTTGTCGACACACCAGAATCTGCAGTTATCCAATCGTGCACTGCTGTCGGGGCGGCTGGGTGGAAAACGCCAGATAACGAAGCTCGACAGCGGTGACCTTACCGACTTTGCGTTGCTGGCGGATCTGCGCCTCAACTTCGACTTTAACCGTCGCTTTAATGTGGATTTGCGCGGCGGCATGCTGGCAACCGATGGTGCATCGGAGATGAGGTTTTCAGCGGGGGCAGGGGTTCACTACGTGATCAACAAGAATGCGCGCATCGGTGTCAGCTACAACTTCGGTGGCTTTCGCGATGAAGATCTCGATCACGAGGAATACAACGCGCACGGGTTCAAGGTTGGTGTGCAATTTAAATTTGACGAGGAGCTGTTCGAATGGCTGCAGTAGATACCGCGACGATCCGCTATCGATGCAGACGCAGACTGCTGACCTCACTCGGGCTGATACCCGTTGTGTTGCTGACGCTGACGTCATGCGCCACCACTGAGGAACTGTACGCAGAATATGATGAACAGTTTTGTCCGGTTGGTGAGCCCGCGCCTGCCATTGCCGCTGCAATCAGTACCAAGGTGGTTGATCGGGTGGTTATCAAGGAAGTGCCGGCTGCTGCCGCGCCAACGCTGGCCTGGGAGCCGGCGGTTTATTTTAGCTCCGACTCGAGCAAGCTTACCCGCACGGCGAAGCGTGCGCTCGACAGCAACGTAGGATTGTTGCAGAAATTTCCGCGCCACCTGGTCGCTATTCGAGGGTTTACCGATTTGCATTCGTCGGCAGACTACAACCGGCAGTTGTCGCAAAAGCGCATAGCTGGTGTGAAGCAATATCTGGTAAAGCAGGGTATTGCCGGCAGGCGTGTGGTGGGAACCTCGCATGGTGAGTCAATACCGCTGGCCGGTGATCAGTCCGCTATTGCGGATCACATTAATCGACGGGTTGAGCTACTGTTACTCGACAGCGATGGGCGTCCGCTGGTCAGCCATCAACCAATTGTACTTGGACCTTCGGACTAGCAGTTATGCGCCTGGTAACTGCATTAAAGTGGTTCTGTGCTGTGGCGCTCATCGCGGGTGCGCTAAGTGTGGCCGCCTATGCCACTACGCCTGCCGGTACCATCATTAAGAACCAGGCAAGTGCTTCTTACCGCGACAGCAATGGTGTGTTGCGTACGGCGACATCGAACCTCGTTGAAACACTGATACAACAGGTGGCGGCGTTTGAGCTGCTGCAATCACAGTCAAGGATTGCGGCCACCGGTCAGCAGATTTTCTTTGCCCATACACTGACGAATACCGGTAACGGAACGGACAGTTTTGTACTCTCGGTTACCAATACCGTGGGCGATGATTTCGACTATACCAATCTGGCCATTTACGATGACAGTGATCAGGACGGGCAGCCGGATAACTTTAATGCGCTGACGGTGTCGCCCGGGCTCGGCATGCAGCAACAGTGGCACTTTGTGGTGGCAGCGTCTATTCCACCCGGTCTTGCAAGTGCAGACACCGGTGTATTAACACTAACGGCGCAAAGCCAGCTCAATGCGGCTGTCACGGCGACCAACACGGATACCAGCACGGTATCTGCCGATGCGGTGATTGAACTGAGTAAAGCCCTGTCTGCTACCAGCGGTGCCTCACCGAGCGGGCAGTTCACAGTGACGCTGAGTTATCGCAATACCGGTTCAGCAGTGGCGACCGATGTGGTGCTGATCGACGCCTTGCCTGCAGGTATGACCTACGTGGCTGGCTCCGGTCGATGGAGCGAGTCGGTGGGTACGGTGTTGAGTGATGCAAACCCTGCAGATGCGCAGGGCAGTGGTGCCACGATTACCTATTGTGCCTATGATGGTTCGTGCACCGGTTTGCCGGAGGCGCAGACTGATATCGACGGTGACAGCAGTAATCAGGTAACCGCAACGATTGCCTCGGTGGCCCCCGGAGATGCCGGTACCGTTACTTTCAGTGTCACCATTGATGCGGGTCTCGAAACCCAGTCACTGGTTAATACCGCAGAATTTGAGTACACGACTGGTGGCAGCGTGCAGGCACGGCAGCTGACCAACAGTGTGGCGTTTATCGTGCAGCAGGCGGCGTCTGTTGTTGTAAACGGTTCTGGTGCGGTTGCAACTGATCTGACTGCGGAGCCGTCAGTTGTCGCGTCGATGGCGCAGGCAACAGCGGTAACGTTCGATAATCATATATGGAATACAGGTAACGGTATCGATACGTTTGACCTGTCGTTTGATCCTGCTGCCAGTGCCAATGTATTTCCTGCGGGCACTCTGTTTCGCTTCCTGCAGCAGGATGGTCTGACGCCATTAATTGATACCAGCGGTAACGGCATTCCTGATACCGGGCCACTGCCGGCAGGTGAATTCTACAAGGTAGTGGTACAGGCAATTCCACCGGCCAATGCGGTGGGCAACAACGGCGGTGCCGGCTATGAACTGGGTACGGTTGCCACATCGGTATTTGACCCGAGTCAGTCGAATGCGATGCTGAATCGATTGCTGACGATTACCGCGGCAACGGTTGATATCACCCATGTTGATGTGGTTGCAGATACCGACAGCCTCGGCGATGGCAGCGGACCTGAAACCGACGCCGTAATCAGTATCGATGCCAACCCGGGCGATACCATCACGATAGACCTGTATATCAACAATACCGGGCCATCGCCGTCAAGCCTTGATTTGGCTGCAAGTACGGTTGATGACTTCGCGACTATTGAATTGCCGGCGGACTGGCAGATTGAGTACCGGCTTGATGGTGAAGCCGAGCTGGTCACCAACACCGGTGTGATAAACCCGGGTGAGCATGTACTGGTGCAGGCAAGTGTGAGTATTCCGCCAACACAGACCGGCGGCGAAGTCAGCCTCTATTTCAGGGCACTGGCGGAGTCGACCGGTTCACTCGATATTATTCACGACACTATTAATGTGATTGCAGAGCAACAGTTGCTGCTGGTCACTGATCAGTCGGGGCAGGCGGATCGTGGTGGCTCATTTACCTATCACCACTCGCTGTCGTCTATCGGTAACGTGGCAGTTAACGACATTCAACTGTCAACGCAGGACAGTGAATCGGGGTGGACATCAGTCATTTACGAAGATACCGATGGTAGTGGTGATCTGACTGCCGCTGATACGGCGATTACCAGTATTTCATCGCTGGCACCGGGTGAGGTTGCGTCGTTGTTTGTCCGTGTGTTTGTGCCGTCGAGCGCGGAGCTTTTGAGCGTAAATAACACGGTACTTACCGCCAGCTGGAATGCCGGGGCGGATAGTGTGGTGGTGACTGATGCCACTCGCGTCACTGAAACCGAGCTCAGTATTGTGAAGGAGCAGGCGCCTGACCTCGGTTGTGACGGCTCCATTGATGGCAGTTATGGTGTTGCTAGTTTCTCGGTCGAGCCAGGCAATAACTGCGTGAGCTATCGGCTGACGGCGAGCAATGATGGTTCATCGACCGTGTACAACGTCGATATTGCGGATGCCACGCCGGCGTTTACGTCTTACAACGGCGCTGCGACCTGCTCACAGGCCGGGTGCTCGGTCACCGAACCCGCCGATGGAGGTTACGGCAACATCATTGCCACCATGCCTTCTTTGCTGGCAGGCGCATCGGTGGTGTTGACATTCAGTGTGCGGGTTGAGTAGTGAATGCCATGCTCGACTGTGTCTCCGCGACTGTGTCTCCGCGACTGTGTCCCCGCGACCGTGTATCTGTAGAGGCTGTGCGCCATGACATACGGAAGAGTTAATTCGATACGTCAGTCAGCCGTGGTTGCTGTGTGTGCCATGATGCGCAGGTCAGCGCATGCTGTGGCGATGTTCCTTTTGGCGCTGACTGCGTTTTTGCCGTGGCAATCAGCGCAGGCTGAGGGCGCGTGGCAACTGGGTTTGTTTGAGGGCTTAAGCCATCGTCAGCCGTTGCGGGAGACGACGATCTCCACCGGGCGAAACCTGCTGAACGTGGATATCCTGACGCCAGGTGAGGTAATTAACGTTCACGTTTGCGGTACCAACAACGCGAACAACATACGCGTGCGGATACTCGATCCGCAGGGCAGTATCGTATATGACAACACCGATACCGCAAATGTTGACTGCAACAGTGACTTCAACACCACATGGGACCCTGCCGTCACCGACCCGCATCAGTATGTCACCCCGTCTGCTGGTACTTATCAGTTAATCCTGACCAACAACAACGGCACTTACCTGAATCGTTACGATGTTACGGTCACCAACAGTGTGAACGATATAATCGACCCGCGCATTGCCGGTGGTCGTCTGTGGTCGCTGTACTGGTATTTTAATGCCGGTTCGTTTGCGGAGTCTGCGTCTACAGATGCAGACCTGTATGTGGTGGCAGATGGTGGGTTTGTCGGCACCTATTTTATCTGGGAGCTCGATCTCAACAACTTTGCAGGTTTTGTCTATTCACTGCGGGCCAATGATCTGGGAGTAACCAGCCCCAATGCGTCAGGGGATGTGGTCGCCGGTATCAGTGTGCCAACTTCAGGGAACAGCATTGTTGAAAAGTTCCCTATTTATGTGGGCTTTCCGGCAAAGAGTTTTCCCGAGCCGGTGGGCGGGGTCAATATATCTGACCTGAGCTTTATCGACAGTGATGGTGAAGACTCGGGTATCTCTCCGGGTACAACCAATACCGTGCAGGACAGTGGCACCTTTTCGTTTTCCACCAACCTGACCACAACCGGTGTGTACGAAATCATCATCGACACCAATAGTCCGTCCGGAACCGGGCCGGATGGTATCTACGGGCAGGGCGATGTATTTCTGCGTGGCAATGCACTGCCGGGCATCAATCAGGTGGTATGGAATGGTGAAGATAACAACGGTGATGTGCTGCCAAGCGGTGCCTACACTGCAACACTAAGTGTGCGCACGGGTGAGTTTCACTTTACCTCGTTTGACGTGGAAACCAGTGGCGGTAACGGCAGTACCGGTATCAAGATGTACCGCGCCCAGGTGAATGGGTCGAGTCTGCCAACCACACTTTACTGGGATGATTTCACCGTATTAAACAGCGGCGCTGCAAATGCGTTTAACCAGGATGGTATCTACGATGGAGACCATAACTGGGGTACCTTCACGTCCAGCAGTGTGGGGGATCGTGCGTATATCGATACCTATACGTTTGGACTGATCGAGGAACCTAATCCGGTTGGTGTGGCCATCACGGAAAACGATGTCCCCATGCCAACGGTGACAAAAAGCTTTTCGCCATCGACCATTGTCAATGGTGGCACCAGCACGATGTCTATCGAGATTGCCTATCAGGGTAATATTGATCTGACCGGTGTGACACTGATGGATACCATGCCACAGGGTATGACGCTCGTGTCTGACGCCGCCTCTATCGTGGTGAGTGGTGCAGGCTGTAGTGGTTTTACGTTTGGTGTGGGCACTGTCCCCGGAGAGGATGAGCTTGAAGTGACTGGCGGCAATATTGTCTCTGGCAGTACCTGTACGATTAGCGCAGACGTTACCGCCAATCTGCCCGGTGATCTCGTCAATACCACCAGTGGTGTCGGCAGTAACGAGCTTGCCACCGGGGTTGTCAGTAACGGGGCATCACTGATTGTGGAGCCACCAACTGCCGGAGTGCCCTATGCCTGTAATGGGTCGATTGTAGAGTCTGAGAGCACAGGCCTGTCGACGCGACTGTACCATATCGACGGCACTGTGGAACCCTTTCAGCGACAGGAGTTTTCATCACCGAGCTACACGCCGACAGCTGGCTTTAGCTACAGCGGCCTTGCCTATAACCCGGTGGACGACTACCTGTACGCTATCGTGACTGATTCTGACGGAGCATCCGGTAATCCGCTTCGCGGTTCTGTGTTGCGCATTGATGCAGACGGTACAGTGGCGAACCTCGGTCTCCCTGAGCGAGGTCCGAACACCATGTCGATGCCGGTTATATCTGATCGGTTTAGTGGTGGTGCATTTACCGAAGACGGGCGCTATGTCGTTGTGACAGATACCAGTGTGACTGCCTGGTCGGGTGATTCAATACCACTGGTCGAGCGCGGTCTGATACTGGATATAGACATTACCAGCAGCCCGCCGCAGGTGTTGTTTAATCGCCGTCACGGTCGCGATCTTAACGATATCGTTGCACACCCGGACGGACTGCTCTACAGCCATACCGCAACGGAAGGGTTAATGACCGTCGATAGTAGTACCGGTGCGGTCTCTGTTATTGGTGGCAATGTCGGTACCTCCCTTAGCAGCATGATTGCCAATGCATGGGGCGATATTCAGGGGCATGGCGCGGACGGCAATTACTACACGCTGGATAGTGCCACCGGCGCCGGTACCGTGCTCAGTACACTGGCGGGTTTGCCAACCGCTGATGGAGCCGCCTGTGCGTTTGGCGGTGCCGTGCGTAAGGTGGCGAGCAGTGCCACGGTTGATCCGGGCCAAACCATCACCTATACCTTGTCGGTTGTTAACCCGACAGACTCGGTGATCAACTTTACCCTTAGTGATGTAATGGGTGACTCGCGTACTATTGTGGCGGATTCACTGGTTAATCCACTGGGCGGTTCTGTTAATGCGTATGCAGGCACCAGTCAGCTGGTAATCAGTGGCGCGACGCTTGCCGCTAATTCAACCGCTGATGTGCAGTTTGATGTGTTCTATCCGCACGACTATTCCATGGGGGAAGCGGGTAACCAGGCGCAGTTACTGGGGCTTGTCGGTGGTGTCGTTGTTTCCGATGATCCGGGGTCAAACACACAACCCGATCAGACTGTCGTCGATGTATCGCAAAATACCTCAATGGGGGTGGCAAAGCAGGTAACCGTTGTCGGCACTGACGTAACGTTTGATATCAGTGTTAAAAACTTCGGTAATACTTCTATCGATAATCTGGCACTGACGGATGACCTTGATGCCGTGTTTGGCGCTGGCAACTATGTGGTGACCAATCCGCCGATTCTGATTACCAACCCCGGGTCGGTTACCCTGAGTGGCAGCTTTACCGGCAGCGGTGCGGGTGCTGTACTGTTTGACCCGGCCGACAACGGCATTCTTGAAGTTGGCGATGAGGTCTCTCTGCGCTTTAGTGTGTCGGTAGCATCCATTGCAGATGTCGGGCTCGGCATTGGCAGTTATTCAAATCAGGTTGAAGCACTGGGGGATGACCCGTTTGGCAATGGTGTCGCTGATATGTCGATGGCAGGCATCGATGCAGACCCGGATGACAACGGTGTGCCCGATGAACAGAGCGCTACCACCTTCAGCCTGACGCAGTTGATCATCATCGAAGGTGTGGTGTTTGAGGACAATGGCGCAGGCGGCACAGCGCATGATGGCCTGCAAAGTGGTGGTGAGGCACCGCTCGGTGGTGTCACTGTGGAGTTGCGTGATAACAGTGGTACCACGCTAATTGCCAGCACGGTAACTGCGGCAGATGGCAACTATCAGCTGGCCGTGCCCGCCAGCTACGATGCAACGCCGGTGGCCACCAATGCGCTCGACAC
>CAYMFQ010000147.1:0-11075 GCA_964389335.1 uncultured Granulosicoccaceae bacterium
TCGGCAAACGCCTGTGGTGCTTCATCGATGCTATAGGTGCGTGTAATTAATCGGTCAAGGTCAAGCTTGCCGTGCTCGTATAGATTCAGGTACCTTGGAAAGTCCACCTTAAAGTTGCAGCTGCCATACATACAGCCTTTGATGGTTTTTGCCATATAAGGTATGACCATGCAGTTCACCGAGAATTTGTCTTCGGCGCTGCCCATGCCCACAAGTATTGCCATGCCGTTTTTACGGGTGCTTTTAATACACGATTCAACCAGCCGCGAATTGCCGACCACTTCAAAGGCATAGTCAACACCAAGGCCTTCGGTCATTGCAAAGATCTCTTTGACAGCGTTCCCCCCAGGTGTGACGGTATCGGTGGCTCCAAACTCTTTTGCCAGTTGCATTTTCTCTTCGCTTAAGTCGACGGCGATGATGCGCGCGGCACCGGCAATGCGTGCACCCTGAACCACATTCAGCCCCACGCCGCCACATCCAAAAACCGCCACTGTTGAGCCAGGTTTAACTTCAGCGGTTTTTACTACCGCACCTACCCCGGTGGTAACACCGCAACCGATCAGGGCGGCGGCTTTAAAGTCGAAGCGTTTGTCGACGGACACCAGGCATACCGATGGGACAACCGCGTACTCGGCCATGTTGCCGAGGTAGGTCATGACGGCGACACGCTCACCGTTACGGTGTACGCGAGTGGTGCCGTCGAGCAACATGCCGTCCGGCTTGGTGACGGTGCACAGGTACGGCTCCTGATTCTGACAGTAGAAGCAGTCACCACAGTTCGGCACGAATGACATGGCGACATGATCGCCAACCGCTACGTTGGTGACGCCTTCGCCTACCTGCTCAACAATGCCGGCGCCTTCGTGGCCTATAACGGTTGGGTAGGTCCATGGAATGGTGCCGTTAATAATGGACAGGTCGGAGTGGCATACACCTGTGGCCTTCATGCGCACCAGTACTTCGCCGTGCTTTGGTGGATCGAGCTCTACCGACTGCACTGAGAAATCGTCAACAGCATCGACAACAACCGCTTTCATAAGGTGCTCCACAGGTGGTCAGATGGGTTTAGTTTGCCTGAAATTGCTCGGCGATACTTGCATAAACCGTATCGAAATACCGCGCGAGCTGAATGTCGCGCTCGGTGATCTGCCGGTCAGCGTCCCACGTTGTCAGCCATACCTGCAGTGTGCGCCAGTTGTTCTCCCAGCGCGGATGGTGGTCAGCGATGTCGCACGCCGGCGCTGTCTGATCCATAAATCGTACCGCCTGTCGGAAACTTCGAAAATTATACTGACGTGTGATGTCCATTGGTGCCTGGTTGTCTGATGCGGCACTGACTACCGACCAGTCGGGCAGGAGTCGCAGCAGAGTGTCTGACAGGTTGTCTGCATTCAGGGCGGGTGAGCCGCCGCGTCGAGGCGGTACGGCAGGGTACATAGCAAGTGGTATTGCTTTATCTGTCAAGGCATCGCACGGCACGTCGAGTTGCGCGATGATTTGTCGTGCCAGCAGTGTGATGTCGTGGGTGGCGAACCGCTCGCGCAGTTGCAAGAGCGGGAGGGTGGTTTCACTGCCGGCTGCTTGAAATCGTCTGGGCTGTGGTTCATCGCCACCGATGCAGGCAACGATTACCTGAGCCATTTGCGGAGCGCTGGCGTGGTACACCGTGTCGACCAATGGCTCTGATATCTCGCCACCAATCACAATAACAGCGTGGCCCGTGGATCTATCGTCGCACGCCACCTTGTCGCCTGCATCCTGAATAAATTCACTGACAGCCGCCATCGGTGTACCGGTGTCGATTTTCAGTGCCCGGACACAAAGTGCAATGCCAGCCAATGCCGGTGCACTCAGCATGTCGGTTAGCTGGCGGCCGGCGGCCTGTGCCGTATCGCTTGTTAGTATCAGGCTGACCTGTGGGGTCGGCTGCGTACGTTTGTCGGGTTCGGTTATCATGCGCTAATAGTACGCGCGCACAACGGGGGATACACGTGGCATTAATACTCAAACCGAACTGTGAATACTGCGATAAAGACCTGCCACCTGATTCGGAGGAAGCCTGCATCTGTAGTTATGAATGCACATTCTGTCGAGAGTGTGTTGACAACATTCTGCGCAATGTCTGCCCGAACTGTGGGGGCGGGTTTCAGGCGCGACCACTGCGACCGGTGAAAGCACGGCGACAGGGGGTATCGCTTGCGCATCAGCCGGCGTCTGACAAACGCGTCCACCTGTCTCACAGTCATGAGAATATCGCGCAGTTCGTCGAGCAGGTGAAAGACATAGCGCCGCACAATCGTTAATCTGCTAAATGTATTTCTTAATGCAGGCCTGGCGCCGCAACCCTACAGGAAGCTCCCGTGTCTCAGCTCGAAAACTCTGCCGATGTGGCGGGTACCATTTCGGATGGTATCGTAGACGCCGATGTGCAATCGGTGCAGTCCTGGCTCGCAGAGCCGGCCGACTCGACCTCCGTAGCCACGTTCGTACCCGGACCCGGCTTACAGCGACTGGCGTTGCGCTTTGACATCGAAAAATTACGTGAGGCATTAAGCGAGTGCCTGGCGCGGGAAAACTATCAGGAGGCCCAGCAGGATCAGGGCTTTGCAGCATTGCCGCTGACGCGTCGCCCTGGTCAGACTGAATGGACCGAGAACGACCTTTCCGGGCGCTACTGGCTGCGGGCCGACGAACGCTACTTAGAAGAGCCGCGCGAAGAGCTGGTGCCAGAAATAGATTTTTCCGAGTTTAACCCGGCATTTGCGGGTACCTACTTCGAGGAGGTGCATCGGCAATTGACGGCGCGCTTTCCGATCGGACGCACACGGCTGTTGTCCAAGGGGCAGTACAACTGCAACTCGTGGCACCGCGATCCCGAGCCGCGGCTGCATATTCCCATTGTCGCCAACCCCGGGTCTATTTTTATCGTCAATCACCACGCCACGCACCTGCCGGCCGATGGCTCTGTGTACTTTACCGACACGCGCGGTTACCACACCGCATTAAACGGAGGCGATGCGCACCGCGTACACCTGGTTGCTGCACTGGCATATCCGCAGGTGACCGAATAAACTTCGCGGGGGCTGCGACGAACGCAGCCAGATTCAGCAATGAAAATCAGCAATTAAACAGTTCAGATTCGGACAGGCAATGGCAGAAATTACAGCAGAGCTTCTCACACAGGTGCGCGATCGGTTTGCGCTGGTAGACCGCTGCGAGGAGCAGGGGGAGCGGGTATTTTTTGAAAACGCCGGCGGTGCGCTCACGCTCAAGTCGGTGGTTGATTGCTCTGCACAGTACGCCGCCATTCCGGACAATCAGGGGCGCGACAACCCGGCTTCTCACGAACTTGTGCGGGTGATTACCCAGGCAAAGCAGGACATGGCCGAGTTCATGAACGCACCGGGTGGCCAGTTCTTTGTTGGCGAGAGCGGCACCGAGTTGTTATTCCGGCTGATCTGCAACGCCTGTCTTGGTGCTGGAAAGGGTGGTCAGGTACTCGGGTCTACACTGGAGCACCCGGCGACACGCAGCGCCTGTGCGCGCTGGTCAGCCATCGCAGACCAGTCTCATGTGCTGGTGGTGCACGACGACGCCACCGGCAATGTCGATGCGGAAGCCTATCGACCACTGGTAACGCCGGATACACGTGTTGCGACCATCATCCATACGTCGCCGGTTACCGGGATGGGCGTTGATATCAAGGCAATCGCAGAGGTGATCAGATCAGTGGCGCCGGAGTGCTACATCATTGTCGATGGTATTCAGCATGCTGCACACGGCGATATAGACCTCGCAAGCTACAACATCGATGGCTATGTTATTTCGCCGTATAAGGTTTTTTCGCGCCACGGTTACGGGCTGGCGTGGATATCAGATCGACTTACCAGTCTGCCGCACGACAGTTTGCAAAATGGACCAGAAGGTAACTGGGAGCTGGGTACACGAGACACTGGCAGTTACGCCACGTTCTCCCGGGTGGTCGAGTATTTTGACTGGTTGGGCGGGCAGGCTGACGCATCGGCCGGTTCGCGGCGCGAGCGTTTCGTGGCTGCCGGCAAGGCGATACATCAGCAGGAAAAAACACTGACCGATGCAATGCTTAACGGCACTGGCAACCTGCCGGGTCTGGCGACTATACCTGGTGTGAATATTATCGGCGGACTCGACAATCCCGCGCGTGAGGGGCTGGTGGCATTCTGGATTGACGGGATACCATCAGTTGATGTGGTGAAGCATCTGAATAATCACGGTGTCAGAACTCATCTGCGCAAGGCGGATCATTATTCCGGCAATATTCTGGATCCGCTCGATCAGGATAGCTGCGTGCGCGTATCAGCGTGCCATTACAACAGTATCGATGATGTCGCGAAATTTCTGCTGGCTATGAATTCTCTGTCGTCCTGATCTATCAGCTGTCTTTATAGTTGCGGCGATCATTGCGAAACGTGTTCGACGCGCTGACTCTGTCAGCGTCCATGCAATGATAAATAACTTCTGGTGAGAGTGCTGCAGCTGTGTTGCGCTTGTCAGTTATCGACGCTGACACAGTTTGTAACGGAGAAAGTGCCAAGCAGATCAAAAAACCGGATTTTTTGAGCGGGTGTTTTTAATAAAGAAGCGCAGCGTTTTTTACCCTGAGCGACCATCGCGAGGTCGAGCGCAACCCACTTAAATACCAAGAATTTCTGTGCGCCTGCACACACGAGCCCTGATTGTTTAAGCCTTGTTGCATAGGTACCCATCGATCAGATCGTTACCAGTTTGGGTTATAAATTATCGACGCTCGACTCCGATACACGGGTAAGCTTGATTTGCCGTCACAAAGGTAGGTAGCAGGAGGTAGCGACAAAAGGCAAATGGGTGACGCTATCGCATCTGGGATTTTACAGCTAGTTTTTCGAGGGTACCGGTTTGGGCTTCGATGCTGATCTGGAATACATTGTTAATACCGCCAAATCCGATTCCGCTGATGCGGAGGCGTGCCGGCAGGTATTGCTGTCACTGTGGGACGACGGCGAGCCTGATGGTTGTGAGTTGCTCAAGGTGATGTCGATGGAAAAGCGTTCGTTTGAAGCGCTGACAAGTGTGTTGAGGCACCTGTACGAAAAACATATACAGCTCGATATGTTTATGTCGACGAAGGATATCGAGTCGATCGTGCCGGAAGGAAAAGAAAGCGAGGGTAAGAACCAAAAGAAGGCCGATCCCTACGCACACTGGCTCTAACTGTCTTTCGTGCAGTGCCAGTATTCTGCAGCCACCGTATCGCTGGGCCGACTGAGTGGGCACTATCGATATTTTTAGGTTATCGTTGGCAGCAGGTTTTCCCTGCAGATAATTCATGAATACCCCCAATCCTGTATCAGACAACGACCGCAGTCGCTGGCGCTATCACCCGGATCGCGAGCTCGTGATAACCGAGCCACACGCGCGCCCATCAGTGCCGGTGGCATCCAGTGACTTTGTTGTGCATCTGGGTTTTACCTGCAGCGACGATGATCTAACGCGCCTGATCGGATCGCTCGAGGCCTCGTCGGCGAGTGCGCGGCATTACATCAAAGTGTTCGACAATGTTCAGGTCAAGCTGGAGCGCCACACCGAGTTTGTGTCGCTGACCTGCGTGACGCGCTCGCATGAGAGACGCGATGACGTCTACACCGTGCTCGATGTTCTGCTCGAGTCTGTCGATGCAGAGATGATCGTTATGACGCAGGTTATTATGTGCGAGACACGCGATCAGCTTGAAAGCCAACTGTCAGATAATCACACCGTCTACGGTGGTGTGATGCGTGGCGATATGGAGGTGCGTTCATCTCTTGTGCCTAACTTCGACGGCTGTCTGGTGTATGTGGTGCACTCACCGTCCACAGCAGTTGAGGAAACCGGTCGACGTATACAGCGACTGCTGGAAATGGAAACCTACCGCACCATGACCTTGCTTGGTCTGCCTGCCGCACGCAGAGCTGGTGACAAGCTTACGTTTCTTGAAGCTGGTGTTGACCGTGTCGTTGCGCAAATGAACACCGAGCAGACGGACACCTATACACACTTGTTCGATCAGGTCAGCTCGTTGTCTCAGGAGACAAACAAGCTTCAGTCAGACACGCGTTTTCGCTTTTCGGCAAGTCGTGCCTACTATGATCTGGCGCAGCAGCGATTGCAGTCGTTACACGAGCAAAAGTCAGACGGGCTGCAAACCATCAGCGGCTTTGTTCGTTCGCGGCTGGAGCCAGGTATGGCAACCATCGACAGTGTGTCGAAGCGACAGTCCATGCTCGCGGTGGATATCGACAATGCACTGTCGTTGTTGCGTACACGTATTGATCTTGGCTTAAACCGCGACAACCAGTCACTGCTCAAGTCGATGGACGCGCGCCACCGACAACAGGTGTTGATTGCCCAGACGGTCGAAGGATTGTCGACCGTCGCGATCAGTTACTACACCATTGGCCTGTTGCAATATCTGATTAAAGGCTGGGGTGACTGGTTGCCGGTATCCAGTTCGACCGCGGTGGCGATAGCGGTTCCGTTTGTGGTGTTTGGGGTATGGGCTTTTCTGCATAGCAAGCGCACGCGCTGGGAAAAAGAAAGCCGCTAAAGTCGGTGATGCCGCCCAACCCGGTGGTGGAGCTGTTACCTGTATACGCTTGTTATATACTGTCTGCGACAAGCTTCAATTGATGACAGTGAACCTCAACTAACAACAGGCGCGGCGTGTGAGTACTGAAACCTTTACGATGGATGCTGACTGGCTCGAATTTCACCCGTCGCCGAGTAAGCCGGATTACGTGCCACCAGCTGGTGCGGTAGACGCGCACTGCCATGTTTTCGGACCTGGGGCAACGTTTCCGTACGCACCTGAGCGCAAGTACACACCGTGTGACGCTTCAAGCGCGCAGCTGTTTGAACTGCGCGATTACCTGGGTTTTTCCCGCAACGTCATTGTGCAGGCCACGTGTCACGGTGCAGATAACCGGGCGCTGGTCGATGCGCTGCAGAGTGCGGGTGCGCTGGCGCGTGGCGTGGCTACCGTGCGTGAATCAGTCACCGACGACGAGCTTCAGCACCTGCATGACAACGGCGTGCGAGGCGTGCGGTTTAATTTCGTTAAACGCCTGGTGGATACACGCCCGGTGGAAGCGCTTGAGTCCGTTTCAGCGCGCATTCAAAAACTGGGCTGGCATGTGGTGATGTACTTTGAGGCGGAAGACATTGCGGAGCTGACTCCCATCATCGCAAAGCTGCCGGTGCCCGTGGTGATCGATCACATGGCCCGTCCTGATGTATCGCAGTCGGTCAACGGTCCGGCCTTTGATTCGTTTCTACAGCTGATGCAACAGCACTCGCACGTATGGACCAAAGTTAGTTGTCCCGAGCGCCTGACCAAAAAGCCGGTTGATCCGAACAGTCAGGCCAACTACACCGATGTGCTGCCGTTTTCGCGTGCCATTGTCGAGCGCTTTCCCGAGCGTGTTCTATGGGGCACCGACTGGCCCCATCCAAATATGAAAAGCCACATGCCGGATGATGGTCATCTTGTTGATCAGATTCCGAAGATTGCCGACACCGAGGCGCTGCAGCATCAGTTGCTGGTCAGCAACCCGGAGCAGCTGTACTGGAACGATTAGTTGTTTGTATGCATCGACGGCAACGAACACCTTGCACACGTTGCCAGTATGCACCGCCAAGCACGGTATGTAGGCGATAAGATTCGATGAGCAAAATCGGTGTTCGCAATGCGCATCTGCATAATCTGAAACACATCGACATCGATATACCGACTGGCGTACTGGTTGCGATCTGCGGTGTCAGCGGGTCAGGTAAGTCAACGCTTGCGTTTGACGTATTGTTCGAGGCGGGCAGGCGCAGTTATTTGCAGGCACTTGGCGTACTGGCGAGCCTTGGTGATGAGCACGGCTTCGACGAGATTAACGGCCTGATGCCGACCATCGCGATCAAGCAGGGTATTGTACGCCGCTCAAACCCGCGCTCGGTGGTGGGTACCAAAACACGCTTATTGAATTATCTTGCTGCCCTGTACGCTGATCAGCACAACCGCACCGTCAGCGCCGCAGAGACAGTATCGCCGGCGCAGTTTTCGTTTAACTCGCCTATCGGAATGTGCCTGGCGTGCCAGGGCATGGGCATTCGCTACGACTTTGACTTCAACGTGCTGCTGCCCACAGCGGACACCACATTGAGGCAGGTGTATCAAAATGCGCTGGTTGAGTCGACCTTCGCCAAGCGGCTGGTCAGGCTGCAGGAAAAACTGGGGCTTGAACCTTCAACGCCGTTTAAGCGTTTGCCGCAGGAGGTACAGGACCTGGTGTTGTATGGTAAGCCAACGGCTGACGGCACCAGGCTATCGCCGTTGTTTGGATTTCTCAAGCACAAGTTAAATCGGGGTAAACCGGTAAACGGTGCGATCAGGGCAGCCTTATGCAGCGAGTGCCAGGGGCATCGTGTCGGCGATGAAGCGCGCAACATCGTCGTGGCAGATAAGCACATAGGCCAGCTCGGCCTTATGACTATCGATGAGTTGCAACAGCACCTGACTCGCTGCAAGCGTACGCTGGTATCGAAAAAATCAGCGGCAGGTGTCGAGCGCTTGTTGATAGAAAAAGCGATTGCGATTACCCGACAGTTGATTGCCGTTAAACTCGATTACCTGACAGCCTACAGACCCGTGCCATCACTGAGCGGTGGCGAGATACAGCGGTTGTTTTTGATGTCGCACCTCAAGGCTGAGGTAGCACCGCTTTTATATGTATTTGATGAACCGACAGCCGGTTTGCACGAGGCTGAAAAACAGGAGCTTATTGCACAGCTTAAGTCACTGTGCCACTCGGGCAACAGCGTCATTGTGGTTGAACATGATTCGCAAACCGTACAGGCGGCTGATCATATTATCGACATGGGGCCGCTGGCCGGTCGGCTCGGTGGTGAAGTCGTCTTTGAGGGTACTCTGAAAGGACTGTTGCGTTGTAAGCAGTCGCTGTCGGGAAAGGAGTTTCGCAGACAGGACGCTAATGCGGGGCAGGCGCGCGTGATAAACCGCGCTACACCATCGCTGCTGTTATCCAGTGTCAGCACCAACAACCTCAATGACCTGGATGTGAGTATTCCACTGGGTGTGCTGGTGGGGGTTGCGGGGATGTCGGGCAGCGGCAAAAGTTCGCTGATCGCCGACACACTGGTGCCGGTGTTGTCGCAGCGTCTCAGCGATGACAGCGACTCTGATACAGACAAGCCGACAAGTAATCGCACCGCAGCTGGTCGTTCCGCAGATTCAAAAGACACTGCTGCTTCAGTTGAAACGGATACACTTAACCTGACTCGCGTGGCACCGGTGCTTGATGGTATCACCGGCACTGAGATTCTTGACCGTTGTATTGAAGTTTCACAGGAACCGATCGGCCGCCGTGCCAATTCTACCGTGGCGTCGTATCTCGGCGTGTGGGATCGTATCCGCAACCGGTTTGCAAAAACACCTGAGGCGCAAAGCGCCGGTATGACGGCCGGGCATTTTTCATTTAACGCAGTGGGTGCCTGCGAGCAGTGCCACGGCAACGGTTATAACACCATGTGGCTCGGTGGTTCGATGGTCTCTTATCCCTGCGATCTGTGTCAGGGGCAGCGCTATCAGGACGATGTACTGGAGGTTCAGTACAACGGCCACAACATCACCGATGTACTGGCGGCAACCGTTGCAGATGCGAGAGACCTGTTTGCAGACGATCAACCCGTCAGTCGCATGTTTGATGTTATGGCACGCACCGGTATGGACTATATTACGCTGGGGCAGCCCACCAACACACTCAGTGGCGGTGAGGCTCAGCGCATCAAGCTTGCAAAGGAGATTGGCCGCACGCGCAACAAGCAACACTGCGTGTATGTGCTTGACGAGCCGACCACCGGGCTCAGCTTGTACGATACCGCCAGGCTGATGGAACTGCTGCAGGAATTAGTCTCCGCTGGCAACAGTGTGATCGTGGTTGAGCACGATCCGGGTGTGCTGTCCCAGTGTGACTGGTTGCTTGAAATGGGGCCGGGCGGTGGTAAGCGCGGTGGCAAGCTGATCGCCAGTGGAACACCGACAAAGCTTGCAGGGCTTAAGAAGTCACTGATTGGAAGCTACCTGCAAGTCTGACCATGCATAGCGGCAGCCCGTCTATCGATCAAATGCTTGCCGACACAGAGTCGGTAATAGCGCGGCGTTATAAATCGTTGCGCTCAGTGGTGCTGATGCAAGATGGCAACCTGCTGTGCGCGTGTGATTATCACAACAAAAGCACGACAACGTCGGCCGACAGCAGTGTCGATGCGTCCAATAGCATAGCGCCGATACATTCCGTTACCAAAAGTGTAGTCGCGTTGCTGGTTGGGCAACTGGTAGATCGATCACTGATTGAAGTTGAGCAACCTCTCGCGGAGTTGCTGCCCGCGTATAAACAGGTGTTTAACAAAAATGCAGACATCGCACAGGTAACGCTGCATCAGTTGCTGTCAATGACACCTGGTTTGTTGTGGCGTAACGCGCGCGCCGGTCTTGAGCCGATGGTTGGCCGCATGATGCAACAGCCAGACTGGGTTGCCTTTGCGCTATCTCTGCCGGTAAAACAGTCACAGGCGGGGCAGTTTCAGTATAACTCCGCGGTGTCGCATCTGTTATCGGCGGTGATTGAGGCGCACAGTGGTCAGCGCACGGTGAACTTCGCCGCGGAGCATTTGTTCACGCCACTGGGTATCGATGAATACACGTGGGAGGCGGATTCAAACGGCGTTACCATTGGCGGGTGGGGGTTATCGTTGTCGCCACGGGCCATGGCTCGCATCGGTCAGTTATGCATCGACCATGGTGTCAGTAACGGCAAACAACTGGTATCCGCACAGTGGATTAAGCGCATGTGGACACCCTACAGTGAAGCGCACAGTCTGCACGCACAAACGCAGCCGTCTTCGTATCCGGTTGCGCGCTACGGTTACCAGTGGTGGATACGTGGCGATGAGCAACTGCCGCTGTATTGTGCGGAGGGTCTTGGTGGCCAGTCGATTTATTGCCTGCCTAA